>VGOZ01000037.1 GCA_016875715.1 Chloroflexota bacterium | reverse complement strand
AGAAAGGGCATATCCGATGGAACGAGCCGGGGCGAGGACCGAGGGGATCGGGCTGGGCAATCCCGATCCGCGCGCCTTCGCTCAGGCCAGCGAGGCTCCCGCGCGGAGCGCCGCTCCGCCGGTCACGTCGCGCTGCGCGTCGCAGAGCGGGCAGGTGTAATGCAGGGCTGGCCGGCCGTCGATCTCCACACGGCTGATCACCCAGGCATGCGGTGGACAGCGCCGCGCTGAGGGAAGCGGACGGCGGCCGGATCTGCTCGCGCGCAATCGCACGACTCGCCCCAGCACGGCTGGATCATCGTTCGGTCCGTGTTAACTTACCATAAGAGTGGACAGAAGGCTCCCATGTCGGTCCCATCCCGTGGAATCCGTTATCCTGCGCCCCGATGTCCGCCGTCGCCGCCGCGTATTTCGCGGGCGCGCGGGACATTCTCGATCGTCTCGCGGCGACGCAGATGTTCGCGATTGAAGAGGCCGCGCAACGGTGTGCGGCGTGCATCTCTTCGGGCGGACTGGTGCACGTTTTCGGGAGCGGCCACTCCAGGATGGCGGTCGAAGAGATCTGGCCTCGTTACGGTTCCTTTCCCGGCTTCCACACCATCGTCGAACTGGCGCTCACCTTTCACAATCAAGTTGTCGGCGCGAACGGGCAGCGTCAGGCCATGTTTGTCGAGGGGACGTCCGGCTTCGCGAAGGCCGTCCTTCGCAACTTCCGGGTCGACCGTCGCGACGTGATGATGGTCTTCTCGACCTCGGGCACGAACGTCGTGCCGGTCGAGATGGCGGAGGAGGCGCGGACCGCCGGTCTCTTCACTATCGGTGTCATGTCGTTCGCGCACTGCCGTCAGGCACCGCCGAAGGCCCCGTCGGGCCGGAAACTGCTCGAGGTAGTCGACCTCGCGATCGACAACTGTGCCGTCGTGGGAGACGCGATGGTCGCGATCCCCGGCCTGCGCTACCCGGTCGGCCCGGGATCGACGATCGGCAACACTCTCATCGCCAACGCGATGAAGTGTCGTGTCGCCGAGCTACTCACCGCGCGTGGTCAGCCGCCGTACGTGCTGACGAGTTCGCTCATCGTGGGAGCCGAGGAATCCGCCCGTGTCTTCGATCTCGCCTACGACGATCACCGCGAGCGGGTGAGCCGCCTGTGACGAGCCGCTATGTCGGAATCGATCTCGGCGGGACGTTCATCAAGGGCATGGCGATCTCGCCCTCCGGTGAGACCCTGGCCAGCGGTTCGCGTCCGACCTCGCGCCAGGGTGTCGACGCAGTGGTGGCCGATATGATCTCGCTGGCGCGGTCGTTGGGCGAAGGTGGACCGATTGCGGGAATCGGAGTCGCCGTGCCGGGTGTTCTCGATATGGCGGCCGGCGAGGTCCTCTTCCTGCCCAATGTCGCCGGTGACTGGCGGGGGCGACGCGCCGCGCGCGAACTGGGCGAGGCTCTCGGCGCGCCCGCGTGGCTGATGAACGACGTCCGCGCCGCGACGTTCGCGGAGATGCACTTCGGTGCCGGGCGAGGGTACAAAGACTTCGTGATGATCGCGGTGGGCACGGGCGTCGGCGGTGGGATCGTTTCCGCCGGGCGTCTCCTGCTCGGCAGCGCCGGACACGCCGGAGAGGTGGGACACAACGCGCTAGACGCGCAGGGGCCGGACTGCTCGTGTGGTGGCTGGGGGTGTGTCGAGGCGATGGCCAGCGGCAAGGCGCTCTCGGTGCAGGGTCGGGAACTCGTCGAGGCGGGCGGGGCTCCTGGCTTGCGCGCGCTCGTCGAAGGCGATGTGGCGCGAATCACCCCGGCGACTATCGCCCGCGCCGCGGCAGCGGGCGATGACGGTGCCCGCTCGCTCGTGCGCGATACTGGGTTCCGCCTGGGGATCCTCATTGGCAATCTGGCGCTCCTTCTCAACCCGCGCCGGGTCATCGTCGGTGGCGGCATCGCGCAGGCGGGCGCGATGCTGTTCGATCGTATCGCCGAGTGTCTCGAGCATCGGGTCGGCTGGTACCTGCGCTACGCGCCAATCGACGTCGTCCCGGCGGCGCTCGGTGAGGAGAGCGGCGCGCTGGGAGCGACAGCGTGGGCGCGCGATCGCGCGGTCGCGGCCTGAACCGTGGCACGCCTGGATCTCGGCGCCCTGCCCCTCCTGCCCACCAGCGTCATCGGCTCCCACGCCTGGCCAGCCTGGCTTCACCTGGCTTTGGCCGCGGCCGAGCGGGGCGAATGCGGACCCGATGACATTCGGGAGACGCTCGACGATGCGGTCGATCTGGCCGTGCGGGATCAGGAGGAGGCCGGTGTCGACATCGTGTCGGACGGAGAGATGCGGCGCGCCGGATTCTTCACGGCCGCGTTCTACGGTTTCCTGACCGGCATCGAGGCCCTACCGGCGCGGCGGAAGATCGGTGTCGTCGCACACGATCAGCGCGAGAGCTATCGCGTTATTGCCCCAATCGAGGCTCCGCGCGGTCTGGGGCTACTCGACGAATGGCGATACGTCCGAACCCGCACACCGAAACCGATCAAGATGCCCTGCGCCGGGCCGTTCACACTCGCGGGGCGTCTTCAGGGCGGCGCCGTCTATCCCGACCGATTGGAGACGGCGCGTGTTCTCGTCACGATCGTCAATCGCGAACTGCGCGCGCTCGTCGCGAATGGCGCGACGTTCATCCAGATCGACGAGCCGTCGTACGCGGTGCACTCGGATGACCCGCGCGCGTTCGTCGATCTCTTCAACGCGACGGTCGAGGGGGTCGACGCGCGCATCGGTCTGCACCTCTGTTTCGGCAACTACGTCGGTCGCCCGGTCGCGCGCCGGACCTTTCGACCGCTCTTTCCGGCGATCTTTGCGGTGCACGCTCACGAGTTCGCGCTGGAGTTCGCGAATCGTGAGATGGCCGAGATCGAACTCGCGGCCGGGTTCCCCCGCGATCGCACCCTCGCGGCGGGCCTGGTGGACGTCAAGAACTACCACGTCGAGTCCTCCGTGGAGATCGCCGAGCGCATCCGCGCGGTGCTGCGCCACCTGCGCCCGGATCAGGTCGCGATCGTCCCCGATTGCGGGTTCAGCCAGACCGCACGGTGGGCGGCCCGCCGAAAGCTCGCGGCGATGGTGGAAGGAACGCGCATCGTGCGCCAGGAGTTGACGGGATCGCCCTCCGGATGAGCCAGGTCTACGTCGCGACCGGGTTCCTCATGCACGAACCGACGCGGCAGATCCTCCTCCACCTGCGCGATTCCAAGGCTCCGCAGAATCCCGATCGCTGGGCGTTCTTCGGCGGCCGCGCCGAACCGGAGGATGCGGGCGACCCCCTGCAGACCTGGGTCCGCGAGATGGCCGAGGAACTCGGCATCGCGATCGAGCGATCGACTGCGTGCGAAGTGCGCCGCTACGTGATGCCGAACGGCCTGCTGCGGGTGGTGTTCTGTTACCCGTGGCCCGACCGACGGATGGACTTCGTGCTCGGCGAGGGTGCCGGGTTCGCATGGTTCGATCTCGCCGCCGCGCTTGCCCTTCCGAACCTGACCGATCCCACCCGCGAGGATCTCGATTACCTCGCGCGCACGCCGCTGTTCGCTTGATCTCGCCAATCCTCAGGCGGAGACCGACCATCCCCCGTCGATGGTGATCACATCGCCGGTGATCGCTCGTGCGTTCGGTCCGAGCAGAAATGCCGCCGTTCGGGCGATGTCTTCGGCCGAGAGCATGCCGCCCACGAGCGGTTGGCGCCGGCTCGCGAAGTCGAGGATGTCGGGGTCGTCCTGAGCGCGTCGGCTCATCGGCGTCCGTGTCAGCCTGGGGGCGATGACGTTTACGCGGATCCCCCGAGGCGCGTACGTGGCGGCCATGGCCCGGCTCATCGACACAATCGCTCCCTTGGCCGCCGCGTAGGCGTGGGTCGCAAACTGTGGCGAAGACGGATGAGCGGCAAGGACGCTGCCCATGTTGAGGATCGCACCGCGCGCACCGTCTTCGTCCGGAGCCTGGGCGACCAGGATGCCGAGCGTCTTTCGACAGACGAGGAACATGCTCGTCAGATTGGACCCCAGTGTGATGTCCCATCCTGAGAGGGTGACCTCGTGCAGCGGGCCGTCGCCAAAGCGGCGGCCACTCATGCCCGCGACATTGAAGACACCGTCGATCCGTCCGAGCCGTGCGTGCGCGTCCCGGACGGCGGCGACCGCCTCCTGCTCGATTTGGAGATCCGCGGCCGTCCCAGACGCGTCACCGCCGGCATGCGCGAGATCGTCCACCAGCGCCGCGACGTGGGCGGAAGTCCGCGAGATCACGAAGACGCGCTGACCGCCCGATGCGAGCAGGCGCGCGGTCGCGGCGCCGATGCCGGTGGAACCGGTGATGAGATAGCGGCGCCAGCGCGCCGCTATCACGCCGTCCGTAGCGCCTCGCCCAGCAACTGCCCCGCCTCGCGAACGATGGTCGCTGCGCGGTCGATTTGCCCGGCCATGCCGAAGAACCCGTGCACGAGGCCGGGGTGATCATCGTACTGCGTGCGCACGCCGGCGGCGCGCAACCTCTCCGCATACTGGCGCCCATCGTCGCGTAGCACGTCGTACTCCGCCGTGATGACGTGGGTGCGGGGTAGGCCGCGCAGGTCGGGCGCCCTGAGCGGTGACGCGTACGGTTCATGGGAACGGTGCTGCGGGACGAAGTGGTTCCAGAACCACTGCATCCCCGTCCTGGTCAAGCCGAAGCCCTCGGCGTTGGCAACGTACGAGGCGGTCGTGAAGTCCCGGTCGGTCACTGGATAGATGAGCAACTGATAGGCGAGGCTAGGTCCGCTCTGGTCGCGCGCCATCTGTGCGACGCCCGCGGCGAGATGGCCCCCGGCGCTATCGCCGCCGACCGCGATGCGCCGCGGGTCGATCTTCAGGCCGTTGGCGTTGGCGCCGACCCACGCGGTCGCCGCGAAGCAGTCATCGAGCGGAGCGGGGAACGGATGCTCCGGCGCGAGCCGGTAGTCGACCGAGATCACCGCGCAGCCGGATGCGGCAGCGAGATCCCGGCACGTCCCATCGTGCGTATCGAGGTTGCCAATCACCCAGCCTCCGCCGTGGAAGTAGACGAGGGCGGGGAGTACTCCCTCCGCCGGGCGATACACCCGAATCGGAATGTCACCCGCTGGCCCGGGAACAGTCCCGTCACTCACCTCGCGGACGGGTCGCGGCGCAGCGGCGGCGCTCTGGCGCCGCAGGATGAAGTTGCGCCGGGCCTCCTCGGGGGTGGTCTCCTCGAGCGGGGGCTGGCCGAGCGCGGCGGCCGCCTCGAGTACTGCGCGCGCCTGTGGGTCGAGCGACATATCTAACCTCCGATCGGTGCGGGGACGGCCAGACGCTCCCGAAACCAGTCGACCGTGTGGCGCAGGCCAACCTCGAGGCCCACGCGCGGTTCCCATTCCAGTAGTGCCGTGGCGCGGCCGATGTCAGGGCAGCGCCGACGCGGATCGCCTACCCGCGCCTGATCGACGTGGATGATCGGCGCGCCCGTGTCCGCGATCCGAGCGATGATGCGTGCGATCTCGAGGACCGAGCGTTCATCGGGATTCCCCAGGTTGATAACCTGGCCGCGCGTGCGCCCTCGGAGCATCGCACGCATCAGGCCCTCGATGAGATCGGAGACGAAGCAGAATGAGCGGGTTTGCGACCCGTCGCCATGGACCGTGATCGGTTCCGCGCGCAAGGCCTGACTCACGAACTGGGGAATGATCCGCCCGTCTTCCGGGTCTGAGTGCGGGCCGTACGTGTTGAAGATCCGAACGACGCGCGTGTCGACATCGCGGGTGTGGTGGTAGACCATCGCGATCATTTCGGCATAGCGCTTCGACTCGTCGTAACACGCACGTTCACCCACGGGGTCGACGTTTCCCCAGTAGCTCTCGCGCTGCGGGTGTTCCAGCGGATCGCCGTAGGCCTCGGACGTCGATGCCATGAGGTACCGCGCGCGGTGGCGTTCGGCCAATTCGAGGAGACGATGGCTCCCCTGGCTGTTCGCCAGCGCGGTCTCGATCGGGTAGCGCATGTAGCCGGGCGGGCTCGCCGGACTCGCCAGATGAAAAACGAGATCGACGTTGTCGATGTCGGGCAGTGGTCGCGTGATGTCGGTTTCGATCAGAGTGAAGCCCGCGCGCCCCTGGAGCGCCACGAGGTTCCGTCTATCCCCCGTAAGAAGGTTGTCGAGCGCGACGACCTCGAGGCCATCCGCGAGGAGCCTGGCGCACAGGTGCGAGCCAATGAATCCGGCACCGCCCGCGACGACCGCACGCACGACGCAGAGGATATCAGCCAGTGTGCTACCCTCCGCTCCGACAAAGCGATAGCGGACGAAGGGCGGTTGCCGAAGGGCGGCCGCTTGAACGGGGGAAGTCCGGTGTGATTCCGGCGCTGTCCCGCAACTGTGGTCGGGCCGTGAGGTCCGCGAGCCAGAATGCCCACCTTCGTCTCGGTCGGCGTCCTTCGAGAGAGAGGCACCGTGGCCCGCCGAGCGATCGGCCCACCTTCCGGGTTCCCCGGGTCTCCCCTCTCACCGGAGCTCTGACCCGCCTGTCGAACCCGAGTGAGGTGGATGATGCGAGTTCTTATCCTGTTCCTGATGCTCCTTCTTACCGCGTGCCAGACCGCACCCACGCCGACGGCTGCGCCGGCGATCGGTCTCGCACCAAGTGCGGCGATGGTGCCGACCGCGACCAGCGCGTCGCCGGCTGTTACCCCCACGGCGACGGCCGTGCCACCCACCGCCACTGCAATCCCTCCGACAGTGGCACCTCCGTCACCCACTTCCCTCGGCTGGCCGCGTACGCTCACCGACGGTCTGGGGCGGTCGGTCACGCTGCTCGCCCCACCCGCGCGCATCATCTCCTATCTGCCCTCGAACACCGAGACGCTATTCGCGATCGGGGCGGGCGATCGGATCGTGGGAGTGGACAACTTCAGCGACGTCCCAGCCGCCGCGAAGGACCTCCCCAAGGTGGGCGATCTGAAGCCGAACCTCGAGGTCATCACGGCGCTGCGACCAGACCTGGTGATCATGATGGGTCGCAGCCCCGATCTGGTTACCCTCCTCGAGCCGCTCCGCGTGCCCGTGCTCGTCCTCGAATACAAGGACCTGAGCGGAACGCTCGATAACTTCACTCTTCTCGGGCGCGCGACCGGAACCGAGCGTGAGGCGTCCGCCCTCGCCGAGCGCGTGCGAGGACGGATCGAGAGCGTGCGCCTGCGCACCGCGAATGTGACCCGGCCCAGGGTGTATTACGAGGTTGACGGAAGCGACCCCGCTCGCCCGTACACCGTGGGACCGGGAAGCTACATCGATGAAATGGTGCGGATCGCCGGCGGCATCAACGTCATGTCCGATGCGCCCTCGGCGTTTCCTCAGGTCTCACTTGAGGCGATCGTGGCGAAGGCCCCACAGATCATCGTGGTGGGGTTCGCGAGCGGGGATGCCGCGCAGGCGTTCCGCGCTCGACCCGGCTGGGCCGCGGTGGCCGCCGTACAGCGAGGTGATGTGCGTGTCATCGATGGCGTGCGCCTCTCTCGGCCGGGGCCTCGCGTGGCCGAGGCGCTTGAACAACTCGCGGACGTGCTCCACGGGCCCGGCAAGGCCTGACGATCTCCGTGAGCGCACTTCGTCGGACCTCGCCTCGCGCGACGACGACGATCGCGACGGCGTTCCTTTGCGTTCTCATCGCGCTCGCCGCGGCCTCGGGGGCGGTTTCCGTGGCCCCGCTGACGATCCTTGAGATCGTTCTGGCTCGGTTTGGCGTTGCCGTGGCGATGGCGGATCCGACGCTCGCCGCGATTGTCTGGGAGATCCGGCTGCCACGCGTCGTCGCGGCGGGATTGGTGGGCGCTGCTCTGGCACTCGCCGGAGTGCTGACGCAGGGGCTCTTCCGCAATCCGCTTGCCGAGCCGTACATCCTGGGGATGTCGGGTGGCGCCGGGTTCGCGGTCACGGCGTTTCTCGCCTTCGCGACGCCCCTGCACCTCAACCAGGCGATGTCGTATCTCTCCTGGGTGGGGGCGTTCGGCGGCCTGATCACGATCGCGATCGTGTACGCACTCGCGAGTCGGAGAGGCCGAGTCGATCCCCTCACCATCCTCCTTGCCGGACTCGCGATGAGCGCGATCCTCGGCGCGCTCACGACTGCACTCCTTTTCATGGGTGATCCGCACCTGACGCGGCTCGCCCGAGTCTGGTCCTGGATGGGGGGCGGCGTTCAGGTTCTCGGATGGGGACCGATCGCGGCCGCGGTTCCGCCACTCGGTCTCGGCATCGTGGTCGCTCTGCGACAGGCGGCTGGCCTCGATGCGCTCGCCCTGGGGGAGGAGAGCGCCGCCCAGTTGGGGATCGCAATCCAGCGTCAGCGGGTCGAAGCGATCGTGGGCATCGCACTGTTGGCCGGCGCGGCGGTGACCCTGGCGGGACTGATTGGCTTCGTCGGGCTGGTCGTGCCCCACATCATGCGGCTGATCGTCGGACCGCGACATCTCCCACTACTGATCGCCAATGCTCCGGCCGGGGCCGCCTTCGTCGTGCTCGCGGACCTCGCCGCGCGCACGCTCCTGCCTCCCGCGGAGATTCCTCTCTCCGTGATCACCGCGCTCGTCGGCGGTCCCTGGTTCCTCTACCTCCTGCGTGCGCGGCGAGGCTTTGTCGGAGCAATCGGATGAGACTGTGCGCGCGGGGCGTCGGCCACTGTTTCGGCGATCGGGTGGTCCTTCGCGACATCGACGTAGGCGTCGAGGTCGGGGAAACGGTCGCGATCGTGGGTGCAAATGGAGCGGGGAAGAGCACGTTGCTCGGCATACTCGCGGGCATCATTGCGCCGCGGTCTGGATCGGTGACGTGGGGCGGAACGCGGTTGGGCGACTTTCCGCCGCGGGTGCGCGCGCGTTCGATCGCGCTCGTGCCGCAGGACGTCTCGGTCCCGTTCGACTACACGGTCGAGGAGATCGTGGATCTTGGTCGATTGCCGCAGAGGTCGGCGCTCGGCGGCGACCCAGAGGGTCCGGGCGTGGTCCGCCGGGCAATCGACCTCCTCGGGCTGGGTCCGTTCTTGCATCAGCCGTTCGCGTCGCTCTCGGGAGGCGAGCGACGGCGGGCGCTTCTGGCGCTCGCGTTCGCTCAGATCAGCACGACGCCGGGGCCGCGGGTGCTCCTGCTCGACGAACCAACCGCCCACCTCGATCTCGGCCATCAGCGGGCGCTGATGGAGGATCTGGTGACCCGCGCCGGCGCCGAGGGCATCACGATCGTGACAGTCCTCCACGATCTGGCTCTGGCGGCGCTGTATTTCCCGCGGCTGATGGTTCTCCATGCCGGTCGCCTCATCGCGGACGGTACGCCCCAGGCGGTTCTCACCGAGGCGACGATCGAGACGATTTACGGGACAGGCTTCTCCATCGAGCGCCACGCGTCATCCGAAATACCGCGAGTCGCGATTGTCGCCTCCGCGCCCCGCCCGCGCCCCTGAACCGGTCCCCCACGCGCCGCGCGTCGCCGGTGCTGGTGTTGCGAGTGTTTGCGCCCGAGTGAATCAACGCAGGTCGTGACCTACGATTCGCGCCATGTCCGCACGGAGCGCACCGCCCACCGCTGCGGCCTGGGCCTGGGACATCGTCACTGAACAAGCGGGGCGGATCGCCGCGGAGGAGCAGGGAGCACTGATCGGGAGTGACCCCAAGTACGTGCATCGGATGCGCGTGGCCTCGCGCCGCCTTCGGTCCGCGCTGCGGCTACTTCGCGAGCCGCTGGTGTCCTTCATCGATGAGTCACTGCTCGCAGGTTTCGATGCCGATCTCCGCGCTCTGGCCTCCTCGCTCGGCGACGTACGCGACCAAGATGTCGCCCAGGCCGACCTGGCGATGGATGCGGTACATCGGCCAGGCGATCGGCCAGCGATTGAGCGACTGATCGTCGATTGGTCTCTGGCGGTCGCGCCCGCCCGAGGGCGCCTGCGCGACCTCATCGGTGGCGGTCTCGTCGAGCGGATCGCGACGTTCGCCAGCGGCGCGTACGGTGCAACGGACACGGGGCCGTCCGCGGCACGCATCGCTCCGCGCCTGATCGGTCGCTCGCTTCGGAAGGCGCGGCGCAGCTATCTGGACGCCGAGGGCGACCCGATCGGCCTGCACGGGGCGCGCGTGGCATTCAAGCGGCTGCGGTACATCGCTGAGTTCGCGACGCCCTTCTTCGGTGATCGTCTCCTCGCTGTCCGCGAGATCGCCACAGCGATGCAGGACGCGCTCGGCAGCCATCACGACGACGAGATCGCGATCGCCACGCTCGTGCACGAGATCCAGCGACTCGCGGAGATACCCGATCGCGCCGCTGAATGCGGTGCCCTCGCTCGCGCGATCGGCGCGCGCCGATTGCGTCAGCAGACGTCGCTCGAATCGGCTCGTTCCCTCTGGACACGGGTGCCGCGAGCGGGCACACTGCGCCGTCAATTGGAGGGAACCAACTGAATGGTCGCGATGCTGCCTTCGCCGTCAGCCAGCATCGATTTTGCCGCCCTCAAGCGCCACGACTACCGGGGAAAGCTGATCGCGGTCGAGGGGCTCGATGGATCGGGCAAGTCGACGCAGATCTATCTCCTGCGACGCTGGCTTGAGCTACAGAACGTCCGCGTGTCGTTCACCGAGTGGAACTCGGCGATGATCGTCAAGGGAGCGACCAGGAGGGGCAAGAAGCAGCAATCATTGACCCCCACGACGTTCTCTCTGGTCCACGCGACCGACTTCGCGCATCGATACGAGCGGCACATCGTCCCTCTCCTTCGAGCGGGGTACGTCGTTCTGTGCGACCGGTATGCATTCACCGCACTGGCGCGCGATGCCGTGCGCGGCTGCGATCGGGAGTGGGTGCGCAACCTCTATTCGTTCGCTACCGTACCCGACATCACCTTCTTTTTCGATGTTCCGCTGGCCACTGCGATAGGGAGGATCATGGCGGGCCGGCCCCTCCTGAAGTTCCATGAGGCGGGGATGGATCTCGGTCTCTCAACCGACCCGGCCGAGAGTTTCCGCCTGTTCCAGGGGCGGATCCGGGACGAGTACGAGCGGCTCGCCATCGAGTACCGGTTCACGCGGATGGATGCGACCCGGTCGATCGAAGCGCAGCAACAGCAGATGCGCTCCATCGTCGCCCGGTTGGATCTGGCCCGCTACGCGCGTCGCGGCGGGACGAATGCCTGATCGGTTCTATGGCGCGGGGCTGCCTGGCGTCTCAATCTCCGGCCTGGGAGGCATCCTCGTTGCGCTGGAGGGTGCCGATGGCTCAGGTCGCTCGACGCAGATCCGCCTTCTGAAGGACTGGCTCGAGCGCCGCGGCCATGCGGTCGCCGAGGTTGGGCTTCGTCGCTCCACCCTCGTCGCCCGAGAACTGAGCGCGGCGAAGGAGGGACACACGCTCGGTCACCTGACGATGAGCCTCTTCTACGCTGCCGACTTCGCGGATCAACTCGAGCACGTCATTGTGCCGGCGCTGCGTGCGGGCTACATCGTCCTTGCCGATCGGTACATCTATACGCTTATGGCGCGCGACATCGTGCGGGGCGCTGATTCGGGCTATCTGGAGCGCCTCTACGGCATGGCGCTCGTGCCTGACGCGGTGTACTACCTACGCGTTTCGCCCCGCATTCTCATCGAGAGAAACCTTCAGAAGAGCGGTGCCCTGGACTACTGGGAATCGGGCATGGATATCGGCCTCGCTAGCGATATGTTCGATAGCTTTGTGAAGTATCAGACCCTGATGGGGGCGCAGTTCAAGCAGTTGCAGGAGCGCTACGGCTTCGAAGTTGTAAATGGCAACCGCACTGTCCGGTCGGTCTCCAACGACCTGCGCGCGCGGATCGAGGCCAAACTCGGCGCCACGCTGAGTGCGATCGCACCGTGAGCGCGGCGCGGGATGACGTCGAGAGTGCGCGACGCCTCCTCGTTCAGCGCCTTGCCGGAGTGCGCGCCGACTTCGAGGAGTCGGCGGCGCAATACACGTTGCGAGTTCTGGGCCGGCTCGCTGAGATCACCGATACCATCAACGACACCGCGAGCGATGCGCATCCGCATCCGCATCAGCGATCGGCGATGCTGCGCGATGCGTTTCGCTGTCTCGACGGGCTGGATATTAGGGCGTCGCGCGGGCGGCGTAAGGATCTGCGGGCGATCGAGCGTGCGCTCGACGCGATCGACGCGACGCTCGCGGCATGGTGAGAGGGAGGAACCGGTGGAAGAGCGCGTCTATCCAGCGTTGGCGGGCACGGGGCACGTCGCCGCGGTGGATCTCGGAGGTACGAAGATCCTCGCCGCTCTCGTGTCGCCGGAGGGAAGGATCGTGGCGCGGGTGAAGCGTTCGACCGGCAAGGGCGGCGTCGACGTCCTCGATCGCATCGCCGATGCGGTGCAGCGGGTGGCTCGCGACTGTGGCGTGGCCCTGAACGAGGTCGGCGCCCTCGGCGTGGGGGTACCTGGCCCCGTCTCTTTAGAGAGCGGCGTTGTTGCCGTCGCGGTGAATATTCCGGGATGGAAGGACATCGGCGTGCGAGATGAGTTGCGCCGACGACTGGCTATCCCGGTCGTGGTCGATAACGACGTACGGGTGGCGGTGATGGCCGAACACGCCGCGGGCGCAGGAGCGGGGGCACGCCACATGCTTGGTCTCTGGCCGGGCACCGGTATCGGCGGAGGCATCATCATCGACGGTCAGATCGTGCGCGGAGCGACGAACACCGCTGGTGAGATCGGGCATATGACGCTCAAGGCGGGCGGCGCGCGCTGCAATTGCGGCGGCACGGGTCATCTGGAATCGTTAGGCAGTCGCACCGCCATAGTCCGACGCATCAGTCGCGCAATCAAGAGCGGTCACAGGTCCTCACTGAGCAAGGTCAAGGGCGGTGCCGAGAACGCCCGCAGCGCCGATCTCGCCTCCGCGTACAGGAGTGGGGATCGCGTTGTGGTCGCCGCGGTCGACCGGGCCATCGATTACCTTGCGCTCGGAATTGCTTCCCTTGCCAACGTGGTCAACCCCGAACGGGTCGTGATGGGCGGCGGTCTGATCGAGGCATTCGGGGCGACGATCGTCGATCGTGTGAACGAGCGGGTCAAGCTGCACCCCATGTACGCGGCCACGGCGCACATCCTCGTCGTGCCCTCAGCGCTGGCCGATGACGCAGGCATCGTCGGCGCAAGCCTGATCGCGCGGCGCCTTGCCGACCAGGCGGCGGCGGCGGCGTGATGCCGCGACACCTGGCGTCCGACCTCACCATCGCCGAGGCCGAGGCAGTGGCACGGGTCGCGACGATCACCGCCTGGGCGCCAGCCCACACCGCCCAGGTGCAGCGTCTGGCCCGCCAGTTGTTCGAAGCGCTGCGCGATCACCACGGCCTGGGACCGCGCGAGCGCCGGCTGCTCGAGGTCGCGGCGCTGCTCCACGACGTGGGCTTCCCCACCAATCCCGCGCGCCACCATAAGGTGTCGGCACGAGTCATCCGCGCCAACCTCGGCGCCCCATTTACGGAGAGAGACGTCCACCTCATCGCGCTGCTGGCGCGCTACCACCGGAAGGGCGGTCCGCGCGTCCGGCATCGGCGATTCAGTCGCCTCGAGCCCGGAGAGCGGCAGATCGTGATCTGGCTCGCCGGGCTGCTGCGTGTTGCTGACGGCCTCGACCGGCCCCACGCTTCGTCGGTCCAGCGGGTGACCGCCGGGATCGTGAATGGGCGATTCGAGATCACCGCGAGCGGTGGGCCGGAGCACACCGAAGAGTGCATCTGCGGCGGCTCTCGCAAGCGTCAGGTTCTCGAGCGTGCGCTCGGGCGACCGATCGTGATTTGGAATGACGAGGCTGTTCGCCCGGCCTCGGCTGCCGATTAGACTGCACCCGGGAGGTACATTCTATGTCTGAAACACGGGTACCCGTGGAGGGCGAGCGCGCGCCGCAGTTCGCGGGGACCGCCACGTCGGGGCCGATCTCGCTGGCCGACTACGCGGGCAAGTCACACCTGATCCTGTACTTCTATCCGAGGGCCGATACGCCAGGGTGCACGCGCGAGTCATGCGGCTTTCGCGATGCGAAAGCAGATCTCACGCGACTCGGGGCCGCGGTGGTGGGAGTCTCCGCCGACGATCTCGACGCGCAGAGCGCCTTCGCGACGAAGTACGACCTCGGCTTCCCGCTCATCGCCGACGTGGGCCGCGCCGTGATCGACGCCTACGGCGTCTGGGGCGAGAGGCGCCGGCCCGATGGCACGAGCACGATGGGGGTCCGACGAATGACCTTCCTCATCGATCGCGAAGGCACCATCCGCAAGGTGTATCCGAACGTGACGCCCGACGGCCACGCCGAGGAACTCGCCCGGGACATCGCCGCGCTCGGCTGATCGGCTTTGGGGGGATTCCTGAGGGCCGTCCCGACGCGGCCCCAGGGTCAGCCGGCTGGCTTCATCATCGCGTCGAGAATCTTCTGGGCCGACTGCGCGGCCTCGGCGGTCTTTCGCTCGCCGCGCAGCACCGGGAAGAGGAACTCCGCCTCGATCGCAGGGTACGCGTGGAGTGGCGTATCCGCGGAGAGAAATCGGACCTGATCCAGCGCGCTCACGTACGCGCTGGCCTCGCTGTCCAGCATCAGGCTATCAGTCCGCCGAATGTCCCGCGTTCCCTTGACCGGCGGCAGAAACATGCCGTCCGGACTTGCTTCAACCATCGCGCGCAGCGCATTGAGGGAGTGCTTGAGGTCGGGCGCCTTCGCGGGGATTCCGATGAGGAGCGGCGTCGTGCCCAAGATCACGCGGCGTTCGGTGGTGGGTAGTTCGGTGACCTGTATGTCGCCAAAACCGCGCCAGAACACCGCGCCGCCCGCGACGAAACTGCCCATCGCGCTCTCCCCGGAGGAGAGGCCGCGGAACATCCGGTTCCAGAGTTGTGCCGTCGCATCGGGCGGCGCCGCGATCTTGTGTGTGTGGACGAAGTCGCGTAGCAGTTCGATCGCCTGGATGGTGCCTGGCTCGTCGAGGCGGATCCGGGCGCCATCCTCGGCGACGACCTCGGCGCCGTGCTGCCATGCCAGCGAGACGAAGGTCGGTGAGGCCCGCCCGATGTGCAGTCCCCACCGCGGCGGCGTATCACCGCTTGCGGGGCGGGTCAAAGTCTTCGCCATCCCGCCAAGGGTGTCCCAACGCCACCCGGCGGGAGGCGGCTCCAACCCCGCCTCGTCGAAGCGTCTCTTGCTGTAGGCCATTACCTCGGCGCCCACTGAGAGGGGTATCGCGGACTGCTTCCCCTGGGCAAGTCCCGCGCGGAGCAAGTTGCTGTGGAAGTCACCGGAGCGGAACCACGATTCGGCCTTGAGGATCGGACCGAGATCGTGAAGAACTCCGGCTCTAGTCAGCGCGCTCAACGCGTTGATCTCTTCGGGCCCGCTCATCACCAGATCGGGCACCTCGGAACCGGAGAGGGCACCGAGCGCCTGCGCGTAGGCCGCGGGCAGGTCCATCGCAGTGGGTGCGCCCACCCCGATCGCGGCCGTCGTCAGCTTGACGTTCCTCTCCGGATTGAGGCGATGATTGAGGTTCTGGAAGCGAGTCGACCAGAACGCGAAGAGATCAAGGTCCGGGCGGCCGATGCGGACCGGCCGGGGTTCCGAGGGCGTGGGCGTCGCGATGCTGGCGATGCCTTTCGCGACCGGGACCGGCGCATCCGGATACTCCGCGCGGCACGCCGCGAGGACGGGCAGGCCGGCAAGCGAGGCGAGAAGGGCTCGGCGGCTGAGTCGCTTCATCGCCCACGATTATGGGAGTCGCGGCCCCCGGGCGGGCAACCCTGTGTCCTCTCCTGCCGCCGCTGGTACGCGTGGTGTCGGGAGGTTGGATCTCACGCGGACTCCCGCCTGCTCTAACCGAGGGCGCGAACCCTTGCGATCCCATCGCGCAGTCCGGCCGTCAGCAGGCGAAAATCGCCTGAGTACGCGATGATCCTGTAGCCGAGGCGGAGCCATCGCTCGCAGGTGGCCACGTCGTCGGCATTGATGCCGGCTGTCTCGCTGTGCGCCGTCGCCACGCGAACCACCTGATCCATCGCGCCGAGGAACTCCGGGTGGTCGAACTGCCCGGGGTATGCCGAGGAAGTTCGTGAGGTCGAAGTGCCCGACCCAGAGGACGTCGATCCCCGGAACGGCAGCGATCTCTTCAAGGTGGGCCAGGCCCCGTTCCGATTCGATCTGGGCGATCAGAAGTCGGCGCGCGTTGAGCGCACCCACTTTCTCGGTCAGATCACCGCGCTCGTAGTCATCGTGCGCGAAACCGAAGGCCGCGCCCCGCCTTCCGTGGGGCGGGTATGTCGTCGACTCGACGATCGCCTCCGCCTGACTCTTCGACTCGACCATTGGCACCATCAGTCCGAGCGCGCCTGAGTCGAGCACGCGGGCCAGGAAGTGGTACTCGGTGGCGGGCACCCGGACCAGTGGCACGGGCAAGGGGCCGCGCGACGCGGCCAGCACCGTCCGTATCGTCTCGACCGAGGCGCCGGAATGCTCCATATCGTAGATCGCGAACTCGGCGCCGGTCGTCGCCACGAGAGCAGGCATCGACGGCGTGAAGAACTCGAACACCATGGTGCCGATCGATCGCCCGCCGCGGGCGATCGACTCCTTGACTGGATTAGGGCGCAAGGGCATGGATGTGTCCTCCGGCGCGCGCAGCCAGGCGTCGTGCGAAGCGCGGATGGTCGAGGGCGACCCGATTGACGACGCCGACTGTCGGGATCTCGCCGCGAGCGATCGCCAGGAGGCTTCGGATCGCCGACCGCCCGTTCTCGCGGAAGCACTCGTCTGTCCAGCAGAGCGCATGCGGCGTGACGATGACGTTCGGAAGACGCAGCAGTGGGTTGTCCGGCGAAACGGGCTCCTCCTCGAACACATCCAGACCTGCGCCGGCGATCCGGCCGTGGACCAGTGCGTCGTACAGCACCGGTTCGTCGACAATTGGGCCGCGGGCCGTGTTGATGAGGTAGGCCGTAGGCCGCATCCGGCCGAGGAGATCTGGGCCGACGAGGTGGCGTGTCTCTTCAGTGAGGGGGCAGTTCACCGAAACGAAGTCGCTCTCTGCGAAGAGCGTCTGGCGATCGACGAGCACGACGCCGAGGGACGCGAGATCCGCGGAAGAGGCATACGGGTCGGCGGCGAGAACGCGCATCTCGAACGGTGCCACGAGGCGCGCGACATCGCGTCCGATGTTGCCCATACCGAGCAATCCGAGTGTTCTGCCCGTGATTCCCCGGCCCATGACTTCACTCGCGCGGCGGAACCCCTCCCCGGCCCGGGTCAGACGGTCCTTCTCCAGGAGCCTTCCCGCAAGCGCGAGGACAAGCGTGAGGACCGCTTGAGCGACCGGTCGGCGCACGCCATCGGGAGTGATCGTCACGAGGACTCCGGCGCGATCCATTGCCGCCATGTCGATGCGGTCGTATCCGACGCCGAACCGCGCAACCGCAACCAGGCGGAGATCGGGCCCGCTGACCGTGGCGGCGGAGAAGCGCGCCCTTAGAGCGAGAATGCCGTCGTACCGCGCGGCCACCGCCGCCGTGATCTCGGTGTCGTTCTCCGGGATGTACTCCCACGCCACGCCGCGTTCGGCCGAACCCTCGAGTAGCGACAGGCCGATGTCCTCGAAGGCCAGCGTTCCGTCAGGCCCGAGGAAATCGTGAGTCAGACCGATGCGGAAGGTGTCGACGTCGCTCATCGCGGTGGCGCATCATAGCCTGCGCCGCCTGAGACGCGCGTACGATGTGAGAGATGTTCGTCAGGACCGGGCTCGGCGATTTCGCGCCGGGCGATCTAGGTCAAGTGCTGATCCACGAGCACCTGGTGGTCGATATCCGCTAGCGGCACGAGGGCTACAGCGACGACGTCGAAACCATCGTTGGAGGGATGGTCGCCCATCTCTCGGACGTCCGCGATCTCGAAGTCCCCACGATCGTCGACCGCACGCCGACCTACCTGGGCCGCTACGAGGCCGCCTATCGTCTCGCCGCCACACGCACCGGCCTGCACGTTGTGATGGCGTGCGGGACCTATCGGGAAGCGTGGTTAACCGAGGAGATCGTCGGATTTGATGAGGCTGCTCTCGCCGACGGGTACTGCCAGGGACTGGACGCGGCGGGCTTCGTCAAACTCGGCTGCGATCCCGATGGGCCCGGCGACGGGGAAACCCGTTGCGTCCGGGCGGCGGGTCGCGCGAGTCGCGTGACCGGTGCCCTTGTCGCCTGCCACGTCGGGCATGCCGGTCCGGCATGGCGGACCGTGGATGCCTTCGAGGCCGGAGGCGGCGATCCGGCGCGCTTCGTCGTCGTTCATCTTCAAAACGAGTCCGATTTTCCGCGCCCACCTCGCCCTTGCCCGCCGCGGTGTGTGGCTCGAATACGACGCGATCGGGGCCGCCCCACCGTATGAGGTCTACGGCGCGATCCTGCTGCGTCTTCGCAACGCGGGCCTCCTGGGACAGATCTTGATTTCTCAAGACGCGTGCGCCTATATCGTGGGGAACGACGGTACAGCGGAGAGGCAGCATCGGTTCGACCGTCTGCATCGTTCGTTCCTGCCCTACCTTCGGTCGATCGGGTTCAGCGAGAGCGACATTCGCGCGCTTCTCATTGACAACCCGGCACGGGCTCTCGCACGCCCGAGCGCTATGTGTCGATAGTCGGCCGCGTGGGTTTCGGCGTCGCCACGAGGATCAGCGCCGCCACGATCATCAGGGACACGCCGACATACCACGCGACCTCATACGCGCCGGTGATGTCCCGAACGTAACCGGCGATGGGTGCCCCCGCCGCGCCCGAGATCAACGTCACCGGCATCACGGCGCCCCGAATGCTGCCCAGGTTCTGCCGCCCAAAGTAGTCGGCCCAGATGAAGGTCTCCAGAAGGATCCACACCCCGATGCCGAAGCCGAAGAAGATCATCGACGCGAAGAGCAGCGCGTTGCCGAAGGTGAGGATCGTCAGGATGGAAGCCGTCGCGAGGAGGAGAAATCCGAATGCTCCCACGAAACGGATGGGGATTCGATGGATCAGCATCCCGGCCGCGAACTGCGTGACGCCGGAAGCCGCGGCATCGAGCCCGGTCGCGAACGAGATCATCATCGGGTCGAGGCCGCGATCCATGAACGCGGCGATCCGATGTAGTGCGATCGACCCGACGCCTAGGCCAATGAGAGAGAACGCGATCACGAGGCGCCAGAACGCGCTGGACGCGAACGCCTCCGCGCGAGTCCACGCTTCCTCATCGCGCGCGATGCCACCCGCTTCCAGGGGAACCCAGCCACCATCTGGCTGAAGTCCGTGGTCTTCAGGGATGCGGCGCACGAAGATGAGGGAGAGGGGCACGATGATCGCGACGGCCAGGCCCGCAAGGAAGGGCCAGGCGGCTCGCCACCCGAACGCCTCGATGAGCCACTGGCTTAGCGGCATGATGGTGATGCCACCGAGGGGCACCCCGAGCGACATCCAGGCGAGTGCACGCCCACGCTGGCGCACGAACCACTTGGTCACAGGAACGGCCGTCACGAGGGAGCCGGGCCCCCCGATGCCGAGAACGCCCATGACGGCGAAGAGAAGGACGATCTGCCAGCCGGCATCGACGAAATAGAGAAGTGCTACTCCCGCACCAGTCAGAACCGCCGCGAGCGCGAGAAGGTAGCGAGCTCCCCAGCGGTCGATCCATGGGCCGACAACGGGCGCCGCCAGCGCCGCCGCGACCTGGCGCGATGACTGGGCCAGGCCGAACGCCGTGCGACCGATCCCCAGTTCATCGCCCATCGGCTTTATGAAGAGGCCGAAGTTCAGGGTTGCCAGACCCATCGAGCAGGCGCCCACCGCGCCCATCGTCGCCGCAATAACCCAGCCGTAGTAGATGCGCGAGGAGAACGGCAACACGGATGCGAACGGGGCGGCTACTCTATCCGACGCGCGGTGATGTCGCCGCTTCGATCGCGCGTGTGGCACCTGGGGCGGTGCTGCACGGTGCGGCGACTAGCCGGTGACCTGCTCCGCCCGCTCGTATCCGCCCAGGATGCCCCACATGTGCGCCTCGCCGCGAGGAAGGACGATGGCGTCGGTCACGCGACGCGCCGCGCGTCGAGCGGTCTCCCACGCCGCGATTCCCATGGCTGTCCCGATGCCCAGTCCAAGGGCGATCACGCCCACGATCATCTCTCTCTTCATACTCTCACTCTACCCGTGCTCGGGCGAGGACAGGAGGATTTCCGCTAACCGGCCACTGTGCCGACCGGTCTTCGTGCCAGTACCTCGACGACGTTCGTGACCAGCCGCAAACCGATCTCCCCATCCAGCGAGAGGATCGACTCGGGATGGAACTGGACCGCGGCGACGGGCAGGTCGCGATGTTCGAGGGCCATCACCACGTCATCGTCGCTCATCGCCGTGATCTCGAGAACCTCGGGGTGCCGATCGACGCGACTGAAGAGGGAGTGGTAACGGCCGGCTGTGAAGGTGGCAGGTAGCCCGGCGAACAGCGCTCCACCCCGGACCCTGATCCCGGAGGGCTTCCCGTGCATGGGGTACTCGAGAACGCCCAGTTCGCCGCCGAAGTACTCGACCATCCCCTGCAGACCCAGGCAGACGCCGAAGATGGGCAGGTCGCGCGCGAGCGCTGCCTTGATCGTGCCGGAGACATCGAAATGTCGGGGGGTGCCAGGCCCAGGGGACAGGACCACCAGGTCGGGCGCGATCCGATCGAACTCGCCGTGATCGAAGCCCGAACGGAGCGTGATGACGTCCGCTCCCGTCTGCCGGAAGTAGTTGGCGAGGGTGTGGACAAACGAGTCCTGGTGATCGACCAACAGGATCCGCTTGCCTTCGCCGGTCCGTCGGAGCGGTGGCGATGCCGCCGTGGCCGCGACTCCCCGCGGGCGCCTGATCGCGTCGAGGAACGCGGCGGCCTTGACCCGCGTCTCACGCTCCTCCTCGTCCGGGTCGGAGTCGTAGAGCAGAGTCGCGCCAGCGCGGACCTGCGCTACCCCGTCTTTGACTCGGATTGTGCGCAGGGTCAGGCCCGTATTCATGTTCCCGTCGAAGCCGATGAGACCTACCGCGCCCCCGTACCACGCTCGCGCGCTCTTCTCGTGATTCTCAATGAACTGCATCGCCCACGCCTTGGGGGCACCGGTGACGGTCACCGCCCACGTATGAGCCAGAAACGCGTCCAGAGCGTCGAACTCCGGGCGCAGATGCCCCTCCACGTGATCGACCGTGTGAATCACGCGCGAATACATCTCGATCTGACGGCGACCCAGCACGCGCACGCTGCCCGGTCGACAGATGCGCGACTTGTCGTTCCGATCGACGTCGGTGCACATCGTGAGCTCCGACTCGTCCTTCGTCGAGTTGAGCAGTTCGAGAATCTGCGCCGCGTCGCTGATCGGATCGTGTCCGCGTGCGATCGTCCCCGAGATCGGGCAGGTCTCCACGCGATCCCCGTCCACCCGCACGTACATCTCGGGCGAAGCGCCGACAAGGTACTCGGCCGCGCCGAGATTGATCAGGAATCCGTACGGCGCGGGATTCCTCTCGCGCAGGCGACGGAACAGTTCCGAGGGCGGAGCATTACATGGCTCCATAAACGTCTGCCCGGGAACTGCTTCGAAGAGATCGCCGCGACGGAAGGCCTCCCTGGCGCGACGAACGACATCGGCATATTCGCCCGGAGCGTGATCGCATGGTGAGTCCGCCCGGGTCGCGGCGCGGTACGGCGCCGTCGGTGTCGATCGCGGGAGGCCCTCGGTCGATGCGCCGTCGACCTGGAACTCGTAGGTCCTTCGCCATGCTCGCTCGCGGCGGTGGTCGACAACGACAAGCTCGTCCGGCAGGTACAGGACGAGATCGCGCTGATCGTCGGGGCGACTCAGCCGGAGCTCCATCGGCTCGAACTGGAACGCGAGGTCGTACCCGAAGGCTCCGTAGAGACCCAGGTGCGGTTCATCGGGCGCGCGGAACAGATCCACGATGCCGCGAAGAACCGAGAAAGTCGATGGTTGTTTGCTACGCTGCTCCTCGGGAAATCGACCGGAGGGCGAACGAACGGTGCCGCGTAGGAGTCCGCTGGCGGTGTCCAGACTGGTCAGGGCAGTCAGTCGCCTCAGCACTCGCTCCACCGCCGGCAGGAGAATCTCGCCACGGGCGTTGAGTGCGCGGATCTCAAACGCGCGCTCGCGTGCCGTGAACTCCAGAGGCGGGTCGATGAATCCCATGTCCCAGCGCGTGTAGCGGCCCGGATACTCGTAACTGCTCGCGAGCAGGGCGCCACGCCGCTCGTCGAGCGCGTCGACAATCTCCTCGATTGCGCCCGCCGGGGCGATGTCGGCCACTGACCGACGAATCCGCACGCCACCGGCGGTCTGATAGGAGTCGACCTGGTTGTGTCCTCGTTCCATCGCGCGCTCCTCCCTCACTGAACTTCCGTGGGAGGGGGCTCAGGCTCCTCTTGGGCCCGCCACCTCCTCACGAGGCGGCCGGGCATGCGCAGGGCGCTACCGGGTGCCGCCTAACGAGGCGGCCACCACCACTGGGCGAACTGCGAGATCACCATGATGATGGTGTCAGAGAACCGATCGGGCGTCAAGTGCCGATTGGCGCGCACCCCGATGAACTCGATCGCGCGATCCAGGATCGACGTGACCTGCGCTGGGTCGAGCGCACCCGTCTCGCCGGCATAGATCTTCCCGGCACGGCGCGCAGTCGATCGAGACCGGACAGCAAGCCTCGGTAACGCCGCGGCCACTCCCTCCGCTTTCGAGAGGAGGACGCCGCTCTCGGCCAGAGCGATCGCGCGGCAGGCGTTGAGCACCGCATAGAGAGGGCTCGATCTGGCGTTTTCCATCGCCCAGCGCAAATCCGCCGCGACCGCATGGAGGAGATCGCACACGCGCACCGCCGGAAGTAGATCGCGTGGCGCCGACCCGATCAGCGCGAGA
The DNA here is from genome assembly GCA_016875715.1 of Chloroflexota bacterium. Taxonomy (GTDB): domain Bacteria; phylum Chloroflexota; class UBA6077; order FW602-bin22; family FW602-bin22; genus VGOZ01. The sequence goes on along the minus strand of VGOZ01000037.1, from coordinate 8,876 downwards.
CCACGTGCTCGGGCCATCGCGACATGGGCGGCCAGATCCGCATCGTGACCGGCGGCGTGGCCGCGGAACGATAACGGGCCGGTCGCGATGCGCTCGGCAGTCGCGGCGCGATGCGCCTCCGAGTAGTGGAAGTCGAACGGGGTCGGGTGCATGAGGACCGCGCCGCGCCGGGAGTCGATCACACTGATCTCGATCGGGTGCGGACGCCCGCCGAGACCGAGCAGTCCGGTGGAGAAGCGATGACGCACGTGCGGCGGAAGCGGCGTTTCCGCTACGAGCAGGATGTCTAGGTCGCTGAGTCCGGCCCGGAAACACCCCATCGCGGCCGACCCGTGCAGGAGTACGCCGCGAAGACGCTGCCCGATGCACCTCGCGCACAGATCGCACACCCCGGTCAGCGCCGCGACCACCTCCTCGGGAAGAGCATCCGCGGTTGCGCCTCCCATCGGGGTGAGCGAAGCCCTTGTATCAACCACTTCAGTACGTTACTGTGGCAAATTGAGGCTATATCAGAGTCACCCGAATCGATGCCCGAACGGATCGTCCCGGCGACTCGAGCTCTGCTTGGCGAGGGCAACCCTGCGCCATCCATTGCGGCCGTCGCACGGCGGGCGGGCGTGTCGCGCATCACCGTCCATCGGCACTTCGGTTCGCAAGAGGCACTTCTGAACGAGGTGAGTGTCGCACGCGAACGGGCGGGGCACGAGGGATCGGATCATTCACGCCGCCGGTGACGTGATCGCGCGGGTCGGATACCAGTCGGCTACCATCGAGGAGATCGTCCGGGTCGTGGGTATTTCGACGCCGCCGTCTTACGGACACTTCGCCCGGAAGGAGGATGTTCTCCTTGCGATCGTGGAGGTCGTGAGTGACCGAATTCGGGCGATTGGCCAGGACTTGCGCGGCGTCTCCGTGCGTGATCGGTCCAACATAGCGGTACTCCTAGAGCGGATGACGGCCACGCAAGCGTCGTTCTTCTACCTCTTCCCGGCACTGCTTTTCGCCGTCGCCGGGCGCCCGGACTTCGCCGAGCGCGTCTTCGATGAGGTGATTCTGCCCACGTGGGACGCGCTGGGCATTGCGACACGTCCCCCGGGGGCAATCGAGTCGATAGAGGCGACGCGGGCGCGCGCGATGGCTCTCATCGGCATGGCGACCTACTACAGCCTGGCGCGGCAAGTGTTCGCGCGGAGGCCGGAGTTCCTATCGAACGACCGAGCGATCGAGCAATTCGCACGGATCTTTCATGAAGGAGTCTCGCGTGGTGGCGACAGCGGTTGACACTCCACTTGCCAGAGGGCATCGGCACCCTACCCCAGGGCGGCTTTTGCGCCCGATTCTCGCATTGCTGATCTTCGGTGCCGCCGCGGTCTGGTGGTATCAGAGTGGCCGGTCGCCCCACGCCCGGATGCTCGTCGCCTCGGGCACGATCGAGGCGGATGAGTCGGAGATTGCGGCCGAGATGGTCGGTCGCATCAGCGCAGTACTGGCACAGGAGGGCGACGTGATTGCCGCGGGGGCGCCGCTCATTCGTCTGGACGATACCTTGCTGGCGTCACAGGTCGCTCAGGCTGAGTCTGCTGTCGAGTCAGCCCGGGCGAATCACAACCTCGTCGTGCGAGGCGCGCGAGCGGAGGAGATTCGCGCCGCTCGCGCGGCCGTCAATCAGGCGATCGCCAACAGACAGGCTGCCGAACGCGCCATCGGCCACGCGCGCTTGGCCCGTGCCAACCCGCAGGAACTCGCCGCGCGGATCGCCCAGGCCGAGACCGCGGTTGTCGGCGCCCGTGTGCGTGTGGCGCAGGTTGAGGCCGGACCTCGCGCAGGGGATCTCGGCGCGACGCGCGGGGCGCGCGATCAAGCGCGAGCGAATCTCGACCAACTACGCGCCACGCTCGCGGCCCAGGAGACCGTGGCGCGGGCAGCCGTCACCGCTTCGGAGAGTCGGCTGGCGCTCGTGCGGCAGGGACCACGCACCGAGGACATCCGCGCGCTCGAGGTGGGACTCGAGCAGGCCAGGAACACTCGGTGGGCCACGCAGATCGAGCGGGATGCCACGTGCGGCCGCGGTGCGGGTACGGCGTGCGACGCTGCCAACGCGCGCGTCGCGGCGACCGAGAGCGCCGTTTCAGTCGCCGCTGCTACTCTCGAGAAGGCGCGGAATGGTGCGCTGCCAGAGGAGGTCCGGGTGGCGGAGTCTGCCCTGTCCCAGGCCCGGGCGGACCTTCAGGCACGGTTGGAAGTGTCTCAGCCTGCGCTCGCCGCCGCACAGGCCGCGCACGACGCAGCCCATCTGCGCGTCGCCGACCTCGAGTCCGGTGCCACTGAGCAAGAGCGGCAGATCGCGCTCACGGCGCTGGAGGCGGCGGAGCGAAACCTGCGAGACCTGCGCGCGATGCGCGATGACCCGCTGCACGCGAATGCCTTGGTGGATGCCGCGGAGGGGCAGGCGTCGGCCGCGGCCTTCGCGGCCGACGCCGCGCACGCCCGCCTCGATGCCCTGACCGCCGGGCCAACCGAGGAGCAGGTCGCGGTGGCGCGTGCGGCCGTGACTCAGGCCGAGGCCGTGCTGCGAACCGCCAGTGCCCAGAGCGCTCGGGCTCATATTGCGGCGCCCACGGCGGGAACGGTGACGCGACTGGTGGTGCGACCCGGGGAGGTCGTCTCTCCCGGCGTGCCGCTGATCGCCCTGGCCGACCTCGCGAACCTTCGTCTCACCCTGTACGTCCCCGAAGATCAGATCGGCAGAATCACCCTGGGCGGCGACGTCGCGGTCTCCGTCGACTCCTTTCGCGGCGAGGCGTTCGCCGGCGAGGTGACGTACATCTCGCCCCGCGCGGAGTTCACGCCACGCAACGTCCAGACGCGGAGCGATCGCGCGCGCACCGTGTTCGCGGTCCGCGTCCGGCTGCCGAATCCCGACGGGCGACTGAAGCCGGGGATGTATGCCGACGCGACGCTGGCGCCCGCGCTGTGATCGCGCGCGTCTGGGCGCTGGTCGTCAAGGAGTTCATCCAGATCCGGCGCGACCGGAAGACGCTCGCCATCGCGCTGGGCATGCCCATTATGCAGTTGCTGCTGTTCGGCTACGCGGTGAACACAACGGTCGACCACATCGCGACCGTGATTGTCGACGAGTCCGCCGACGTGAGAAGTCGCGACTTCGTGCGCGCGATCGTCGCGACCGGGTACTTCGACGTTGCGACCTTCTTGCCCGCCGCGACCGAAGCGCGCGCGGCGATCGACCGCGGCGACGCTAAGGTCGCATTCATCTTCCCGCCGAACTTCGGCCGACACGTGCTCGCGGGCGATACCGCGACCGTGCAGGTCCTGATCGATGGGTCGGACCCAAATGTTGCCCAGACGGCGCTCTTGACCGCCGAGGCCCTCGCCCGCAGTCGCGGCATCGAATTAATGACCTCGCGATTGCCCGCCGGCGCCGTGTTGCCCATCGAGAGCCGAGCGATCGTCCTGTACAACCCGAGCCTCCAGAGCGTCAATTTCATGATTCCTGGCCTGATCGGTGTCATCTTGCAGACGCAGGCGGTGATGCTGACCGCCTTCGCGATCGTGCGCGAACGGGAGCGGGGGACGCTCGAGCAACTGATCGTGACGCCCATCGGGCAGGGCGAACTTCTGGCCGGAAAGCTCATTCCCTACGTCATCATCGCCTTCGCGCAGGTGGGTGCGTCGCTACTCGTGGGCCATTACTGGTTTGGCGTTCCCATCAACGGCTCGGTGCCATTGCTCCTTGCGCTCTCGTTCCTCTTTCTGCTCGGCGCACTTGGGCTGGGCATGCTCATCTCCACGATTTCAACGAATCAGATTCAGGCGATGCAGTTGACCCTCTTCACCTCGCTGCCGTCGATCATCATCTCCGGCTTCATGTTCCCCCGCGAGGCCATGCCGGCGATCATCGCGATGGCCTCGTACCTTCTACCCCTGACGTACTTCCTGCAGATCCTCCGCGGCACAGTGCTCAAAGGGGTCGGGATCGAGTACCTCTGGCCGCAGGTCATTCCGCTCGGCGTGTTCGCGGTGGCGATCTTCCTGCTTAGTACGGCGCGCGTGCGGCGGAGCCTCGTGTGACCGCCGACCGCGCGGTTGTGGCCCGGGAGGTTCGCGCCCGCTATCCGGGGACCCTCGCGCTCGACGGTCTCTCCGTGGACGTGGCTGTGGGCGAAGTGGTGGGCCTGATCGGCCCCGACGGCGCGGGCAAGACGACGTTTCTGCGCATCCTGGCCGGAGCGCGCCAGATCGATGGCGGTACCGTCACGGTCTTCGGGCGCGATCTGGTTCGCGAGTGGCGACTGTTGCGCGAACTCCGTGGCTATGTGGCGCAGGGTTTCGCCCTCTACGGCGATCTGACCGTGGGCGAGAATCTCGCCTTCGTGGCGACCGCGTATGGAGCGCCCGCCGCGCCGGAATCGCCCTGGGGGCGGGCCCTGCTGGATTTCTGCGGACTCACGCCGTTCCGAGATCGGCTCGCCGACCATCTCTCTGGCGGCATGAAGAAGAAGCTCGCCATCGCGTGTGGGGCCATTCATCGACCGCGACTGCTGATCCTCGATGAGCCCACCGCGGGCGTGGATCCGGTGTCGCGTCGCGACATCTGGCGCGCCCTCTATCGCGCCCGCGACGAAGGGATCACGATCGTTGTGGCGAGCGCCTATCTCGACGAGGCGGAGCGATTCGATCGGGTCGCGCTTCTGGCCGCCGGTCGGGCGCTGGCCTTCGGTTCCCCCTCAGCGCTGCGGTCTGCCTACCCCTATCACCTTCGCGAGGTGGTGCTGCGCGATCGGTCCGTGCCATCGCTCCGCGAGGCGCGCGATCAGATCGCGCGTGATCGGGCGATCGCTGGCGTGCAGTTGTTTGGCGATCGACTCCACGTGGCCGGGTATACGCCAGAGTCCGTCAGTGCCGCGCTCGAACGGCTGGGCGAGTCGGTAACCACCGATCGGAGCGAGCCGATCGTCCCCACGATCGAGGATGTGTTCCTCGCCTCGCGAACGCTCTGAGCCATGGGGTCCGCGGTTGAAGCCCTCGAACTGACGCGTCGCTTTGGTGACTTCACGGCTGTCGATGCGATCAGTTTTGCCGTCGCTCGAGGCGAAGTCTTCGGGTTTCTGGGGCCGAATGGCTGCGGCAAGACGACGACCATCCGCATGCTGTGCGGCATCCTCGCTCCCACATCCGGTCGCGCCCGCGTGCTCGGCTACGACACAGTGCGCGATGCGCGAGCGATCCGCCAGAGCGTTGGCTACATGAGCCAGAAGTTCGCGTTGTACGACGATCTGACGGCCCGAGAGAACCTGCGTTTCTATGGTGGCCTTTACGGATTGGCCGCCGCCGACGCGGCACGCCGCGAGGACTCTCTGATCGGTCGATTCGACCTCGGCGACCACACGCAGACGCTGGTAGCCGCCCTGCCGACTGGGGTCCGGCAACGGCTCGCCTTCGCTGTGGCGATCGTGCACCAGCCTCCGCTGATCTGCCTGGACGAGCCCACCTCGGCGGTCGATCCCGCGGCGCGCCGGGCGTTCTGGGATGCGATCTACGACGTGGCGGCGCTCGGGACGACCGTCTTCGTCACCACCCACTACATGGACGAGGCCGAGTATTGCCACCGGCTCGTCCTGATGAACCGAGGGCGGGTGATTGCGTGTGATACTCCCGGTCAGATCCGTGCCTCGCTGGCCGGGCGAACATGGGAACTGATCTGCGCGGTGCCGATTCGGGCTCTGGATCTGCTTCTGATGATGGAGGGAGTGATCGCCGCGACAATCGTCGGTACTGCGGTGCGTCTCATCCTGCCGGAACCCGCCATGGTTCCGAGTCTCCGCGCGCGGCTGGTGGAACAGGGCGTGAGCATCGCGTCGATCGAACCGACCGCGCCAATGCTCGAGGACGCGTTCGTCGCCCTCACGACGGATGGGACCGCCTAGAGGAACGGTTGGTCAGGAAGCGCGTGGTGTCGCGTGCCTGCGAGGCAACTGGTGCTCCAGCATTGTCTGGATGTGGGCGACGGTCTCCGGACCGAACTTATCGCCGATCATTCTCTGGTATCGATCCCCACCGAAGTATGCGTTGAATGCGCGGTCTCGGAAGGAGAGTACCTCGCCCGCGCCAACGTACCGAGTTGGTAGGGGCAGACAGTCGTAGCTGTGTTGCGCGTATCCGCTCCACGATTCCGGGAGTGGCCAGCCATGCTCCAGTGCCTCACAGTAGAGGCGCGATCCCGGGTAGGCCATCGCGTTGTAGAAGTTTGCCTATTCCGTGTTTGTCTCTACCGCCAGGTCGAGCGTCTCCTGCATGCTCGCCGTATCATCCTCGGGGAGACCGAAGATATAGTTGGCAACGACACTGATCCCGGCGGCACGGCCCCGCTTGAGCGTGTCGATCACCTGGGCTTGTTCGAATCGCTTGGAGACGTCGGCCAGAACGCGTGAATTCGCGGATTCGACGCCGAAGGCCAGCCCAGGTGCGGTTCGGAGAAGGTGAGCAGGTTGCACGTCCCGGCACGCCGATACTCGTAGTCGAACCGTGCCGGTCGGCCCGGCGCGGGAGGGATCGGCGTCCGCGTGTGGGCGGATCAGTCGGACCGGACGCTCGTCGAAGCAGACCAGGGGTCGCCGCGCGGCGGGCCGTCAGCCGCGTGAGACGTACCACGACGGGTGGGTAATCAACGTGATGATGGACGCGGCGTATTGATCGATGCGATCGAAGCGGTGGGAAGCCATCGAGGTTTAGGCGGTGGCCCAGGTGCTCGTGGTTGAGGAAGACCCGCTGATGTTGGAAGCCATCGCCTTCGCCATGCGCGAGGACGGTCACGAGGTGACCGTCGCGACTGACGCGGAGAAGGCGCTGCCCCTGTTCGTGCGCGCGCTAAAATTCCGTTGTGGTGCGAATGCTTCAGCGCGTCTTTGGCATCCCGCTCTTCGTGAGCATTCTGATCGGATTCCACGGATGCGCCTGGTCACCAAGGTCAACGATTCAGATTCCGCGCCAGCCGGAGGAGTCACGCGTAGTTGCGCCGGTTGCTGCTCCACCCGCGGAGCCGCCGGTTGCTGCTCCACGCGCGGAGCCGCCGGTTGCTGCTCCACCCGCGGAGCCGCCGGTTGCTGCTCCACCCGCGGAGCCGCCGGTTGCTGCTCCACCCGCGGAGCCGCCGGTTGACCTCGTCGAGGAAGGCCGTCGCGGATACAACATCGTCCGGTCTGACGGCAATTATTACGCGCTTCTGCAGGTTGCGGGCCCTTTTTCCCGAGCGGTGGCGCGGGTAGGCGGCTACGTGACAGCAGGTGATCTGCCAAAGATCAAAGAACTGTTAGCGGAGCGCGAGCAGGTAGCGACCTGGCAGCAGGCTGAGCTCATGGCTGACTCTCGACCCGCAGAACCCGTACTCGTGCAGGAGGCCTACCGCGGGTACAACCTTGTGCGATTCGGACGGCGGACTTTCGCGGTGCCGCAAGCGAGCGGCCCTTCCCGGAGCGCGGCGACTGGGTTGGGTGGGTACGTGTCCGGCGCGACCGTGTCCGAGGTGCATCGCCTCCTGTCAGAGCAGACTGCGGATGAGCGCGCTCGAAGTGCGGACGGGTCAAGTCAGCCGTTTCTTATCCTTGAGGGTCACCGCGGCCACAATCTGGTGCGGTTTGGACAACGGACCTATGCGGTGCGACAGTCCACTGGCCCGTTCCTTCCCGAGGCAGCCCAGCGTGGGGATTACATCGTGGGTTCGACGGCAGCCGAGGTCACGGCGACAGTGGACGCGCTGATCCATGCGGAGTTGGAACGAAACGCGGATCTGCTACCGGACACGGCGATCCTCATCGACACGACGTACGATGGGATGAACTTGATCCGCTACCGCCGTCGTACGTTCGCTATCAACAGGAATGACGGTGCGTTCGACATCGAACGTTTCCGGGCTGGCGGATTCGTTGGCGGAGTCGAAGCGGCATCGGCGGAAGAGGCACTTCCCGCTCTTGCGAGTGCCAGCGCCATTGGTGTCGAAATCGCGGTGCGGGCCGATGGCCAGAAGCCGATTCCGGCGACTCCGACGGCCCACCCAGGCTGACTCTTCAACACCGACGGTCCTGGTCGTCCGCTTGGCGGATGAGTCGCTGTCATTCGGTCAAGCAGGCGTCAATCCCTCAACGCGCGATACCAAGTGCTTGGGGCCGTAACAGATCCACGTACTGGAGAGGCAAGACTCCTGCGGCGATCTCGAACTCCTCGACCATTACGCCGAGGGCTCTTCCGTCATTGCTGCCTGGCTCCCACTCCGCCGGAACGAATGTCGGCGAGAGAACCCTCAGCCGCGAGACCCGCGGTGTATCGGGCGCCAGACGCACCCCGGCAACGACGCTGAAGCGCGCGCCCTCGAGCCCACGTACGGAGATCGACGAACTGGGGACCAGTTTGTTGTCAATCATCAGTAGGATCTCTGGGCGCATTCGCGCCGGATCGATCTGAGGTTGAACGATCCGCATGGAGATTGTCGCCTCATCACTCCCCGGAGAGGCGAACTCGATGACGCCGTGTGCGGCAGACCACCGAGGCAGTGGGCTTGGCGGCCGGCCTTCTGACTGATAGAAGCCTTCTCGGAAAGTGTATTCTCCAGGAAGTAGTTCGCGAGAACGCACGCGATTGATGTTGGTGATAAGCTTCCCCAGCTTTGAAGATGGCGGGACCTCCGAGGCAACACCATCCTTTCTCGTATTGGCGTCCGCAGACAGCGCAACAAATTGGTCCTGCACGAGAACAACGCTGAATCCCTCGTAGGAGGCAGGTACCATAGATGTATGTGGTTGGTCGCCAGGTATAGTTTGTGGAGTAGGGTGCTTGGCTAGTTCGCCAATGCGATCGAGCAATGT
>VGOZ01000036.1 GCA_016875715.1 Chloroflexota bacterium | reverse complement strand
CCGTTCGCCACAGTCGTCTCGCCGGCCTTCGCCCAGGGAACGTCGACCTTCCAGAGCTGGATCACGGCGCGCTGGAGGCGGACCGCGAAGTGATTGCCCATGTCCTCCACCGGACTCGTCGGCAGGCCGTAGAAGGTCAGCGGATCGTTCACTCCGTCGTAGCGCAGTCGGATCGATGGCTGCCGTGCGAGCAGCCCGATCCGTGAGGTCACGATCTGCATCCAGGTCTTGCCTGTGTCGCCGGCCGAACTCATCGGCTTCGGCGTGGAGCGGAACGCCTTGAGCCATTCATCCTTGCCTGCGGCGTTCATCTCGTCGAAGACGTTCGTCAGCCACACCTGACTCACCTCGGGACGCCATTGCATGATCCCCTTCTGCATCGCCTGGACGACGAAGCCGTGGGCGCGATACCGCTGCGAGATCGGGTAGCCGAGCGCGGCCACGCCGCCGAGGCGCCGGAACTCGCTGTAGAAGTTGCCCGCGCCGTCGTCCACGATGGCGAAGCCGGTGATCCCGTCGCCGCCGGTCGCCTGGGTGTAGAACCATCCGTTCGGGATCGCGTGGTCCTGGGGGAGCTTCGTGGGTGCGTTTTCCGGGAACGTCCGCGAGGGGAGGTTCGCGTTCGGCGGGAGCGGCTGTACGGTCCCTATACGCGACCCGGCCAGGTCTCCCACCGCCGGTGCGAGGACGAGTTCGAACTCCGCGCGGCCGCCGGTGCGCAGGTCGGCATTGCCGCGGAACTCCACGTCGTAGTTCTTCGCGTACCCCGCAAGGTCGTACATGCCCGCCGGCACGTCCTTGATCGTGAACCAGCCGTCGTTCCCGGTGACGACCGAGTCGACGGTGTACCGCTCGGTTCCGCTCCAGTAGAAGACGCGGGCATTCGCGATGGGAAGTCGCGTCTTCTCGTCGATCACCCGCCCCGCGATCGTCGCCGGCGGCAGTCTCGGCGCGGACGGCGCGGGCTTGGCGATCGGTTTGGTTCCCCAGTCCTTCGGCAGCGGTGGCGGTGGCGGCAGGGGCACATCGCTGTCGATGTTCACCCGACGCACCGGGACATACCGAGGGTCGTAGGGCACGACCCGATGCATTACCTGGGGCGTGTCCGCCTCGTACACCCACACCAGCGCGCGGTCGGCGGTCGCCCACTTATCGAAGATGCGGATGTGCCCGATCGTGCCCGCCCGCGGATAGTTGAGCGCGTCTCCCGGCATCAACTGCTCCTTGGCGATCGGCACCGTGACATCGCCCAACGTGTCGGTCGTCCGCCGCCCGATCTCCCAGACGGCGCTGACGTACCCCGAGCAGTCGAACCCTTTCGCGGTCGAGCCGCCGTACACGTACGGCACGCCGAGATGCTTCTTCGCGGTCGCGAGCACCTTCGAGGCCTTGATCGGCGCCGGTTTCACCGTCTGTGCCGAGGCGGCCTCGGCGTCAAAGAGGAGCGCCGCGAACAGGAAAAGGCTGAGCAGTAGCGCGCCCAACGCGATACGCAGCGCGTGGCGGAAGTCGTCGGCCATCCGCCGGATAGTCTGGTTGGAGCCTCCTCAGCGGCAATCGCACATTAGAACGAGATTAAAGGTAGGAGCCGGGTCCTATAAAGGCGGCGTAAATGGCGCGCTATTTGCTCCGGGGCATCGCCCTCGTCGTGGTCTGTGCCATGCTGGGTTGGGGAGTAGGCTCCCTTGCCGAGATCGTCACCGATGTCCAGGGGTGGGACATCTTCGGCGCGACCGCCGGGTTCATCGTCGGTCTGATCGGCATCGCAGTCTTCAACGACCCCGTCGACCGGACGAAGAAGCCTCAGTAGGCGGCGGCGAGCAACCGCTCCCGGATCGCGAGCACATCCCGGCGCAGACCGTCATCGCTCTCCACATCGCCGCGGATCTTCTCCCAGCCGTGGAGGACGGTCGAGTGGTCGCGGCCGCCCAGTTCGCGGCCGATCTCGAGGAGCGATGCGGTCGTCTCCTCGCGCATGAGATACATCGCGATCTGGCGGGGCAGGACGATCTCGCGATCGCGCTGCTTGCCGCGAAGAAGGCGTGTCTCCAGCTTGAAATAGGCCGCGACGACATCGGCGACCTCGGCCGGCTGGATGGACCGCGCCCGCCCGGCGGTCACCTCGGTGAGGGCGCGCCCGGCGGTTTCGGCCGTCAGCGGGCTACCGTTGAGGCGGGCGTAGGCGATCACGGTGGTGAGCGCGCCCTCCAGTTCTCGGACATTCCGCTGCACGCGCTGCGCCAGAAGGCCGATTACCTCCTCGGGCACCGGGTGCGCCTGCCGCTGGGCGAACGCGCGCAGGATCGCCGTGCGTGTTTCCACGTCGGGGGGCTGGATGTCGACGATCAGCCCCCACTCGAAGCGCGAAGTGAGCCGTTGCTCGAGCGTCGCGATCGCCCGGGGCGGACGATCCGAGGAGATCACAATCTGCCGGCGCGAGGCATGGAGATCGTTGAACGTATGGAAGAACTCGTCCTGCGTCGACTCCTTGCCGGCGAGAAACTGGATGTCGTCGACGAGCAGCACGTCGTTGGAGCGGTAGTTCTCGCGAAACGCGTCGGTCTGACGGCGCTGGATCGCGTCGATGAGGTCGTTGGTGAACTGCTCGCAGGTGACGTAGAGCGTCTTCAACCCTTGCGCGGCGCACGACTGCGCCACCGCCTGGAGCAGATGGGTCTTACCCAGACCGACCCCGCCGTGGAGGAAGAGCGGGTTGTAGGTCGTCGCCGGCGCGTCGGCGACCGCGCGCGCGGCGGCGAAGGCGAACCGGTTGGAGGGGCCGACGATGAATGCGTCGAACGACCAGCGTGGATCGACATCCACCGCGCGCGCGGCCAGGGGTGCCGGCGCCCGCCGGGACCGCCGCTGTGCCGCTGGCGAAGCGGCCGCGATGGTGGGCGCGGCCGCGGGTGACGGAACCGCGGCGTAGGCCGCCGGGATCGCCCGTGGCAGGTGGCTCTGCGCGGGAGGAACCTCCCGATTGGCCCGGCCGGGCGCCGGGGCCGGCCCGCCGACATAGGAGTCGCCGGTGAGGACGACGACATCCAGCGCGATCTTCCTCCCGAGGATCCGGCTCAGCGCCGCCTCGATCGGCTCCCGGAAACGGGTGTCCAGCCACTCCTTGGCGAACGTCGTCGGCGCCGTGACGGTAAAGCGATCGCCGCCAATCCCGTCGCCCGCCGCGCCGGTGTTCCGGATCCAGGTCTCGAAGGTCGCCCGGGTCATCGTCTTCTCGAGGTCGCTCAGGGCGGCCTGCCAGACCTGCGTGGGGTTCATCGTTCTCCCGAGGGAAGATGGGGCCCGCCATGGTAGACGAGCCGGGACTGACATCACGGGCCTCTTTGCGCCATGCTTTCGGGCGTGACGCCAATGTGGATGGAGAGGTGAGGCGTGCTTGACTACGGCGCTCCGGGGCTTGCCGAGGAGATCGCGCGGGCCGAAGTGCCGGCCCGCGCGGTCTCGCTCTGGTGGCTGGGCCAGGCCAGCTTCGCGCTCAAAGGTGCCGGCGCGACGATCTACATCGATCCCTACCTCGCCGTCTCGCCGCGCCGCCTGAGTCCTCCGCCGTTCCCGCCTGACGCGGTCTCGGGGGCGGACCTCATCCTTCTCACCCACGACCACCTGGATCACATCGACCCATCGGCGCTGCCCGGCATCGCCGCAGCGTCGCCGGCGGCGCGGTTCGTCGCGCCCCGGCCCCACCTGCGCCGTGTCGCCGCACTGATCGGCTCGGTCGAGCGCGTCGTACCGGCCGATGCCGACGTGCCGCTCCGCCTGCTCCTGCCCGCGGGAGAGGTCGCGATCGATCCCGTGCCGGCGGCCCACGAGACGCTCGACCCGACGCCGGAGGGATACGGCTTCCTCGGCTACACGATCCGTCTCGGGTCCATCGCTGTCCATCACGCCGGCGATACGACTCCCTACCCGGGGCAGATCGAGCGGGTGCGTGCCCACGCGGTCGATGTCGCGCTCCTCCCGATCAACGGCCGCGACGTCTACCGGACCTCTCGCGGCGTCATCGGGAACATGGATTACCGCGAGGCTGCCGAGTTCGCCCACGCCATCGGCGCCCTCGTCGTCGTGCCCATGCACTACGGGATGTTCGCCGGCAACACCGTCCCGCCCGGCCACTTCGTCTCCCTCGCCGCCGAGATGTTCCCGGACCTGAACGTCCACATCATGGGCCGCTTCGGCCGGTACACATACCTCCGCTGAGGGTCAGACGGGTTCGCGTGCCGCCGAGGACCTGTGATGGAAACGATACCGCCGGGTGCCTGGCGCCTCGGTACGGTTGAGATATGGCGTCGTTCGAGAGAAGTCCGGTGATGCAAGATCTGGTGCACTTCCTGGGCGATCTGGCCCGAGAGTTCGAGTCGCCGGACGTGCGCGTTCCCGAACTCGATCCGCGCGTGGTGGCGCTGGCGCGGCGACGGCCAGCGTTGCTTGGACGCCGATTCCGCTGCCGCGGACCCGGTCGCTGATCGGCCTCATGTTCGCTCGGGCCTGGTGCCTCCTCGGCGGGCACCGGCTCGAGAACGCCCGCAGCCTGGCCGGTCCGCTGCTGCGCTGCACGCGCTGCGGCACCATCGCGTACGGCAGGCCCGCCGCCGGTCGCGCGACCGGCACTCTCGTCTGCCCCTGCCTGGCATATACGCCAGCACGCCCGTCGCGGAAGAGCACTCCGAACCCCCGGACTCGCGCGTGCCTTCTCCCGGGTGCGCGCGGGCGAGGGTGTGCGTACCCGCGCCGCCCGTTGCGAGAGGCGGAACAATCGGTGCCACGACCGCCGGCGACGCATTCCTCTCTCCCGGCTGGAGAGGGGAATGCGTGAGGCGTTTCGCCCGCTCCGTCCGACGCTGGAGAACCCGCGCGAATCGCATGCGGCGTTACCATCGCGCCCACCCGACCGAGGAGGGCACCCGCCTTGATCATTCGCGATGTCCGCGTCATCCCAACGTTCGTGGGCCGGCGGAACCAGACCATCGTCCGTATCGATACCGACGAGGGGATCTTCGGCCTCGGCGAATCCGGCCTCTCGGCCCGCGAGCGTGCCGTGGCCGGCGCGATCGAGCACTTCACGCCCTACCTGATCGGGCGGGACCCGATGGCGAGCGGTGCGATCTGGCAGGAGCTGTACCGGTCGGGGTATTTCGAAGGTGGGCGCGTCCTCACCGCAGCCATGTCGGCGATCGACATCGCGCTCCACGATATCCGCGGCAAGGCGCTGGGCGTGCCGGTCTACCAACTGCTCGGCGGTAAGCACCGCGACTGGATCCCGCTCTTCGCCACGACCGCCGCGCCAATGGGGCCGCGCCTGATCGAAGACGTGCGGTTGTTGCTCGACCAGGGCTGGAACGTCATCCGCACCTGGTTCCATGCCCCCGAAGAGGATGACGCGCTCGGGCGCCGGATCTATGAGCCCCGCGAATCGATCGGGAAGACCGCCCACTGGCTGACGAAACTCCGCGAGGCGGTCGGACCCGATCCGGTGCTCGGTGTCGACTACCACCATCGCCTCACCGTCGCCGAGGCGGCCTCCTTCTGCCAGCGCATGCCGCACGGGACGCTGGATTACCTGGAGGAACCGATCCGCGATGAGACGCCCGAGGCGTACGAGGCGCTGCGGAGGATGACCGACATCCCCTTCGCGATCGGCGAGGAGTTCGCCTCGAAATGGCAATTCCTCCCCTACATCGAGCGCGGGATCACCCAGTTCGCGCGGATCGACGTGAGCAACGTTGGCGGCCTCACCGAGGCGATGAAGGTAGCCGGGTGGTGCGAGGCGCACTACATCGACTTGATGCCCCACAACCCACTCGGGCCGATCTGCACCGCCGCCACTGTGCATCTCGCCGCCGCGGTGCCGAACCACGCCTGGCTGGAGATCCGCTCCTCACCAACCGAGGAGCTGGGCTTCTACGACCGAGACCTGTTCCCCGTGCAGTGCGTCCAGGAAGGGCCGCGTCTGCACGTGCCCGATCGTCCTGGCCTCGGCGTGGAGTTCGACGAGGAGCGCGCCGCGAGCCAGAGCTACCAGGCCGACGTGATGCGCCACTTGAGGCGTCGGGACGGCTCGATCACGAACTGGTAGGGGCACCCCGCGCCCACGCCCACGCGGCGATTGTTGGCTGGCGGTTGCCGGGGCGTCGGGCTGCGCGGCACAGATCCCGCCGCCCACGTCCTGAAGCGCGGCCGGCGGCGGGAATGGATCCCACACCGATCGCGCTCGCCAGAGGTTGCCGACGGACACCGTCCGTAGAATCCTGGCGTGCGACGGCATCTCCTCCGCGTGACCGCCACCGTTGTCAGCACGCTCATGTTCGCGTCCTGCGCCGCCGCTGCGCCCACCTCAACACTGCCACCCGCGCCGTCTGCCCCGCCGACCGTAGCCCCGGCGAAACACGCGGCCCCGACTTCCGCGCCGCCCACGATCGCGCCAGCGCCGACCGCCGGCACGGCCACGGCGATACCTCCGGCGGTCGGGCCGACGAACCCTGCCCCGCCGCCGGCCGCCGTGCCGACGATGCAGACATACCAGGTTCCGGCGGGCTCCCGGCCCCACGATGTGGCCCCGGCCGCGGATGGGGGTGTCTGGTACACCGCCCAGGGCAGCGGCGCGCTCGGGCATCTGAACCCGGCCTCGGGCGCGACGCGGCACATCCCCCTTGGCGCCGGCTCGGCGCCCCATGGCGTCATCGTCGATCCGGAGGGCAGGGCCTGGGTCACCGATAGCGGACTCAATGCCATCGTACGCGTCGATCCGGCGACGAGTGCCGTCACGCGGTTCGCGATGCCCGCCGGCACGCCGAACATCAACATGAACACAGCCGCGTTCGACGGTGCGGGCCTCCTCTGGTTCACCGGCCAGAACGGCTGGTACGGCCGCGTGGACCCTCCGAACGGCAAAGTAGATGTCTGGCCGGCGCCGCGCGGCCGCGGACCGTACGGCATCACCGGCACGCCGAAGGGCGACGTGTATTACGCCTCGCTTGCCGGCTCGCACATCGCGCTCATCGACCGGGAGACCGGCGCGGCGAAGCCGATCGACCCGCCCACCGCGAGCCAGGGCGCGCGGCGCGTCTGGTCCGATGCGAACGGGCGCATCTGGGTCAGCGAATGGAACTCCGGCAACGTCTCGGTGTTCGACCCGGTCTCATCGGCCTGGAGGCAGTGGAAACTGCCCGGCGCGCGGCCGCAGACATACAGCGTGTACGTCGACGAGAGGGACATCGTCTGGCTCACCGACTTCGGCGCCAACGCGATCGTCCGGTTCGACCCTGTCGCCGAGCAGTTCACCTCGTTCCCACTCAGCGCTCCCGGCGCGGCGGTGCGGCAGATGCTGGGGCGCCCGGGCGAAGTCTGGGGCGCGGAGTCGATCACCGACCGGCTGGTGGTGATTCGGACGACCGCCGGCTGACCGCAGGGGCGGATTAGGCCATGTGGTCGTACCACAAATCACTTCGCGATCCATCGGATCGGTCCAGATCGGCGGCGCGGCCTGGACATTATCCGCTGACGATCTTCCGCCTCACACCCCGACGCAGAAGGGTAGGATCTCCTCCAGTGACGGGTCGTAGCCGTCGCTCGTATCGCAGATGAGGCGAGGTATTGGCAGATCGAGCGGATCGAAGGCGCTCCAGTCGAACGTCCGGTCCTCGACCTCCGCGACGACCGCGAGGCCGATCCCGCCGCGATGGCCCGGATCCTGGAGTGGGTGTCCGCGCCAGATGCGCGCGTGCGCGGCCATCCTCTCCTCGTGCAGGGCGAGGAACCGGGCTCGCGCGACCTCGAGGTCGATCTGACAGTGAACGTTCACCATCCGCGCCCGGCCCAGGAGCGGTCGAAGCCGCGCCTCATCGAGCCTGCGGCGGAACGAGATCTCGGCGACGATGCCCACGCCATCCGTGAGTAACCGCCCCACCGGACGGTAGAAGGCATCGATCACCGTGAGGCCGGAGGGCGGCGGAAGTCCGGCGTGCGCACGCGTCTCGGCCTGGCCGGTCCGCGTCGCCGGAGACGACGTTGAGCCAGAGATCCGGCGCGATCGCATCGGCCAGGGTTGACTTGCCCGATGCCGGGATCCCGCCTACCAGCACGAGCATCGGGCGGTGCGGGGTGGGCAACGGCACGCAGGTGTACCGCCGACGGTGCCGCAACCTTCGCCGGCCGCCCCGGGAGCGAGAGTGGCGCAAGGCGGTGTGGGGCACGAACCCGGCGGCCTCACGCGGAGTCCCTGCCCCGTCGGCGCCGCAGTCGTCGCGGTGCGTCGCGTCGGTCGAGGCGAGCACGCGCTAGCCGTCTCTTGGGGGCCGGACCCAGACTACCTCGGCGCGGGCGCCGAACGCGGAACGGAAGGGCGTTTCGAATGCAAACGAAGGACATCGTTGTCCGCTACAAGACGGTCACGCGATCTTTCACGCTGGGGGCGACCAGCAGCGACGGACGGACGGCGGCGTCGTTGAGTGTCGGTGGGCCGGTCGGGTGGGTGCCGGTGATCGTGGCGCTGCGGGCGGGCGGGTGCGAGGCTCGCGCGGAGACTGGGTTCTTGGGGCGATTGGGCCGCAGAAACGGACGAGGTCCGACCTGTGGGCTCGGCTACCATGCCGCCGTGCGCACTCGGGTGGTGGCCGCCGTTATTGAGCGTGAGGAGCGATTCCTCGTCTGCCAGAGGCCTGCGGGGAAGAGGTACGCCGGACTTTGGGAGTTCCCCGGAGGGAAGTTCGAGCCGGGCGAGCAGGCGTTCGACGCGGCTCGACGTGAGCTTGGTGAGGAGCTCGCTGTCACGGTCTCGGCCGTGGGCGAACCGCTCCTGGCACTCGAAGACCCTGGATCCCTATTCACGATCGAGTTCACGCCAGTGGTCATCGAAGGTGATCCCGTCGCGGTCGAGCACGCGAGCATCCTGTGGGCGAGCTCGGCAGAACTGGTTGAGTTGCCGCTCGCTCCTTCGGATGCGCGTTTCGTGATGCATCTTCGCTCGGCGGGCTCGAACCAGTGATGGGTCGCAGAGTTTGGCGACGACGCTGTGGCCGACGCGCTCCGCGTGCCTGCGTCGTGCGCTGCCCAGCGCCGAGCCGTCCGGGACTGCGGGGAGGGTGTTTCTTCCCTCCGTCTGTGCCTCGGCACCCATGCAGGTAGACCCGGTGGGGCGAGACGCGCTGGGTGGCTATGAATAACGAGGCAACGGTTGCTGAATGGATCGGGCGCCTAAGAGGCGTGACCTCCCACATCAACCCCGCAACGTGGCCGACGGCGACGCTAAATCGCGCGCCACACAAGGCGCTCCTACTTTTGGCTGTGATCGATCTGGTCGACAGCGGACAGTTATCGGACGCGCAAATCGAAGCATCTGACGCACTCGTGGGTCGATATGAGCAACTGTGGAGATGTGCGCTTCCCGGTCGGACGCCAGCGGGCGTCGTCGAACCGTTCACCCACTTAGTGAGCGACGGTTTCTGGCACTTGGTGGGGCCGAATGGGGTACTGAGCCGTGAGACCGCCCTTGGCATTCGGAGCCTCGTTCAGCTGCGAGCGACGATCGTCGGGGCGGCCGTCGACTCACAGCTATTTGACCTTCTGATGGATCCAGAAGTGCGTCCGCGCCTGCGCCAGGCTCTGCTCGAGACCTACTTCGACTCTCCCGCGAGGGACCGGCTTACGGCGGCCCAGCCCGCCACGCCACCGGATCCTCGACGCAGCGCGTCGTACTGGTGGGTGAACCAGGGGGTAACCTACGACCAGGAGCGCCAGGGCGGGTACGTGTGGGCGTCGAAGAGAACAAAGACAGGAAGGGAGATCGCCCACCACACCAACGTGGGGCTGCTTAAGCCAGGGGATCTCCTCTTTCACTATGCGCGAAGGGCGATCTGTGCGACTGGGAGAGTGACGGCGTCGCCCGAGGATGCGGTTCGCCCTCAAAAACTGCCTGAGGGAGCTTGGACCCAAAAGAGGGGAGCATGGACCCAAGAGGGGAGACTGGCCCGAATCGATTACGAGGTACTGGAGAAGCCGATCCCCCTAATTGATATCCCCGAAGCATGGCGCAAGGCTGAGGGAGGACCCTTCAACGCCGCGGGAGCCGTGAAGCAGGGGTATCTGTTCCCTCTGAGGCCGGAGTTTGCGCAGCGTCTGCTCGAGCGAGTGCAGCCGGCGAAAGGGCCGGCGCCCCACAAGCATCGGACCTGGATCTTCCAGGCGAATCCGCAGCTGTGGAACCTGCGCGCCGCGCTCCAGATCCTTACCCACATGACCTGGCTAGTTAATCGCCATCGCGATGAGGTCCGGCAAGGAGATCACGTCTACCTCTGGGAGTCGGGCAGGGAGGGCGGCCTCTGGGCGAGCGCCGAGGTCCTGACGGACGTGGAGGACCTCACTGATCGCCCGGAGGAGGCGCAATTCCGGGTCGAGAGCGAGCCCATCGAGGGGACCTGCCCTCGCGTGCGGTTGCGCGTATTGAGGGCTCTATCGCAGCCGGTCCCTCGACAAGCCCTGAAAGCGGATCCGCGGCTGGCGCAGATGACGCTCTTACGCTTCGCACAAGGGACGAACTTTCCCGTGACGGACGAGGAGGCGGCGGTGCTGAAGCAGTACATTGCAGGTCAGGCGCCTCCGGACTCCACCGCGGCGTCGAAGTCCGCGTTCGCTTCGCTGCTCGAGACGTTGGCGCACGAAGGGCTTCACTTCTCTGAGGAACTCGTCGCCAATTACCTGTTGGCTCTCCAAACGAAGCGCTTTGCGATCGTCACCGGGATCTCCGGGACCGGGAAGACGGGCCTCGCGCTGGCGGTAGCGCGTCACTTCCGGCCTTTGGTCCGCGGGCTGCGACCGGATCCGACCGTGACGAGCGCGGTCGAGGTGTCGGTCAAGCCCTACATGCTCGGATATCACAAGCTGGTGCTGCCCAAGGCCCTAATGCTGCTGTACCGCTTGCCGCCGCGGGGCGGCAAGCCAAGTGCGCCGGTGAACGTTAGGTATCCGGAAGGCGAGGCGCAGCTTTCGGTCTACCACGACGTCGAGCGGGATGTGGTGCACCTCACGTTCCGGGAGCGTTTTCGCTCGTGGTTCGACGCGAACGTCCGGGTCGGAGACTCCCTTCTGATCGACGTTGATACCGATCCGGACGGAGAAAACGATTGCCTGCGGTTCGCGCTTCCGTCGCCGGCTCTGAGGGTGCCCCTCGACAACTGTGTCGTCATGGCCGTCCGCCCCGAATGGACGGACAACCGTGGTCTGTTGGGGTACTACAACCCGCTGACGCAGCGTTATTCGACGACGCCGGCGCTCGATTTGTTACTGCGTGCGGCCGAGGATGTGGAAGCGGCGAAGCGCGAGGGGCGTGCCCCACATCCCTTCTTCCTCATTCTGGACGAGATGAACCTTGCCCGCGTTGAACACTATTTCTCTGACTTCCTGTCCTGCCTCGAATCTGACCAGTCCTTGCATCTTCATAGCGATCCCCGGATCGAAGCTGGTGAGAGTGACGATGCGCGTGCGGTGCCGCGCCAACTCCTCATCCCACCAAACGTGTTCTTCACGGGCACTGTCAACGTCGACGAGACGACATACATGTTCAGCCCCAAAGTCCTCGATCGCGCGTTCACGCTCGAGTTCAATGACTGCGATCTGGAGGGGTACGGGCCGGGTCGGAACTCGGCGTCTCCCCAGCCAGGGCCTCTCCATCTCAGCGGGCTCCCCGACAGCCTGGTGCCAGATGGGCGGCCGTCTGCGGACGACTGGGACGTATTCTCGAAACTGGACGCGAAGCTCCATCGTGTCGTGCTCGACCTTCACGCCCTGCTCGTCCCGGACCATCGGCACTTCGGCTACCGGGTGGCGAACGAGATCGCGCGGTTCGTGGTGCTTGCAGCCGATCAGACTGATGGCTCCGAGAAGGCGCTCTGGGCTGCGCTCGACCTGGGCGTCCTCGAGAAGATTCTCCCGAAGCTCCACGGGACTCAGCAGGAGCTCGAGGAGCTGCTGCGGCAGCTTTTCGAATTCGCGGTGGCAGTCGGCCGCAGCGACGTCGCTGCAGGCATGCTCAAGACCTCCGGTTGGAAACCAGATAGAGGGGGCTTGCGTCCGACGCTTGCACAAGGTCAAGAGGATGCGCCGAAGGCCGCCCTACCGCGCACCGCGACGAAGCTCTGGAGAATGCTCCGGCGTTTGGAGCGGCAGGGTTTCACGTCGTTCATGGAATGAGCGAGTCTGCGGTGACGCTGCGTCTGACGGACCGACGCGGGATTGACCCACCCCGCGACGGTGACAGGCTGGTGCTCGCCGCGGAGAGTTCGTGGATGGTGCGAGGCCCCTCTGGAAAGCTGCAGATCGTCGAGGCCGCGTTGCCGGGCGTGTGTGAAGCGTTCGGTGACGATCTCCTCGTGCTGAACTTCGGCAACTCGGTCGGGCGCATGGAGCTCCCCGGGCTAGGCGCGGTGGAGGTTGTTTCCGCGAAGGGAGGCGCGGAGCTCTTCGACCGTATGCTCGCGGATCTCTCGCGTGTGGCGGCACAGTTGCCGTTCTCGGCCGATACAGCGACCGCGATGCCCTACGACCGCAGTGTGGTTGCCCGCCGTGACATCTTGTACCACGCGTTTGTCTATCTCCGGCACATCCTCTCTGATGGTGCGCCGACGGCCGACCGCCTGCTTCCCGCGTTGGAGGCGGTGCTGCGGGAGCCCCACCGCCGCTTCGAACGCGACCGCCACACCATCCCTATTGGGCAAGCCACGCGCGTCGATGGTGGATCGCTTCTTTCGCTGGCCACGCAGGGTGATCTGGAGAACGTGAGGTCGGCGGGCGCGCGTCGGTCGCCGTTGGTTCGGGCTCTCGGCGGTAGGGTGCCGCGGACGATCCGTGAGGTTCGGATTGAGAGCACCTTCGATACAGCGGAGAACCGGTACGTTAAATCCTTCCTGTCCGCGTCGGCAGGGGTCATCGAAGGGATGCGCGAGGCTGTGCGCCGCGAAAGGAACCAGGGCGCCTTTAGCGCGCGCGTCGTGGGAGAGTGCGACGCGATGGAGCGGCGGCTCAGGCCGATTCAGCTTGCGTCGTTGTGGGCCGAGGTCGGGCCGATGGTCCACGTTCCGGTGGCGTCGACGGTCCTGCAGCGCCGCCGCGGATACCGTGAGGTGTTTCGCCACTCTGTCCGGCTCCGGTTGGCGTCGCGCATACCGCTCGCTGCAGATGTCGTGCGCGCGCTCCTCGAGGTAAAGGACATCGCGCTACTTTATGAGCTGTGGTGCTACTTCCGGGTGGTCGACGAACTGGGAAAGCTCCTCGGCCCGCCCGATGCGGCAGCGTCACCGGTAGCAGGCGCATTCGCCCTGACGGTTCCGTGGGACTTAGGCGTTAGTTGGGGGCGGCGAGCTCGGCTCTATTACAACGCGAGGTTCTCTCGGTGCAGGGCGAACGAGCGGCGATCGTACTCAGTGCCGCTTCGGCCCGACATTGTTCTCGAGGTGGGTGAGGGCACGGATTGCAGGGTGCACCTGCTGGATGCGAAGTTCCGCCTCGACCGGATCGAGCAGGTGCTTTCCTCGGCGGAGGGTGAGGATGACGTCACGGAAACAGAGGAACGGCAGGGGACGTTCAGGCGGGGCGACCTCTACAAGATGCACGCGTACAGGGATGCGATCCCCGGGGCGGCGTCGGTCTGGATCCTGTACCCAGGGTCTGAGTTCGAGTTTTTCGAAGCCAGCGGCGTGAGGCACAGCGCGCCGACAGGGATGGGGAGTAGGCCAAAGGGTGTGGGGGCGATCCCGCTCAGCCCGTCTGGGGATAGCGCGGACTTCCGGATCACTCTCGCGGCTCTGCTCGAGCGGCAAGGCCAGGGGCCGCAGGAAGGGGAAGTCTAGCGAGAGGCTGCGGCGGCCTCGCGCGGTAGGGTCGCTGCTGCCTCCGTAGAATCGACCTCGCGGTGCGCCTCTTCCACCTCAGCGAGGAGGCCGAGATCGCGCCAGTATGGCCGGGCGGCTCGGCATCCTCGGCGCGCTGCTCGCCGTGGTCGCGGTGCTCGGGCTGCTCGGCAGTGCCATCGTCACCGGCAACGGCGCGCCGCGGGTGCGTCAGAGCGTCAACACGACGTTTGCCTGCATGCCGCTGGCACCGCGCCCGGCCTGCGCCTTCACCCTCCGTCTCCTCACGGAACGCCATTCTCCCTGGCCGACGCGGCCGGCCAGATCGTGGTCGTCGACTTCTGGGCGTCGTGGTGAGGGCCGTGTCAGGAGGAAGCGCCGACGCTGGCGCGCGTGTGGCAGCGGTATCGCGATCGCGGCGTGCTCTTCGTGGGCGTCAATACGCTCGGCGACACGCCCGACGCGGCGCACGCCTTCATCGCGCAACACGGCCTGACCTACCCGAACGGCACCGATCCTGGCCGCATCGCGATCGACTACCGCGTGCGTGGCGTGCCCGAGAAGTACCTCGTCACCGGCCGCGGGCAGCTCGTCCATCGGTTCATCGGCCCGGTCGATGAGGGCGGCCTCACGGCACGCCTCGAGGAACTGCTGGCGTTGGCGCGCCTGACGGCCGCGACCGATCCATGAACCGACGGGAGCTGGCAGGAAGATGCCGACTAACCTGGCGGATTCCTACTACTCGCTGTGTCGTTCGTCGCTGCCAGACGGTAGACTGTGAGCGCTACCCGTGCACGCACGCCGAATTCATTCCGGAGGAGAGGCATGAAGCTGCGTCTACCCTGGCAGAAGGCGACGGAGAGCGCACCCGCGCCATCGCCCGCGGCCTGCACGCACCCGCGCGTGGAGGTCGAGATGCACGGCACCGCCATCAAGCGCCGCTGGTGCGCCATCTGCGGCGCCGCCCTGGCCGTACCCAACCGGGCGACGTAGGCTCCGCCCGCCCGGGCAGGGTCCGCCTCCAAAGGGGTGGAGCCAGATCGGGCGAGAAACCGCTGCTCGTCCCGCGCGTGGCAACACGGGGTATACCCCACTTGGGGTAGAAAACCCTGCGAGACCGGCCGCCTGTGGTTCGTCAACCCGCTACTCCCACCCTGGTTGCGCCAGGCGTCGGAACGCGCCAATCGGCACGCCTCCACGCCACTGCCACGTCTCCTGGGCCGCACAGCCGACATGCTGGCGGAACGGATCGTGCACTTCGCGAGGCAGCCTCGATCGTATCGCCTATCGCCGAGGCGACGACCTCACACCTTTCCCGCGCGCGCGTCCAGCGTGGCGAGAAGTTCGTCCAGTTGCTCGAACTGCTCGGGCAGCGCACCGGTCGAGCCGGAGGCGATGGCCTCGTCGAGCGCTTCCTTCGAGGGATAGCGGTCGTGTACGACCAGCCGCGTCTGGCAATGGCGATCGCCGAACGTCACCGTGGTCACCTGGCCGGCGTCACCCGATTCCTCATTGGTCCAACTGAGGCGTGTGTGCGGCGTCACGTCGAGGTACGTGCCAAAGAACGCCATCGGCTCCGGGGCCGCGGGGTGGCTGAACACCGGACCGTTCATCATCCAGGACATTGGCGCCGGTCACTGGATCAGTCGCGAGACCATCACCCGATTCGGGTCGACCCGCTCGGCGATCTCCTGGCGGCGATGGCCAAGCACGATGTCGAACTGCGGGTGATGCCCTCGCTGGCGAAGTTGCGAGGCGCGGTCATCGCCTCCACCCTCCAGTTCTCGATCATCCGATGGCGGAGCGCCCGGTCGGAGTGAGCGCGTCCACGCCGGTCACGACCCGGGGACCCCTCGGCAAAGCGCCCCCGACCATCGATACCGCCAGGTCACCCTCCAGGCCGTACGTCAGGCGGTAGGATGATCCGCATGGCCAGAACAAAGATGACGATCGTGATCGATCGGACAAAGGCCGAAACGGCACGCAACCTGTGCGGGTCGGCCAGTACCCTCCGACGTCATAGACCTGGCGCGTGACCGCCTGATCCGGGCAGAGCGGCTGCACAGGGACCTCATGCTCTATCGGGCCCATGCCGCAAACCACAGAGGAGATCGCGGCGGTGCGGATCTCCCTGTCGCACGACATCGCGGATGACACCGACTCGGAGGTGTGGCCAGTCGGTGTCCCGACGCGCGATCCTTTGCACAGATCGTCCACGCGATCCTCGCGGCGCCCGTCACGACGCACGTCCGTGGACCGACCGAAGTGCCGCGGGGAGAGGCTGATGGCGTGCGCGTGCCGTCGGTGATCAACCTCGACAGCGCGCAACTCATCGAGCGTGCCTGGCTGATCAGGCGTCTCGGAAGAGCGAGCCTGCAGACGATGGGGCAGGTGTGCCGCGCACTCTCTATCGCGACTGGCTGCGACGATCCGGACGATCTCCACGATACGGGTCGCTGAATCGAGAAGCGAATCCGCTCGCTACCCCGCCACCCTCCACTCGATTACGCTGTGCCCGTGACTTCCGGAGTCTAGGGCGTGCGGGTTCGCTCCATCCTCGCCTGGCTCCTCCTCGTCCTGCTCATCCTGTTCGGTCAATCGACCGCCGGCATCACCGCGCACTTTGCCTGCGAACACGCTGGGCTCACCGTCACCGACCTGCCCTGCCTGACGCCGCTCGTCGTGCCGTTCCTGATCCCCAGTCTCATCGGTATCGGTGTGGGTGTCCTACTTATGGGCGCCGGACGGCGCGAGCGACTCCTGCGCGTCTCCGTGGTCGCCATCCCTGCCCTGCTCGCCCTCGATGTCGGCGGTGCCTTCCTCGCCTGGCGGTATGACGGCATCGACGCGATCGGCACGCCGCGGACGGCCGGCACGCCGCTCTTCGTGGAGGAGTTCGAGGATGCTACCCGACCACGCCTCGAAGTCCGCGCCACCGCGGCGCAGACTCTCGCCTACGCCCAGGGCGGCTATCAGGTCCGCGGCTCGGGCGGCGCCCGCACCGCGCCGTTCGTCGCCCTGCCGGGCCGTTACGCCCACACGACGATGACCGTCGAGGCGCGGCTGGTCGGCCCGAGCGAGAATCGCGCGATCGTCCTGGGCTGTCGCCACCCGCTGAGCAACGCGGTCGATGGTTATAGGCTCGTGGTTGCGCCGGCACTCCAGCAGTACAGCGTGCTGCAGTGGGATGACGGTCGAGCGACTCCGCTCCTGGAGCCGCAAATTTCGTCGGCGATCCGGTCGGGCGACGAGAGCAACCGGCTCTCCCTCACCTGCGCCGGCGCGCGCATCTCCGTGACGATCAACGACGTTCCCGTCGCCGACGTTTCCCTGTCCGAGGCGGGCGACGTAGCGCTGTTCTCGGGAGGACGGCTCTCGATCGGCGTCATCGCCGCCGACGAAGCGGAGGTCGAGGCACGCTTCGATCGCCTGAGCGTCACCCAGGCGCCCACCTGACCTCAGGCGCCGAGAAGACGCACCAACCGCTTCGGCGCGGTGATCCGGTACGCCTCGTCCACGAGCGCGGCGAGTTGGTCCCAGTCGACCCCGTCCCGGTCGAGCCAGGCGCCGACCCAGCCGTGCTGCCCGACGTAGGGCGGGCGGAAGAATCGATCCGGCTCGGTGGAGGTGAGCACATCCTGCGCGCCGGGCAATCCCTTCACCCACAGCGACGGGCGCCCCTCCATCCGATGCTGCATCGCGAAGATCTTGTTCCGCACCTTGAATGAGGGCGCGCCGCCACCACCGGTCTTGACCGCCTCCGGGAGCGCCAGGCAGATCTCCCGCAGACGCGCCAGCAGCGCCTCGCCGGGGCCGTAGATCTCGAGGGGTGCAGATCCTGTGTCAGGGGCCGGAGTCTACGCCCACCAATGCCGACGCGGGGCGCTTCGGTTCTCACCGCCGACCCATGGGACTCCACCCGGACCTTGGCGGCCGCCCCGTCCGCTGGGCGTACCTCACCGCCGCGAACCCGCTTTCGCGATCGCGGTACGGGCTACCCGACGCGATCCAGAAACCGGCGAACCGGACGAGGTGCTCCGCCGCGTCGGCACGGGCGAGGTCGGGCGTCGCGCACCAGGTGACCTGAGATTGCGATGCCCAGTTCGGCTGCCGCGTATCCCAGCGCCTCGTCGATTCGTGGTGTGCGCTATGAACGCCAGGTTGAAGTTGCCCACGACGGAGATGCGCCGCTGCGCCGTTACCGCGGAATTTGCAGCAAGCTCACCTCTCGCGGCGCATGCAGGCGATCTACGCGCGGCGCACCGCCACGGCGACTTCTCACGCGCTATTCCCCCCGGGGTGCTGGCCGGACCGCCTATCCTTACCGACGGTGCTTCACCGGTTGTGATCCGCGCGCTTCCCTGAACCGCACCACACCCACCCCGAGGGTCGTTCGGGGAACTCGCACATCGGAGAACGAAGCACGTTGACTTTCGATCATTTTGCGCTCGACCCTGCTGTCCGCCAGGCGCTCGCAGCCAGCGGTATCACCGCGCCGACGCCCATTCAGGCCGCGGCTCTGCCGCGCCTCCTCGCCGGACAGGATGTCCTCGGCCAGGCCCGCACCGGGTCCGGCAAGACGCTCGCCTTCGGGCTGCCGCTCATCCAGCGATGCGATCCACGTGTCGCCGCAGTGCAGGCGCTCGTCTTGGCGCCGACGCGCGAACTCGTCGTCCAGATCGCGTCGGTCCTGACCCCGCTCGCGGCGAAGCGAAACCTGAAGGTCTCCACCCTGTACGGGGGCCGCGGCCTCGGCGGCGAGGTGGCCGCCCTGCGCGCCGGCACCCAGATCATCATCGGCGCCCCGGGGCGCACGCTCGATCACCTGCGCCAGCGCACCCTCTCCCTCGCCGCCGTCACCTACCTCGTTCTCGACGAGGCGGATGAGATGCTCGATCGCGGCTTTGCACCGGACGTGGAGCGGATCATCGGCCATACGCCGACGATGCGGCAGACTGCGCTCTTCTCCGCGACCATCCCCGAATGGGTGCTCGAGACCGCGCGGAAGCATCAGCGCGATCCGGAGACGGTGCGAGTCGATCGCGCCGACGAGGCGACTCCCGGCGAGGTGCGCCAGATCGTCTACGACATGGACCTGCCCACCAGGTTCCCCGCCCTGCGCGCCGTGCTCGACGAGAGGGTCGACGGCCCCATGCTCGTCTTTGGCCGTACGAAGCACGGCGTGCGCAAACTGGCGAAGCAACTGGCCGACCTCGGCTACCCCGCCGCGGCCCTGCAGGGGAACATGAGCCAGAACGCGCGCGAGCGCGTAATGGCCGACTTCCGCTCCGGCGCTGTGCCGATCCTTGTCGCCACGAACGTCGCCGCCCGCGGTATCGACGTGACGGGCATCGACCAGGTCGTGAATTACGAACTGCCCGAGTCGCCCGAGCTGTTCACCCACCGCGTCGGACGCACCGGACGGATGGGCCGCCACGGCGAAGCGATCACTTTTGTCACCGCCGAGGATGCCGCAAAATGGCGGGAGATCCAGCGCGCGATGGGTCGTCCGTCCCATCGGGTCGTCCGTCTCCCGTGGCCCGGGTTCCATTTCCCGACGACCGAGAACGAGCCGGTGGAGCGCGCCGCGCCTGTGCGATCGGTCACTCCTGTCCCGCCGAAGCCGCCGAAGGCCGAGCGGGACGAGGCGCCGCGCCCCCGTCGGGACCGTCCGCGTCCCGCGCGAGGACCGGCAGCCGACGAGCGATCCTCGGCACCGCACGGCCGACCGGGTTCGGCGCGGCGGACCCTGGTACGCGACAGCGCGCTACCGCGCGGCGACGATCGTCGCGCCGCGGGAGATTCAGTGCCCGTTGTGCCGGCGTCCGATCGAGATCGCACGCCTGGGGACCACGTCGCGGAGAGGCGGGAGAACGGACGAGGGTTCCTCGGCGCCGCCGCGACCGTGCAGGCCGAGGGATCGCCGGCCCGCCTGGCACAGGCTGGTGCGCCGTACTATCCGTTCCGCGCCGCTCGCCCCGCCTCGGATGAGGGCCACCCGCGCGCCGACGGTGCGACCAGACGCCCCCACGGCGCACGGCGGCCGACGACGTACCGCACGGAGCGCTGAGAGACATACCGGCGCGGTCGGCCAGGGCGCCGCGTTCGCTGGGCTCCGGTCGTGTCCCCTCTGCTCGGGCGTGCGCGCTGGCGCGCACAGTGCGTTGCCACGCCGCGACGGTCATACTGGTCGGTGAGGAAGGGCCTGGGTGATCGCGCGGGTTCGGTTCGGTAGGCGATCAATCCTGCGCCTCGGCGGAAGCGACTCTCTCTGGCTCTCCGCGACGGCACCTCTCGGGGCCGCCTGCGCGTCTCCACGGGCGGCATCGCGGGCGGTGCCCGACGATACGGATAGCTCGAGCGCGCCGACGCCGGGCGCGGCATCCAACCCCATCGCGATGGGGGAGAGCGTACCCCTCGGCTCGCCGCCCTCGATCGCGCGGCCCGACCCGCCGCGCGTTGCCGCCACCCTTCCGGCCGCCAGCACCGAGGAGGCCAGTGCTCCCTGGGCGCGGGAATGGCTCGACCTCATCCTCGCCGTGCGGCGGGAAGGAAGACTCTCGCTTTTCACCTGGGTCGGCGGCGGCTATCGACAGACCGTCCAGGCGTTCCAGCGCGCCTTCCCGGGGATCGCCGTCGAACACGTGGAGGATTCCTCGGCCGATTCCTGGCTCGCTCGGGTCGGCCGCGAGCGCTGCGGTGGCGCCTACGTCTGGGACATCGGCATGCTCCATACTGACCGCGCGCTGCAGGAAGGCGCACCCCAGGGGATGTGGGCGCCGCTCCGTCCGCTCCTCTTCCATCCCGACGCGATCCGCGAAGGTGCGTGATGCGGTGGCCTGGACGGCCGCTTCGTGGACGCCGCCGGGAAGTACTGCTTCGCGTGGTCCTACACCGTCTTCCACGTCTACGCGATCAATACCGATCTGGTCGCCGAGGGCGAGATTGCCGGCGTGCGCGACCTCCTCGATTCGCGCTGGCGCGGTCGGATGATCTCGCTCGATCCGCGTCTGGGCACCGGCCTCCTGACCGCGTCGGCCACGGCGCGCGCCGAGGGCATCACCCACCGCTCCGCCGAGCAGGCAGCCCCGGAAACGATCACGCGTGTCGATCCCCACGGTTCCAGGAACTCCTTCTACACGGTGGACAGAGTCGCCGGGAGGGTGCGATTTTACGCCAGTCAGCATGCACCGCCGCACCTTCCGCGCTCTGTGCTGCGCGCGATCCCGGGCAGCACCGCCGCCCAGGACTTGCCCACTCAACCAGGAGTGGTTCGCGCGACACGGCACAGGCACCGGCACCCACTCCAATCAGCTACGGCGACGTTCGGAACACGGGCCTCTCGAGAGCCACCGGCCAGTTGATCGAGCGGTACCCTGCCTGCATCACCCGCCCGGCTTGTACTCCCGGTACACCCCCACCGTCCGGAACCCCGCCCGCGCGTAGATCCGCTGCCCCTGATCCGCGGCTTGCAGCGCCCCCACCTCCGCCCCGTCCTCGCGCGCGTCGTGCAGCGCGTGGAGCGTCAGCGCCGTGCCGTAGCCGCGGCGGCGGTGCGCCTCGCGGGTACACACGCTGTAGAGCCCGGCCACGCTGTCCACGAGGCAGAGTTCTGCCGCCGCGACCGGCTCTCCATCAACGCGCCCGACATAGAGATCGATCGGCGAGTCCGGACGGAGGATGAACGGCGCGCCGGCTGTGTAGAAGGCGACAACCGCGTCGTCTGGCGGCGACCAGTTTGCGGCCACCACGCGGGCGAAGTCGAGCACCTCCGCCACCGTCGTCGCGCGGCGGATGGTGAGGGCGGGTGGGATCACCACCGAGGGAAGGTCGTCCAGGTCGGCGACCATCGCCAGCGACTCCCCGGCGCGGGCGAGACCGGCACCTTCGAGTCGAGCGGGCAGATCGGCCGGTGTGTCGAGCGGGCCATGCCACCAGCAGTACGGCCTCCCGTAGCCCGCCATCCGCGCCACCGTCGCGGGGATCGCCACGCCGGCGCGGCGCTTGCTCATGCGCGCGCGCATGACGATGTTGAACGTGTCGGTCGCGAATCCCGAATCGGCGATCGCGATCTCCGGCGTCACGAACGCCCGCGCCAGGGGCAGGTGGCTGTGGATCCAGGTGACGTGGGTCAGCAGGTTATCGTCGATCGCCTCGCGGGCATCGCCATCGTCGATCACCCGTGCCACGTGACGAACCCTAACAGCGGCGATCTGCGGCACGGCATTGGTCCCAAGCGATTCGGGGCATGCCGGCAGCAGGCACACCAACTGATTCATCGGCAGATCTCTCTATCTGGCAGTTCTGGTAGTCTGTGCATGCTGATGTGGGTATCCGCATCGAATCGGGAGGGATAACGTGCCGACGTATGTGACTCTCTATCGCTACACAGATCAGGGGATCAAGAACATCAAAGAGGCGCCCCGCCGCGTGGAAGCCGCGCGTCAGAGGATCGAACAGGCCGGCGGCAGGCTGCTGAGCTACTACTGGCTCCAGGGCGCTTACGACTTCGTCGCGACCGCGGAATTTTCCGACGATGAGAGCGCCACCGCGTTCAACCTCGCCATAGCCGCGGCCGGCAACGTTCGGAGCGAGACGATGCGCGCCTACGGCCCCGACGATCTGAATCGGATCATCGCGAAGCTCCCCTGAAGCGCTCCCCCTCCGCGCCTATGCGTTGACGAGCGCCGCCACGCCAACCCGCCCCCGCCGCGACAGAGCGATGACCTCCTTCACGGCGTCGCCGCTCACCACCATGCCTTCACCCGCGTGAGCGGGAGAGGGTTTGAGCGCTGCGGCGGGCGAGAGTCTGGACGCGCCGGCCGACGTAGCGGCCGTCACCCCAACCCTCGCCCGCCGCAGCGGGCGAGAGCACCGCGCCAGCGTTCGCTTCCATCGCCGCCGCCGCCATCTTCCTTGCGTTCGGACGGAACCCCCGGACGACCGCGTCGCTCCCCTATCCGCCGGGGCGCGGACCGAAGCGAGAGCGCCTGCCCTCCACGTTGCAGTGGATATCCAGGAGCACGGTCCGTCCGTCCGCGTTGAGCTTGCGGGCGCGGACGAGCGCGGCCGCGATCTCGGAGGGCTTCTTGACCACGATGCCGACCGCGCCCAAACCCTCGGCGATCCGCGCGTAGTCGCCGGTCATGTGTGTCAGGTTGAACCGTGCGCGCGCCTCCGGGTAAGCACCGGGGTAGGTCGCCATGTCGCCGTTGTTGAGCACGATGGTGGTGATGGGCGCGCCGATCCGCGCCGAGGTCTCGAGGTCCAGGCCAGACATCCCGAACGCCCCGTCGCCCATGAAGTTGAGGCAGAAGGCGTCCGGGCGCGCCAGCTTCGCCCCGATCATCAGCGGGATGCCGAAGCCGAGGTGCGTCGTCTTTCCCCAGCCGATGTAGCTATGCGGGACGGTCGCCCGGTAGAAGGGCATCAGGATGTCCCGCGGCGCGCCCGCGTCGTGGGTCACGATCGCGCTCTCCTTCTCCTTCATCCGCTCCAGCTCGCCCACGACGCGGTAGGCGTTGATCAATTCCTCGTCCGACTCGAGCAATGGAGTCCATTCCGCCAGCCACTGCTGCCTGATCGCGGCGATCTCGTCGGCAACCCCGTTCGACCGCGGGCGCTCGCCGATCTGCGCCTTCACCTCGTCGAGAACCATCGCCAGCGTCAACTTCGCGTCACCGGGCAGACCGATCGCGGCGTCGTAGTCCTTGTTGATGTCGTCGATGCTCTCGGTGTTGTGCACGATCGTCTTGCCGCCCGGAATGGGCTGGCCGTAGAAGGTGCGCGTCAGGCTAGAGCCGACGGCGAAGAGCATGTCGGACTCCTGGAGCCAGCGGTAAGCGGGCAGAGTTGTCGCACCGCTCCCGGAGCCGAGCGTGAGCGGATGCCGCTCGTCGAAGCCGGACTTGCCCGGCATGGTGCAGTAGACCGGTATCTGAGTGAGCTCGGCGAGTTCGCGCAGTTCGTCGGTCGCGCCGGCGAAGAGTGTGCCCATCCCCGACCAGATCACCGGCTTGCGCGCGCCCAACAGGGCGCGGACGGCGTCCTGCACCGCCCCACGGGAGGGCACCTGAGGCGATCGTCCGGGAGACCGATAGGCCTGCGCCGTTTCCGGCACGGCCTGCCGGTCCACGTCGGAGGGAATCTCGATCAGGACCGGGCCGGGACGTCCGTTGCGCAGGGCGTGGAAGGCGCGGCGCATCACCGCCGAGACCATCTCGGGTTTCCAGATGACCTCGGCATGCCTCGTGACGGACTGGTAGGTCCGGGCCGGGGAGAAGTTGGGACGAACGGCGTACTCCTGGGTGCTGACACCGCCCTGGAAGATCAAAATCGGGACGTTATCGGCGTACGCCTGGGCGATGCCCCCCATGGAGTTCTCGGCACCCGGGCCGCCCTGGGTGATGACGACGCCGAACTTCTGGCGATCGTTCAGGCGGCTGAACCCGTCGGCAGCCATCACCGCGCCCCGCTCGTGTCGGAACAAGAGCGTGCGAATACCCTCGACGGCGACAGCCTCGAGCAAGTTGTTGGAGGGGAAGCAGGAGACCCACTCCACGCCTTCCGTCTTCAGGATGCGGGCAACGGCCTGCAGAGTGTCCACGATTGTCAATGCCTCCTCGTCGTGCCTCGATCGTGCCCAATAAGGTACAGGAAGCGGCATTGGCTCCCGGCGGGTCTGCGGCGCTTCCTCGAGACCTCTGCCCCGGCGTTCAGAGCGCAGGGTGCGTCATCCAAGGAACACTCTGTCTCGGTGCCAGGCGAGAAGGTCAGGTGCTGGCCTGGCGGTGGCCTGCGCGGGCAGGTTGAGCGGCCGCCCGTGGAGGTGGTAATAGGAGCGGCCGTTCAAGAAGTCGGCCTTCAGACGCGAGCCGACCGCGAACCGATACTCGTGGTCGATAGTGACGTATCCGCGATCGAACAGGCGGTGGATGTCCGAGCGCAGGGCGATTCCATTGGCGAGTGCGTGCCGACCGCCCGAGGCAAAAGGCTGAATGTGTGCCGCCTCCACGACCGGCAACGAGTGCTCGGCGGTGACAGCGCATGCCCGGCCGTAGGCGTCGAGCACGCGCACACGGAAGATCGGCTGGCCCAAGCGGGGCATCACGAGAATCGACGATCCCGATCGCGCCACCGGCTCCAGAAATCGCTCAAGCGCACCGGCGTCCCTTTCGGTGACACCCTGAGTGGCGGAGCCGTGCTCGGCAATCGCGTGGGGCTGCCGCGCACGCACCCGGTCCAGACACTCCTCCCAGATCCGCCGTCCCTCACCTCGGGTGAGGTCATAGCCCGCGCCGGTCTGGGTGGTGGGTCTCCAATCAGAGGGTTCGGGCACCCACTCAAGCTGGGGGAAGAACGAAGCCTCGGCGATGAGCGTGCAGCCAATTTGGCCGAGCGGATCGGCCTCGATGCGTGCGTCGGCGCGGATCCGCGCCAGGCGATCCTGGAGGCCCACGAAGTCGAACACACCGTTCGCGGACCCGAAAACCTCCCAGGCGAGCCAGTCTGGAAGCGCCGAGAAGCCGGCGACGAAACCGAAGCCGCAGATCGCGCGATGCGGTGCCTTGAGCTTGAAGAAGAATGGCGTACCGACCTGAAGCCGGGGCGATTCACGGATGGACGGCTTCCAGAAATTCACATCCGCCACGATCGGCCGTGAGCGCAGATGCTCGTACCATCCCGGGTCCGTGACCGCGATGTAACCGCGCATGCCCTCAGCCTGCTACCAGCGACACGATTTCAGTCTGGCCCGCGCTACCGCGTCCCCGGCAGCCCCGGCGGACCGAACGCGCGGAACGGCTCCGGCACGTACGCCGCCAGCGCCTCGGCCCAGTCCGGCAGCGCCACGCGCACCACGTCATCGTCGTGGCTCAACCACCAGAGGTGGCGCAGGGCGTGCTCAAGAACCGACCGGGTCACTCTCCAAGCGTACTGTAGAGATAATGTATCATCAGCGACGCCGGTGATGTTCCGACCAGCGGGCGCGAGCCAGACGTGACGTTCCGCGACCACGAGCAGGCGGCTGCGGCGGCGCGCGCGGCGGTTCGCTGCGCCGTCGTCACCCTGAGCGATAGCCGCACTGAGGAAACCGACACCAGCGGCCAACTGATCCTCGACGCACTGCGTGCGGCCGGCCACGAGATCGTCGAGCGGCACGTCATCCCAGACGAGCCAGCCCTGCTCGGCCCGCTGTTGGACCGGCTCTGCGCGGAGGAGCGGGTCGAGGCCATCCTGCTCACCGGCGGCACCGGCGTCGGCCCGCGCGACTCCACCCACGATGTCGTCGCGGCCCGGCTCGACAAGCGGCTCGATGGCTTCGGCGAGCTGTTCCGCATGCTCTCCTGGGAAGAGATCGGGCCGGCCGCGATGCTCTCCCGCGCGCTCGGCGGCGTCCGCTACGGCCGCGTCCTGCTCTCGATGCCCGGCTCACGCAAGGCGGTCCAGCTCGCGATGGAGAAGCTGGTCCTCCCCGAGCTGCGCCACCTGGTCTGGGAAGCCACCGGCCGCGATTAGGGGTTTGGCACCGCTCATTTGCCGAGCAGCCGCTTAGGCGCTGAGGCGGCAGTCCGGGCAGCGCCCGAAGTACTGCACCAGGTGCCCCTCGATCTTGTAGCCCGTCGCGGCCGCGACCTCGGCCTGTTCGTGGCCGAGGTCGCACCGGTCGATCACGGCGATCTTGCCGCAGGCGGTGCAGGTGAGCTGGTGCTCGTGGCCGAGCCGCCGCGGCGCGACGCCGTGGCAGCCGTCGAGCCCATGGACCCGCGTGACCAGCCCGAGCTCCTCCAGCAGATCCAGCGTCCGGTACACCGTCGTCAGCCCGGCGTCGATGCCGCGCTCGACCGCCAGCCCGTGCAGCTCCTGCGGGCTCAGCACCCGCTCGAGCGTCAAGACCAGCCGGGCCAGCGCCAGCCGCTGCGAGGTCACCCGTCCCCCGCGCTCGTGCAGCCGCCGTCCCACCAGCGCGATCGAGCGCTCGACCGCGTCCCCGTCAGCCTGGACCGCTTTGTAGGCGACCATCGGCCAGACTATAGCCCGGCTAAAGAAAACGGTCGCCAACAGCTTGACAAGACCCCACGTCGCGGCCTAAACACTGTGTTGAATATCATTTTCATCAGATGGAGGCCTCGGTGGTTGCTGAACCGATCGCGAAGACGCCGGTGACGGTCTTGACCGGGTTCCTGGGCGCGGGCAAGACCACGCTCCTCAACCGCATCCTGACCGAGGACCACGGCAAGAAGGTCGCCGTGATCGTCAACGAGTTCGGTGAGGTCGGCATCGACAACCAGCTCGTCATCGGCGCCGACGAAGAGCTCTTCGAGATGAGCAACGGCTGCATCTGCTGCACCGTGCGCGGCGACCTGATCCGCATCGTCGGCTCCCTGCTCAAGCGCAAGGAGCGCTTCGACTACATGCTGATCGAGACGACCGGCCTAGCCGACCCCGGCCCGGTCGCCCAGACCTTCTTCGTCGACGATGAGATGCAGCGCAAGCTCGCCCTCGACGCGATCGTCACGGTCGTCGACGCCAAGCACATCAGCCAGCACCTCGGCACCAGCCCCGAGGCGCAAGAGCAGATCGCTTTCGCCGACGTGATCTTGCTCAACAAGACAGACCTCGTCTCGGCCGAGGATCTCGACGCGCTCGAGGCGCGCATCCGCTCCATCAACGCGATGGCCCGCGTCCACCGCACCCGCGACTCCGCGGTCGAGCTCGACTGGGTGCTGAACGTCGGCGGGTTCGACCTCAATCGCGCCCTTGAGGTGAAGCCGACCTTCCTCGAGGCCGAGTACCCGTTCGAGTGGGCCGGCATCTACCTCCTCCAGGATGGCCAGCATGAACTGGTGCTCCAGGCCGGCCCCGACCCGTCCATGGCCGTCCTGCTCGAGCCAATCGCCGGCGAGGACGGGGCCGCGCTCGACGCGGCCCAGGACGACGCGCTGATCCGCTTCACCGCCGCCGCGCCGATGTTCGCCTCCGGCGCCGAACTCGCGCCCTCGCGTGCTCCCGTCGAACTGACGTTGCGCGCGCCCGAGAACCGGTTCCGCGTCCGGGTTGACCACGCCGGCCTCTACGTGCTGTACACCGAGCACGGGCCGGACGAGTTTGCCCTGGAGCTGCGGGGACCGGGCGGCCCCGTCGAGCCGCTGCTCAGCCGCGCGTACGCGGCCGGCCACAGCCACGACGACACCGTCTCCTCCATTTCGATCGTCGCCGACGGTCAGGTCGATGACAAGAAGCTGAACCGCTGGATGTCCAAGGTGCTACGCGAACAAGGGCCGGACATCTTCCGGATGAAGGGAATCCTGAACGTCAAGGGCGAGTCAAACCGGATCGTCTTCCAGGGCGTCCACATGCTGTTCGAGGGCCGCCCCGACCGGCCGTGGCGCGCCGACGAGCTGCGCAACAACCAGCTCGTCTTCATCGGCCGGAACCTCGACGAGGCCGCGCTTGAGAAGGGCTTCCTTGCCTGCCTTTCGTAGGGGGGCGGCCTCGGCCGACGTCGTCGAGCTCCAACCAGCCTGGACTTGCGGGCTCGACGACTACATCACTGGGCTTCGCTTCTCGCCCGACGGCCAGGCACTCGCCGCCACCTCCGCCAGCGGGCGCGTCGGTATGCGGCCGGTCGAAGACGGTGTGCCATGGGTCGAGTTCGGCGCGCATCAGAGCGATGCTACCGCCCTGGCCTGGTCCCCCGACAGCCGCAGTTTCGCCACGGGAGGGCACGACAGCGCAGTCCGGCTCTGGTCACGCGAGAGCGGGCGAGAGCTGAGGGTGCTGCCGCTGTTCGGCTGGGTCGACCACCTCGTCTGGCACCCCGTGAGCTGGATGCTGGCCGCGGCGGCGGGGAGGAGCATCGAGGTGTGGGGCGGCCACGACTTCGAAACCGTCGCGCGCTGGTCGGACATGCCGAGCACCGTGTCCTGCCTGCGATGGCTGCGCGCTCCCGACCGCCTCGTCGCGGCTTGCTACGGCGGGGTGTTCCGCTTCCGGGTCGGCGCCGAAGGCTCTGACCACCACTTCCGCTACCAGGGAGCCCCGATCGCTCTCGCGGTCGCGCCGGACGAGAGCTGGCTGGTCAGCGGCAACCTCGACGCGTCGGTCCATCTGTGGCCCATGCGCGGCGCCCGCTTCGGGCGCGAGGACGCCCAGCTCGGGATGCACGGGTTCCGCGCCAAGGTCGAGCACGTCGTGTTCGACCACTCGTTCCGCTGGCTGTACAACACCGCCGGTCCAATGATCGCCCGCTGGCCGATGCCCGACCCGGCCGGACGCAAGGGCGAGCCGCTGGCCGAGCACCCCGGCTGGGTCACCGCCATCGCGCCGCAACCGAAGGGGACCTTGCTCGCCTCGGCCGACGACGCCGGCATGCTCTGCCTCTGGCGCAGCGGTGGCCAGCGCGACCCGCTCCGCTCCGAGCGCGTCACCCAGACCGGCGTCACCACGCTCGCTTGGTCGCCGGACGGCGAGCTCCTGTCCGCCGGCACGCGCGACGGCACGGTCCAGACCTGGCGGGTCGTCGACGCCCGCGTCCCCGCTGCCTCGGGAGGCACGCGGCGGTGATGCTGCGCCGCACCATCCTCCGTGGTGCCACCGCAGTGTGGGGGAACCTAGCCAGCGCTGCGCCGGTCGACCTGCGCTGCCGCCTGACCGCGCCGCAGCGTCGATCGAACGGCGCAGCCGATCGGATCGGGCCCGCATCGGCCGGGAGCATCGATCTCCGTCCAGCCGCCGCTGGCGACGACTGGGCGGTCCGCGGGCTGTTCGTCGCCCTCCATAGCCACAACGCGACGCTCGATCCCCTCTTCGCACTGGCCGACGGTTGGGAAACGACCCTCGACGAACACCTCGCCCGCATCCGGGAGGACCGCGCAGGCATCACGCTGCTGGCCTGGCGGGCCAGCGAGCCGGTTGGGCTGCTGATGATGGACAGCCACGTCGACTCGCCGCTGTTCCGTTTCCGGCGGTGGGTCGAGCTCCTGGCGCTGTACGTCGCTCCGCCGGTGCGCGGAACCGGGCTGGCCGATCGCCTGCTACGAGTCGGCGTGGCGTGGGCGCACGCCCGCGGCGCCGCGCGCGTGCAACTCTACGTCACCGCGTCCAACGAGCCGGCCCGACGGTTCTACGCCCGCGGCGGATTCCGGCCGGTCCAGGAGATCTGGCGGCTCGACCTCGG
Source organism: Chloroflexota bacterium (assembly GCA_016875715.1). GTDB lineage: Bacteria > Chloroflexota > UBA6077 > FW602-bin22 > FW602-bin22 > VGOZ01. The sequence continues at coordinate 1,929 of VGOZ01000036.1, read as the reverse complement.
TCGGCCCGCGCCCGGCGGCGAGCCCGACGCCGGGTGCGAGGCGGTGCACGCCAGCGGCCACCACCTGCTCTCGCCAACGCAGCACCGCCTGGCCGACGAGATCGAGCGCGACCAGCCGGCGTGAGCCACCCCCAAGGACCGGCGCCGGGTCGTTCGGCCGCCGCGGTCGTGGGCTCTTCGTGCGCGCGCCTTCGGGTCGACGGATAGTGGGTTATAATGACAAGAATGTTCAATAAGTCGGTCCTGATGCTCAGCCGCCGCCGTTTCCTCGCCGGACTCGCCGGGGTCGCGGTGCTCGCCGCTCTCGGGTCGGGCTGCGCCGGCACCACCACCTCGCCGACTGCCCCGAGCGCCGCGGCCGGCATCCTGCCGGTCGCCAGGCTCGAGGTCGCCGACTCCGCGACTCTGATGATCGAGACCAAGGCGCCCAACGGCGCGGTCCCGGCCGCGCTGGCGAGCTACTTCCTGACGATCCACGACGCCGAAGAGGCCTCCCGGGTCGGCGACGAGAGGTTCAACGCCGCCCCTCAAATGACCGGGCCGTTCAGCCCGGTCGAGCTCCGGCCGGCCGAGCTGACGGTCGTCGAGCGGCACGACGGCTACTGGGGCGGCGCCAGCGGCCTCGATCGGGTCGAGTTCCGGGGCGTCAACGACGGCAACGCCCGCCTCAACGCCGTCCTGGCCGGCGACGTCCAGGTCGCGCGCCAGATCCCGCCCCAGGGCGTCAGCCAGGCGAAGAGTGCCGGCCTCGCCGTCCAGAGCGTCGGCTCGGCCTACGTCTACCACCTCTTCCTCAACAACCGCCGCCCACCCTTCGACGACCCGGCGGTGCGCCGCGCCATGTCGCTGGCGGTCGACCGTCAGGCGCTGGTCGATCGGGTGCTCAACGGAAGCGGCCAGGTCGCGACCGGCGCCTTCCCGCGCTTCTCGCCGAACGACACCTTCCCGTTCGAGGCCGCCCGGGCGCGCGCGCTGCTCGAGGACGCTGGCTGGAAGGCCGGCCCGGACGGCACCCGGGTCAATGAGGACCGCCGCCTCGCGTTCACCATCCTCACCTACCCCCAGCGCCCCGACCTGGGCCTGCTCGCGACTGCGATCCAGGCCATGGTGCGCGAGGTCGGCGTCGCCGCCTCCATTACGTCGACCGAGGACATCTCGACCCCGGTCGACAAGGGCGAGTACGACGCCGCGATGTACGCCTGCAAAACCGCTCCCTCCGGCGACCCGGGCTTCGCCCTCAACCTGTTGTACCACAGCAAGGGCGCCCTCAACGGGCAGATCGGCTACCGGTCGGCCATGCTTGACGCGACCGTCGAGACGGCGAAGCGGCACGAGTTGGCCGCGCAGGCCCAGGCGATCCTGCGCGAGGAGTCGCCGATCCTGCACCTGGCGATCCCCAACTACCACACCGCGCTGGCGCGCAAGGTGGGCGGCTACGAGATTCACCCGGTCGAGATGGACTTCCTCGACCGCGCCATGGCGCTGGCCTGATGGCCGGGACCTGCCCCCGCCCGAGCGACGTTGGCGCCGCCCCGACCGATTGGGCCGAGCGCTGGCTCGGCGGCTTCTGAGCGCCCGGCGCGATCGGCGGTCCGCCGATCCGGGCCAGCGATTACCCGGCCCACACCGTGATGGCCGACCTCCTGACCCTTCCCTCCGCCGCTAGGCGGAGATCGGCGTCGGCCCAGGCCGCGACCGCAGGGTGGTCGGCCGCGCTGGGTGGGCTGCCGGCCGTGCTCGCACCCAGCGCCGCCGCGGCGCGCCGGGCCGTGATGGCGGCGGCCGGCGTTCGCCCGGGCGATTCCGTCGAGGTGCCGCCGAACGCCGACCGCGCGCTCGTCGAAGCGGTCGCCGACGTCGGTGCGCGTCCGCGCTTCCGCCCGTTCGGTCCGGACCTGACCGTGCCCCGATCGTCTGCGCCCTGGGCCT
>VGOZ01000035.1 GCA_016875715.1 Chloroflexota bacterium | reverse complement strand
GCGTTGGTCCTGAGCCAGGATCAAACTCGCCATCTAGTCAACCCGCCTGTCTCTAGCTTCCTATCCACTAGACCCAGACAGATCCCTAACCTGACTAAGCCCAACCACCCCAACTCTTCCCAAGGCTATATTGGCTTCTCGACACTCTTCCGCTGTTAACGAAGCGCTCCAGACGGACCACGGCCCGTTCGAGGCACAGAAACGAACTGTAGGCCCGTTGGTCCGCGCCTGTCAAGCACCTTCCTTGGCCCACGCGGGCCGACCCGGACGGGCCTCTTACGACCACCTCACTTGACATACCATTGCGCCTAGATACCATAACGTCGGCCGCTCGGGTCCACTGCTAGGTGCCGTGCAGGTCACATGCGGTCGCTCGTAGATCGACCGGGGGGATTGAGGCAGGATTGTCCGCCGCACAGGTCGCTCGGCCTCGCCGCCTCGAAACGGGCTCCCTGCGGCCAATCGACCAGGCGGCGCCGGCGGAAGTCGGGCGCGTCGGCACACGTGCCTTCCTCGTCCTTGCGGCTCTTCCGTTTCTGCCCATTCTCGGGAGCTGGGCCTGGTTGGCGCTGGTCGAGCCCGATTTGGGGGTCCGCCTCGCACTTGTGCCGGCTCTCGCCTGTGCGGCGACGGTCGGGCTCTTCGCGTTGGCGGTCAAGGAGGTACGCCGGTCGGTCATCGCGCAGGCGCGCGAGCTCGGTCGTACTCTCCGAAAGTGCGAGTCGGGCGATCCCGTGGTGGTTCCCTCCTTCGCGGATGGCGACTTTGAACGCCTCGCTCAGATGAGTCTGGCCATCTGTCGCCGTATGAACGACTCCGAGGCGCGCTCGCTCGAGACGAGTGTGCGCGTGACGAGCCTGTCGAATCGCCACGAGCAGGTCGTCGAGCACCTCACCAACGAGAACGTCCGGCTCCGTTCGACGAGCGACACCGTCCACCAGTTCTCGACGATCTTGAGCCGCGAGATGGGTGACGCCCAGATCTGCAACGAACTGATCTTCAACATCGCCGACCACGTCCAGTTCAAGCGGGCGATTGTCTTCTTGCTCGATGAGTCGAGCCGAAAACTGGGCGCCGTTGCGGTTCGAGATGCCGCCAAGAAGTTCGCGCTGAACGGCGACTTTGTCCGCGATACGCCGATGGGCCTCGCGTGCGCACGAAGCTCTGTGGCCAGCTGGGCTGTCGAGACGCGGCGCCCCGTGCGAGTGAACGACACGGCCGTGGATGCCCGCTGGCCCGACCTGCTGGAGGACGTGAAGTCGGTTCTCGTGATCCCGCTCCACTCTCGACGCGGCGTTATCGGGGCGATCCAACTCGAGCTCGATCATCGCGGCGGATTCGACGCCGCCTCCGAGCGCATCGTGACCTCCCTGGCAAACACCGCCGGCATCGCGGTTGAGAACGCCAAGCTCCTCCGCGAGGCGGCTCGGGTGCGCGCACTCGAGGAGCTCGACCGACTGAAGACCGAGTTGATCTCGAATGTCAGCCACGAACTTCGAACGCCCATCACATCCATCAAGGGCTACTCCCAGTCCCTTCTCCGTCAAGACGTGGAGTGGCCGGCAGGTACCGTCCGCGAGTTTCTCGAAATCATCGACGAAGAGAGCGACCGCCTGCGCGCGATCATCGAGGATGTCCTGCAAATATCACAGATCCAATCGGGGGTCATGAAGGTAGATCTCCGCCGTCTACGCGTGAGGCGGGTAATCAGGTCTCTCGTCGTCCAGAATCAGCGGCACGCAATGGATCACCAGTTTGTCGTCGAAGTTTCCAACGGGTTTCCCGCGATCCTCGCCGACAAGCTCCGCTTCGAACAGGTTTTGCGCAATCTCATTGAGAACGCGGTGAAGTACTCGCCCAGCGGCGGGACCATCACTGTGCGCGCCGAAGTTGCCGAACCTGACATGGCGCGCTTCTCGGTGCAGGATGAGGGAATCGGTATTCCGGAAGATGAGATTGGACAGGTCTTCGAGCGGTTCTTTCGTTCCAGCGACGGACAGGCCCGGCGGGCGGGGGGCTTCGGGCTAGGCCTCTCGATCTGCCGCGGAATCGTGGAGATGCACAACGGCAGGATTGCCGTCCAGTCACGCGAAGGGGAGGGGAGCACCTTCTCCTTCACCATACCGCTCGCGCCACCTGAAGATGCGAGCGACAGCGAGATCGGTTTGGCCGAATCAGAGGAGGAACACGAGTGAAGCACGCATCGATTCTTGTCGTGGATGACGAGCCGCGGATCGTCCGCCTTATCCGCTCCAATCTTGAGCCGGCCGGGTACAAAGTCCTTGTCGCTCAGGACGGCGAACAGGGCCTCAAGATGGCCGAGATGCACGAGCCTGACCTGATCATCCTGGACATCATGATGCCGCCCGGCCCGAGTGGATGGGATGTGTGCCGCCGGATCCGAGAGTTCTCGACGGTCTCGATCATTATGGTCACCGCGAAGGGTGACGAGCAGGACAAGGTCAAGGGCCTCGAACTCGGAGCGGATGACTACCTGCAGAAACCCTTCAGTATCCCCGAACTGATCGCTCGGGTCAAGGCGGTACTTCGACGCTCGAAACTGCCTGGCGACGCCAAGAGGGAACCCGTCTTCACTTGCGGTGACATCGCCATGAACTTCGCGCAGCGCCGCGTGACCGTCAAGGGCAAAGGGGACATCAAACTGAGCCCCACGGAGTACAAGCTCCTCTACGAACTGGTAACCAATGCTGGCCGCGTCCTCCTCCATCAGGATCTTCTCCGTAAGGTGTGGGGACGAGGGTACGGCGAGGAGACCGAGTACCTGCGGGTCTACGTCCGATATCTGCGTCAGAAACTCGAGCCGGAGTCATCCCGACCAAAGTACATTCTGACCGAGCCGGGCGTCGGCTACCGCTTCGTCGATCCGGCGCAATTCGCCGAACAGGAGGGACTGCCGTCTCCCCTCGCCGAGACGCCCGCTTCGTCCTCGGCCGAGGTCGCGATCTCGATGCGGTAGATCCGAGCATCACAGCCCGCCGGTCCAGCACCCTCTCGGATCGGCGGGATCGTTTGTCGCGCTCGGTGGAGCCAGCGAGCGGACGGGACGCGGAATGCGCACTTCGGCGGGGCCACAGTCAGTCGTCCCGTCCGCGCACACGGCCGTTCAGGCGTGCCCTTACGGCGTCCTCCGCGGCGCGATGCGCCCGGCCGACCTCCGCATCGGTCAGCGTTCGATCGTCGGCACCGTACGTGATGCGGAACGTCAGACTGAGATCTGCGGTGCCCGCATCGATTCCCGGATAGACATCCACGAGCGCGATTTCACGTCCGATGGGCCGCACCGCCCGCGCGATGACGCGCCGGGCATCCTCAACGCTCACTGCCCGCCTGACGTTGACCGAAAGATCCTGCCGCACGACCGGGAATCGGGATGGCGCTTCGACCCGTACCAGGGGAGCCGCGCCTGATTGGCAGCGCGCGACATCCAGCAAGGCGAGGAATACCGGTCCATCGATGCCGTGCGCCCGACGAACGGCCACATCGACCTCCCCCATGCCACCGAGGAGAACGGCCCGCGCATCGCGTGGATCGCCGGTCAGGACCGCCGCGGCGAATCCGGGCCGAAAGAGGGAGTGGCGCATCGGCGCGAAAACAGCGCCGCGCACCCCGATGCGATCGAGCGTGCCCTCGACACAACCCTTGATATCGAGGAAATCGGTCGCTCGACGGGCATCCAGACTCTCCCCCGACTGGTGGCCACCGAGGCCGAGCGCCGCGACCCGCCGCTCCTCGGGAAGATCCTCCCCGCACGCGAGATAGATCCGGCCGATCTCGAACAGCGCCACATCCCGGTCAAACCAACGCCCGTTATCGCGAATCGCGATCAACATCTGGCCCACGAGATCGGTGCGCAACAGGGCCATCTCTGACGAGAGCGGGTTAACCAGCGCGAGTGGTTGCTGCGCCGGCAGAAGTCGCTCCGCGAACTGATCTCCGAGAGGCTCCCCCAATGGCTCCACGGGCACCCGGTCGCGCGCCGCCTCACCGACCATTGAATAGCTGACGATCTCCGCGGCGCCCTCCGCCACCAGAGCATCGCGCAGAGAGTCCTCGAACGCGGGCGCATTCGCCTGATCGACTGGTGGCAGGGAACCCGCGGGCAGACGCTCGGGCAGCCGGTCGAAACCCACGATCCGAGCGACCTCTTCGACCACATCGGCGGCAATCGCGATGTCGAGTCGGCGCTGGGGCGGCATCACCACGATGACACCCTGCTCGACCACCGTGACGCATGCCAGGCGCTGAAGAACCTCGGTGACCTCCTGCGTCGCAATAGGAATTCCGAGGAGTCGCTCGAACTCCGCAATCGGCACGCGCACGGGCGGCCGATCGACCGGTCGCGGATAGCAGTCGATCGCCGGATACCGAGGCTCGCCCGCGCCGAGATCCCGGATCAGTTCGGCGGCGCGGTGGAGGGCGAGCCACGCGATCTCGGGCGCGATTCCGCGCTCGAAGCGCCGGGATGCCTCGCTCGGTAGCTTCAGATGCCGCGCAGTGCGTCGAATCGATGTCGGCTGAAAGTTGGCCGACTCGAGCAGAACGCGAGTTGTTCCCGCGGTGATCTCGGAGTCGCGTCCCCCCATCACCCCCGCCAACCCAATTGGACGTTCGGAGTCGGCGATCACCAGCATCTCGGTCTGGAGACGGCGAACGACACCGTCGAGCGTCTCCAGCGTTTCGCCCGGTCGTGCATTCCGCACGATGACGCGCCCACCGCCCACGCGATCCAGATCGAACGCGTGAAGTGGTTGACCGAACTCGAGCATGACGTAGTTGGTGACATCCACGAGGTTGGAGATCGGCCGTATGCCGGCCGCGGCAAGGCGATCCTGCATCCATACGGGTGAGGGGCCGACCCGCACTCGATCGACGATCAAACCACAGTACCTGGAGCACAGGTCGAGAGATGCAATCTCGATCGAGAGGGCATCGCTCTCACCCGGTGGCACCACGTCGATCCGCGGTTGCCGAAGGTCTCCGCCATAGAGCGAAAAAACCTCCTGTGCAATGCCGAGCAACGAAAGACAGTCTGCGCGATTGGGCGTGACCTCCAGTTCCAGCACGGTGTCGCCAAACACGCGCGCGAGGGGCACCCCGACCGGATGACGAGCGTCAAGAATGAGGATCCCCTCATGATCGTCGCCGAGTCCGAGTTCCGCCGCGGAACACACCATGCCACGCGACGTGACGCCGCGGATCCTTCCCTCCCGCAGCGCTCGACGGATGGGTGGGTTCGCGTGATAGTCCCAAAGCTCTGCTCCGACGTGGGCAAAAGGCACGTGATCGCCGATTTGGAGATTCGGCGCCCCCGTCACGACTGTCATGGCTCCTTCCCCAAGGTCCACAGTTGCGAGGAGGAGTCGATCGGCGTTTGGGTGCTTCTCCAACGCCGCGATACGTCCCACCTCGATACGCTCGAACTGCCCACCCGTCGATTCGATTGCCGCGATGGGAAGGCCAGCAAGCGTCAGGCGATGCGCCATCGCCGCTACATCCGACGGTATGTCCACGTAGTCCACAAGCCACGAGAGTGGCACACGCATCCGGCAGACCTCTAGTGGAACTGGCGCAGGAATCGAAGGTCGTTGCTGTAGAACAGGCGAATGTCCGGAATGCCGTACCTCAACATCGCCACGCGTTCGGGTCCCAGGCCGAAGGCGAAACCGGTGTATTCATCCGGGTCGTATCCGACGCCGCGCAGCACGTGCGGGTGGACCATTCCCGCGCCCATGATCTCAATCCAGCCCGTGCCCTTGCAGGTCCTGCAGCCCGATCCGCCGCACGAGAAGCAGTCGATCGCGACTTCGACCCCCGGTTCGACGAAGGGGAAGTAAGCCGAGTAGAACATCACCCGCCGTTCGGAACCGAACATCGCGCGGGCGAATGTCGCAAGCGTCCCTTTCAGGTCGGCCATGGTGATACCCCGATCGACCGCAAGCCCCTCGACCTGAAAGAACATCGTCTCGTGGGTGGCATCGACTGCCTCATACCGGTACACCTTGCCTGGAACAACCACGCGGATCGGAGGACGCTGCCGCTCCATGATGCGAATCTGGTTCGGAGAGGTGTGAGTTCGGAGGAGGATCTGCCCGGATCGGCCCGGGATGTCCAGCCAGTACGTGTCGTGCATATCCCGTGCGGGATGATCGGGCGGGATGTTGAGCCTCTCGAAGTTATAGGAATCGAACTCGACCTCCGGCCCCTCCGAGACCCTGAACCCAAGCTGCCCGAACACGGCGACGATTTCGCGCACGATACGCGTGACGGGGTGCAACCCGCCCCTCGGGCCCCGTCGACCGGGCAGAGTCACGTCAATCGACGTGGCGACCTCAAGGCGCGCGGTCTCGATGCGTCGAGAGACCGCGGCATGCGCGCTCTCCAACGCGAGCTTGACGCGGTTGGCCTCTTTGCCCGCGGCCGGCCGATCCGCATCGGGGAGATCGCCAAGGCCGCGCAGCAGCATCGACAAACGACCCGATCTCGCTAGATAGCGGAGCCGCCACTCCTCGAGCGATCGTTCGTCCCCCGCCTCGCCCAGTGCCTCGAGTGCCTCCCGCTCGAGGTCGCACACACGATCAATCACGACCGGCCCTCCGGTGCGTTCATGTGACCATCGCACATCTGCAAACGACACCGGTCTCAGGTCGAGGAGAGTCTCTCACATCGTCCCATCGCAGCCGGCTCAGCCCGATCCACCACGTCACGTACAGCGAGATCGCTCCCGGGCGATGTGGAACACGAGTATAGAGGTGGCGATGGCGGCGTTCAGGGAGATGGCGCCGACCGTAGGAATCTGGACGTAGGTGTCGACGCGAGCGCTCGTGCGGCGCGACAGGCCATGTCCCTCCGAACCCACAGCCAGTGCGATCGGCTCGGTCCACGCAAGGCGATCGTAGAGTTCGCCCTTTCCAGCGGAGGCACCGATCAGGCGCCTGTTGCGGAGGATTCCGTCGAGTGAGTCTTCCGGATCGACCTGCGGTGGCACTGCGAAAACCGCGCCGGCTGAGGCGCGAATGGCTCTGGGGCCAAACGGATCCGCGCCCCCAAGACAGACGACGCCCCCGACGACCCCGCTGGCAAGGGCAGAGCGCACGATCGTTCCCGTGTTCCCGGGATCTTGAACGCCATCAAGGATGAGAAGAACTTCGTCATCGGTGGCGATCCGGGGTAAGGGAAGCGCGACGATCCCGACCACACCCTGTGGCGTGCGCGTATCGGCCAGGCGCGCCATTGCGGCCCCATCCGCGAGGCGCACGACTTCGGACGGGAGGTCGACGAGCAGCGCAGACACAACGGCATCCGTCATCGATGCCCGATCCACGAACAGACGATCGATCCGATGGTCCCCACGATGTAGATCGAGGAGCGTCTTCGGACCCTCGACGAGGGCCAGTCGCAATCCGCTCCGAACCTCGCGACGATGAAGGCGCAGTGCGGCTGCAATGTCGCCGCGCGATGCGGCGACGTACTCAGGCGGCGCTGAGTGCCGCCCGTGCTGTCGCCGCAAGGCGCTGGAACCCAGCCACATCGCGCACCGCGATCTCGGCCAGCGATTTACGATCCAGCGCGATCTCGGCCATCTTCAGGCCGTGAATGAACTGCCCATAGGTGAGGCCGACCGATCGCGCAGCCGCATTGATCCGCGTGATCCACAGTCGGCGCAGGTCACCCCGACGCTCGCGTCGATGCGCATACGCGTACGACCACGCGTGAAGGATCGACTCCTTGGCACGCGCGTACAGCTTATGTCGACTCGCGCGATGTCCCTTCGCCGCGTTCAGGATCCTCTTGTGGCGGGCTCGCGCCGTCACACCACGCTTGACACGCACCATCGCTGCTCTCCGTCTCTCTCAGTCGCTGTACGGGATGAGTCGCGAGATCCGCTCGACGTCCCCCTTGAACACGGGCGACATCTCGTCAAGCTGGCGCAGCATGCGCTTGGACTTGCGGCGCCTGAAGTGGGTCTTCATATGATGCGTACGCATCAGTTTCCCACTTCCAGAGAACTGGAACCTCTTCGAGGTCCCCTTGTGGGTCTTCATCTTGGGCACGAACGAAACTCCTGAGCCACACGATTATGGCAGGCCTACGTTGGGCCGGCCACGTCGCGCTGGTTCACCACGTCTGCGGCCGAAGAATCGGATGGTCAGGAGAATCGTACCGTTTCGAAGCGGGATGGCACACGTGAGTGGGGGCCGTACCGAGCGGACATCGGTACGACGCTGGAGGCACGCATCGAGCAGTCGTCGTCGGGCGCTGACGATTGCGACGTAGCCGTCAGGAGACACAACGCGGAGCGCCTCATCGATCAGCGCCGGGTAGGTGCCTTCCGTAGCTGAGTTCAACATGCCGAAGGGGGGGTCCGCGACGACCGCGTCGAATGAGGCGTCCGGGAAGGGCAGCGCCTCCAGATCACCTCGGATCAGATGACCCTGGACCGACGCCGACGCCAGGTTCTGGCGCGCCGCGTCGATCGCACGCGCGTCGATATCGACACCGACGCCCGCCCGCCACGGTCCTATGGCGCGGCGCTCGATGAGAAGCGTTGCCGCACCGCAGGCGATGTTGAGGACCCTCTGTCGCGCGTGATGGCCGCCCAGCAGAAGGATCGCGCGAGCGACCGAGGCATCGAGCGCGCCCGGGAGATGCGCTCCGCGCCAGGGCCGGACGGTGAGCGGTAGCGGCGTGGTCCGCGCCGCGAGGCACCACCCGTGCGCGTCTGGCCACAGGCGAAGGTGAAGGGAGGGCTCCGCCGTCGTCTCCGAGCAGCCGGTAATCTCGGCAATGGCGGACCTCAGCCGTCGAAGGACCGGCGAACTGGAGCCGGCAGCGCTGAGACGAAAGGTGATCCAGTTCGCCGCGGAACGACCGATGACGCCTCGCAGCAGCGCCGCGATCCGCCGAAGGTTCTCATCGCCGAGCAGTGCCCGCGGACGAGGAATCGCGAACCGAACGAGCGCGTGAACGGCCACGATCGTCCCCAGAGTCTCGATTCGATCGATTGCGGCGCCGCTCACGACTCCACATGGACGGTGTGCCACGACCTGGAACGACGCGGCGGGAATGCATTGCTGCACTTCAGCCCGAACTGCCTCCTCGAGCCCCGGTCGGAACTCGATCTCGAGCCAATCACACTCGATACCGGTCAGGCGAGGCCCAACTCCACCAGGCGCGGATCGTCGATCCCGAAGTGATGCGCGACCTCGTGAAGGATTGTCTTCGCGATCTCGTCGACAATCTGGGCCTCCGAGCGACAATCGGCCTCGATCGATCGCTGAAATATCGTTATCCGATCGGGTACAACCATCCCGTAGCTCGATGACCGTGCGGTTACCGGGATCCCCTCGTAGAGTCCATAGAGTGTCTCGCCGGTCGCGACGCGCGAGCGCGCCAGTTGCTCTGGGCTTGGTTCGTCGGCGATCACGATCGCCACATTGTCGAGACGTCGCGCGAATCGCTCAGGCAAGGTGCTCATCGCCCTCCGAACGAGCCGATCAAACCGCGTGCGGTACGGTGGACGCGCCCGCGGCGGCCTATCCCGCGTTCGCCGCACCACGTGCCGATGCTACCATGGCCGCGTTGTTGGACCCTGGGACTCTCCGCGTCGTGGAGATCCTGGGGTGCAGGGTTCACGATGTGACGATGGCCGAGGCCATCGATTGGTGCGATCGCCGGGTGGCCGCACGCCGGTTGACGCGGATCGTCACCCCCAACGCTGAGATTCTCGCGGCAGCTGCACGGCATCGGGGATTCCGGTCGCTCTTGAACGGCAGCGAGTTGGCGATCCCGGACGGCAGAGGTCTCCTCGTCGCGGCACGTCTGCTCGGCCAGCGATTGCGTGACCAGGTCACGGGCACCGACCTTTGCGTCGAGCTCGCTCGGTGTGCGGCGTCCCGCGGCTATCGGGTCTTCCTTCTGGGCGGTCGCGGCGGTGTTGCCGAGCGCGCGGGACGACGCCTGAGCGTGATGTTCCCCGGTCTCGCCATCGCGGGTTCGTACGAAGGGGAGGCGCGGGCGCACGGCGATACTGGCGTCCTCGCAGCGCTGAGAGACGCCACGCCGATCGACATGGTGTTCGTTGCGTTCGGTGCCGGCCGTCAGGAGGCGTGGCTCCATCGCAACCTGGCTCGTGCGGGGATCACGCTCGGCATCGGCTGTGGCGGCGCGCTCGACTTCATCGCGGGGGATATCACGCGTGCGCCCGCGTGGGTGCGTGCGGCCGGCTTTGACTGGCTGTTTCGGCTCATCCGGCAACCCTGGCGCTGGCGCAGGCAACTCGCATTGCCCGTGTTCGCGGCAATGGTCATCGCGTCAGCGTTGGATCGGCGATATAGTGCCATCCCGGCGCGAGCGGAGTAGTTGTCCCGCGATGAAGACCCCCAAGCCTCCCAGCACCGCCGCGAAGAGCACTACCTTGAAGAGGCCCGAGAGTGTCAGTCCCCCCAGACCAAGTAAGAGGCATCCCACGTAGATCGTGAGCACGATACGGCGGACGCTCCATCCCTGCCCCGCGAGACGGTGCGGAAGGTGGGCGGAGTCGCCGCCGACGAACGGTGAACGTCCCGCCACGAGGCGATGCACAATCACGAGCGCAGTATCGAGGATCGGCAGTCCGAGGACCATCAACGCGGTCGCGACCTTCGCTCCGCCGATGATGGCCAGAAGGGCCAGGGCGTAGCCAAAGAACATCGATCCGCTCGTGCCCATGAAGACCCGCGCGGGGTGGAAGTTGAAGATCAGGAATGCCGCGGCCGCGCCGGCCAGAGCGAGAGTCAGGCCGGCGACGCTGATCTGATCCAGGCCATATGCGCGTACGAAGAGGATCAGCGCCGCAATCAGAGCGACGCCGCCAGCCAGGCCGTCGGTGTTGTCGATCCAGTTCATCGTGTTGATCGTGCCGACCACCCAGAACAGCGTGAGGGGTAGCGCCAGACCCAGGGGAAGCGCGTAGGCAGGTCCCCACGGCAACGAGATGTCAAACATCCAGAGGCCGAACGCCATGGGAAGGAGCGCCGCACTCACCTGCCCCGCCAGCTGGGCGCGCCAGCCCAAGCGCAGGCGGTCGTCAAGGTAGGCGATCGGCAGGACCACAAAGAGACCGGCGATTAGCCCGAGGAACCGCATACGCTCCGTACTGTCCGCACCGGGCACGAGCGTGACGCTGAGCACGGAGGCTGCCAGAAACGCCGCGATCACTCCGTAACCCCCAGTCCGCGGCACAGTGACGGTCTGCATCTCACCGGGCCTCGGCCGGTCGATCAAGCCGAGGATCTCGCCGATGCATCGTGAGGCAGGCACGAGGATCAGACCGATCAGCAGGGCAGTACCGAAGATCATCGCGAGGGCCAGTGGTGCGGTCATCGGCCAACCTGTGCGATGAGTCGGTCGATCTCGGCTCGGGTCGCTACCGAGTCGCCGGACCGCGCGTTGCGACGCAGCGCGGCCAGGCCGCGGCGAAAGCCCGAGTGCGCGCGCTCACCGACGAGGGCATCGATACCTTTGATGTCGGTGGGGACACGCGATTCCCACGAATAGGCGAGGTGTTCCTGGAGTCGCTCGCCCGGGCGCGCACCGATGCTTCTCGTGCGCAGGATCGTGACGCCCATGCTCATGGCAAGGCGGCGCGCAGTCTCCACAAGGGGCACTGCCTCCCCGACATTGAGCAGGAAGACCTCTCCGGGCCGGGCAACGGCCGAGAGGAGGAGCAGGTCCGCCGCCTCCCGCCGGCTCATCCAGTACCGCGTCATACGCTCGTCGGTGATGGTCAGGTCCTGACCGGCCGCGATCTGGCGCGCAAAGACCTCAATGACATTGCCGGCGGTGCCAATCACATTGACCAGTCGCGAGATCCGTATCCGCATGGAGTTCTCGACCATCGCGGCGCGTAGTCCCACCTCGGCGAGCCTCTTGGAGCACCCGTAAATACTCGGCGGCCGTACCGCCTTGTCCGTCGATGGATAGAGAAAGTCCCGAGTCCCAGCGCGCATCGCGCCTCGTGCCAGGTCGAGAGTCGAGAAGATGTTCACCAGGGCGACCTGGTCGGCGTTCGCCTCCCCCAGGGGAACGTGTTTGTAGGCCGCAAGGTGAACCACCGCGTCGATGCGATGGTGCAGCAGAAGTGCACCGAGGCGCGCCGAGTCTCTCGCGTCGGCCAGGACGAGTTGCACCCGATCGGCGCCGCCGAGGTCCAGTCCGAGCCGATAGAGCGAGGGTTCGTGATGGTCGACGCAGATGAGTTGCTCCGCGCCCAGATCCACGAGGCGATGCCCGATCTCTGTCCCGATCGATCCGGCCGCACCGGTGACCAGTACGCGGGCTCCGGCGTACCTTTCCCGCAACCGGTCGCACGGCGCCTGCCATTCAGAACGCCCGAGCAGCGCGGCTACATCGAGGTTCATCCTCCCCGTCCACCATCGCGAAGGGTCTGAAGGACGCGTGCGGTTCTCCGCATCGCGGGCGATAGGTTCGGATCTGGCTCGAGAACCTCCGCAACGATGGACCCGCAGTGTTTAAACAGAGGCGCCATCATCGCATCGAGAGGCGCGTCTCCTGCACCATACTCCAGTCCTTCGCCCAGCACCCCGCGCGCGTCCGATACGTGCGCGGAGGTGGTCAGAGATCCGAGAGCGTCGAGATAGGCGACGGCAGAATAGGCTTGTGTCAACCTCAGGAGATCCTCCCTTAGATCGGCGTAGATCGGGTCGGGCGGCGAATCTGCCAGCAAGTTCACGAGCAACGAGGCATGCGACGTGTCAAAGGTCACTCGCGTGCCGGGCACCCGTGCGCACAGTTCCAAAAAGTCCTCGGCGATAATCCCCACAGGCGAGGTCATGAACGCGGACTCGCGCATCCGACCGATCGGTGGGATGTTCTCCACGGTTGGCAGCAGTCGGTGATCCTCGCAGAGTTCGACGTAGAAGCGCGTCAGAGTTCGGCAGCGCTCGAGAGACTCGCCGCGTTCGGCGGCGGTGATGCGCAGGTCCGCACGCGGCGCGATGAGATGGATGCACATCGTCGTCGCGCCAATGGCCCGGCCAGTACGGGCGACTCGGCGCAGAGTCTCGCGATTCGCCGGAGAGTCTACCGACAGGTCGAAGAACTGCCCGTCAAGCGAGCGCACCGGTCCTTCGACGAGAAGCGATAGTGGCCTTGAGACGCCCTCCAGACTTCGTTCGACGATACGGCGAATTGCTTCCGGGCATTCGGGATCCTCGATGTCGGCGCGATCGAGATAGAGCTCGAGCCCCTCGAATCGCTCGAACCCCACGCGGTCGTTCAGCTGTAGGGGAGTCGGGCGCGCCTTGAGCAGGACCGTGGGGAACAGGCGCTCCGCGCCACGTCCGCTCCCTCGAACCGTCAACCGCGGGCCCGGTAGTAGTCGATCATCTCGCGTACGCTGGCTACCACGCTTCTCCTCGCCCCCTCTGGGGGCCGCGCCAGGCTCGAGAAGACTCGGGGTCGCCGCAGGCTGGCCTCCGCAGCGCCGGATACCTGGACGTTCAACCCCAAGTCCATGGCTGTCGCACGAACGGTCTCGGCCAGCTCATCGAGCCCGACGAGGTCGCCGGCGAGGTTGACAGCTCGAAATCCCGGCCATTCACGCTCTGCGGCCTGGCGGAGCCCGCCGACAACCTCGTCGATATGGATGAGAGGCACGTAGCCGGCTCCGGGATGGATGGTGAGCAACTCGCCCGCGACGGCTTGCCTGCAGAACCGATTGAGCACGGTCATGAAGCGCGGATCATCCTTCATCATCGGGGAAGGGCCGTGCACCACCCCGATCCGAACGACCGTGATATGCAGACCGTGAACCGCGACGAATAGGCGGGCGAGGTGCTCCAGGTACACCTTGCTGAGGTGGGTGTAGTCGCGCTGCACTCCATACGGAGTATCTTCCCGAACCAGTTCAGGAAGCGGCTGCCCGTAGATCCGCATGGATCCCGCCACGACGATGCGCGAGACCCCAGCTTCCACACACACCTCGAAGAACTGGCGGGCGCCGCGCAGGTTCACGTCCTCAGTCAGCGCGATCGGGATCGAACGGTCGTCGGCGCTGGCCTGCGCCGCGAGCAAATACGCGACGTCGATCCCAGGAGACCCGGCCCGACGCAGCGACCTCCGATCGCGCAGGTCCGCCTCGATCATCTGAAGATCGCCTGCCCGAGAGAGCAGCACGGACGATTCGCGATTCGAGGAATAGAAGTTGTCGAGTCCGATCACACGCTCGCCGCCGCGGAGAAGATCGAGCGCGAGTGCCGAACCGATGTAACCGACTCCCGCGATGAGCGAAGTCACTTAGCGGACGCTTGTGAAGTCGCCACCCAGGATCACCGTGATGTGATACGCGCCCTGTCTTTTATCGCTGATCACACTTGCCGCTGGAACGCCCAGAGCGCGGGCCAGGCGCAAACCCGTCTCCCGCTTGGTGCCATCGCGCACGAGAATCTGCGTGTGATCGAACGTCGCGTTGCCGGCCGAGTCAACCCGACGGACGTCGAACCGTTGGGCGACCAGGGCGGTACGGGCCGCCGTTGCGATTCCATCGCGTGAGGTCCCGTTCAGAATTTCGATGGTCGCGGCATTCGCTCGGACGACCGGGTCGTAGAAGACCTCCTGGATGATGGGCCGTATCTTCGCGCGATCCGGCACGAGCACAGTGCCGTCGCCGTTCACATCGATGACGTGGTTGTGATCGACCTGCCGCGTGATGATCGCCTCCCGAGGAATCTGACGCCCCAGATTGGCCAGGGCGAGCAGGTCGAACACTGGCACGTCCATCGTGATCGAACTGGTGAGGATTCCGATCATCTGCGGCAGCTTCGGGACCAACCCCAGATTCAACGTCTGCATTCGTGCTGCTTCGAGCACCCTTTGCTGCCTGCGCGTGCGGCCGAAGTCTGATTCGGAGTGGCGAGACCGCGCGTAGCGGAGCGCCGTGATCCCGTCCATGCGTTGGGGACCGACGCCGATGTAGACGCGATTGATCCCGTAGTTTTCATTTGGGTACTCGCTATCGAGGATCGCCCTCTCTACGTCGACCGTAACGCCGCCTATGGTATCGATCAGGCGTTCGAACCCTTTGAAGTCCACCCGTGCCGTGTAATGCACCGGGACGCCAAGGTTCAACTGCACCGTGCGCCGTGCGAGTTCTGGCCCTTCGCCTGCTCGCCGCGCCTCACCGAGAAAGTGTGCCACGTTGATCTTATTCTCCGCGTAGCCCGGAATCGGCACCCATAGATCGCGCGGGATCGAGAACATCCCCGCCGTGAGACTGAGCGGGTCCAAGGTGAGCAAGATCATCGTGTCCGATCGCGTCGGCGCGACCGGATCGGACGATCGCATGTCGATGCCGAGGAGGAGAATCGTCACGCGATCCTTGCCATCCCAGACCGGCAGGTCCTGTACGGGCACGGACGTCGGCGTGGCGACGGGGGACGGTCTCGGTACGGCTACGCTCGGTGCCGAAACGGTGGGGGTCGAGCGAGGGCGGCCACCGACGACAGGGATCGCGATGGAGTCCACGTCGAAGATCGGAGCCCTCCCCGGGCGGGTGGTTTCATTGAGGATCTCGCGGACGTTGCTGAGAAATGCCCAGCCGGAGAAGAGGCCGCCACCGACGAACAGTCCAAGAAGAGTGAAGAGGGCGATCGCCGGTGCAGGCGATGGCGTTCGAGGGGACTGGCTTGGGTCCTGCGTAAGCGATCCTCGCGGTCGAACTTGAGGCGATTCTAGGGAGCGCCCCGGTGCCGTGGCGATAGCAGGTGGCGCGGGCCTATAGTAGTTCCACTACCTCCATTCGGGAAAAACGTCGTGGTCAAGCGAACCTGGCAACCGAAGCGCCTCCCTCGCAAGCGCGAGCACGGCTTCCGTGCGCGTATGGAGTCGCGTGCCGGGCGCAACATCCTGAAGCGCCGCCGTCTCAAGAGCCGAAAGCGATTGACGGTCGTCTGAGCGCGCCGTGAGCCGGCACGAGTGTGATGGTCGGTTGACGGCCCGCCTCAGAACCACCGCGGAGTTCGAGCGCGTCCGGGCTCGGGGACATCAGATCCGTACCCGTTATGTGAGCGTTCAGTGCGAACGAACGGGAGCCGGACTCGCCCGGGTCGGACTGGTTGTCGGCCGACGAGTCGGCGGAGCGGTACAGAGAAATCGGGTCCGGCGGCGACTCCGGGAGATCATTCGCCTCTCGTCGGGCCTTCCCGCGGGATGCGATTGTGTGATCACGGCACGCTCACCGGCGGCACTGGCAGCGTACGCCGATCTGCAGTCGTGCCTTATCACGGCTCTTCGGGCCGCGTCCAACTCCCTGGGATCGCCATCCGGCGGGCCGGGCGCGGAGTGAAACGCATGGTGATCGTGGCGATTCGCTCGTACCAGATGACCATCTCGCGCGCACTGCCCGCGCACTGCCGGTTTTATCCAAGCTGCTCGGAATACACTCGCCAGGCCATCGATCGCTATGGCATCGTGTCCGGGGTATGGATGGGCGTCTGCCGGCTCGCGCGCTGTCACCCATTCAACCCCGGCGGCTATGATCCCGTGCGCTGACAGCCGCGCCCGGCTCGGGAGGCACTAAGTCTGGATCTCGGAGAACTCTGGAACTCCTTCGTTAACGCTGTTTTCGTATTCGGCTTGGAGTTCCTGTACGAACAGCTAGCCGTGAATCTCGGCATCGCCAGTTGGGGCATTGCCATCATTGTCTTCACGTTCATCATGAAGTCGATCACCTTTCCACTTACACTGCAAAGCATTCGTTCTATGAAACGCATGCAGGAGCTTCAACCTAAGATCCAGCAGATCAATAAGGTATACAAGAATGACCAGGCCAAGCGTGGCGAGGAAACGATGGCTCTTTACAAGGAGCATCGTATCAATCCGCTTGCTGGCTGCCTACCAATGCTCGTACAGATGCCGATTTGGTTCGCGCTGTACGCGGCACTGTTGCAGTTGTCCACCAGTAGTCCGGAATTCTCGCGTCCATTCTTGTGGATTACGGATCTGGGGAAACCGGAATTCGCCTTTGAAACCTTCCCTCAGCAATTGCCCATCCTGGCAGTCTTGAGTGGCGCGACGCAGTGGATCACCACCAAGATGGCACAGCAGGCGACAACAGACCCGCAACAGCAGATGATGAATTCCATTATGCAATACATGCCGATAATGTTTGTGTTCTTCGCGGTCAGCGTCCCGGCGGGCCTTGTTCTGTACTGGGTGGCGTCGAACGTCTTCCAGATGGTGCAGCAATTCTTCGTGACGGGATGGGGACTCTTGCCGGTCCCCGCGGTAGTACGCTCCGCGCTGCCTGGACCACGTCTTGGTGGAACTCTGTACGCGCCGTCGGCGGTCGCGGAGGCCCCGCCGAGTGGAGCGCCTGCCGGCGCGGCAGCGTCTCCCTCTACCGAACGCACCACGACCACATCACACAGACGTAGGCGAAAGCGCCGCTGAGGATCAGCGGCCGCCGTCAGGAGGAATCATGGAGGGCGAAAGCCTCGAAGTCAGCGCGCGGACGGTTGCGGACGCGATCAAGCGTGCCGTTGAGATGACCGGGCGCCCGGAGGGCGATCTTCAGGTCACCGTGCTTTCCGAGGGCCGCGGAGGGATCCTCGGGATCGGCGGTGAGGACGCTCATATCCTGGTTGCGGTGCGCACGCAACCGATCGCGGAGATCTCTGTCGCGACGACGGCGCCACCGCGCGCCGCGAGCCGCCTCGAGGCCGACCATGCGCCCATCACCGAGGAAGTAGCAGAGGAGGCGCGCGCGGTTCTTCTCGACCTCCTCGATCTTCTGGGTCTGGATACCGACGTAGCGGTTCGTCGACCGAACGGCACAGTGACACTGGAAGTGCAAGGTGAGGATCTCGGCCTACTGATCGGACGTCGCGGCGATACGCTGGCCGCGCTTCAGTTCCTCCTGAACCTGATCATGGCCAAGCGGCAGAAGCGCTGGCTCCGTGTGAACGTCGATGTGGAAGGCTATCGCGCACGACGCGAGGCGACTCTGAGCAGCCTCGCGCGACGGATCGCCCAGCGGGTCCACGAGTCCGGTCAGCCGGTCGCGCTGGAGGCAATGCCTGCCGCGGAGCGGCGGATCATCCACGTGGCTCTGGCGGAGAATCCTCATGTTTCCACGGGCAGCGTCGGCGAGGGTGAGAACCGCAAGGTCGTAATAACGCCTCGGGCATGAACGAGCCTGCCCGCCTGACGCTGGTGATCGTTGGCCACATCACCAGCGATATCGTCCCCGGCGGTTCTGTACCCGGCGGTACGGTCACGTACGCGGGTACGATGGCCCGAAACCTTGGCGCGCGCGTCCGCGTGGTGACGAGCGTCGGAGCGGACCTCGATGTCGCCACCATCCTCACAGGCATCGAGGCCCGAGTGGTGCCGTCCCCTACCAGCAGCGTATTCGAGAACATCTATGAGGGTACACATCGAAGACAGTACATCCGCTCCGTCGCCCGGCGCCTGGAAGCCGAAGCCGTTCCGTGTGAATGGAGAAGCCCTGATATCGTCCTGCTCGCGCCGCTGACTAACGAAGTCGATCCCGGCGTGGAAGACGTGTTCGATGGTGCGCTGCGCGCCGCTACGCCCCAGGGATGGCTCCGTCGCTGGGGACCCGACGGTCTCGTGCGTCACGATGGTTGGGGAAGCCTCGTAGAACGACTCCGCAGGTTGGACATTGTCATCATGAGCGAAGAAGACGTGGACCGAAATGCGGATACGATCCACCTGCTGGCCGAGGCGATCCCGCTACTTGTCGTTACACGCGGTGCTCGAGGCGGAACCATCTTCAGCGGCGGAACGGAGCGCGATTTCGTGGCGTTTCCTGCGTCGGAAGTCGAGCCGACTGGTGCGGGCGATGCGTTTGCGGGTGCGTTTCTGGTCGAGTACGCGAGAACCCGGGACGTCGCCCGTGCGACCCGCCTGGCCGCGTGCGCGGCGAGTTTCGTCGTCGAGCACGCGGGAGCTTCTGGGATACCTACGCTGGAGCAGGTGCGCGCACGCCAGGCAGCGACGCACCTGTGACCCGCACTATCGCGCTGGCGAATCAGAAGGGGGGCGTGGGGAAGACCACGACCGCAATCAACCTGGCGGCATTTGTGGGCATCGCCGGTCACCGCGTGCTTCTGGTCGACATGGACCCGCAGGCGAACGCCACGAGCAGCCTCGGGTTCGACAAGCGCTCGGGCACGCCGTCGATCTACGATGCGTTGGTAGGCGGGCGGTCCATCGACGAGGTGATCGTCGCCACGGAGAACCCTCGGGTCGACCTCCTTCCCGCAACGATCCAGCTCGCCGGAGCCGAGATCGAGTTGGTTGGCATCCTGGCTCGCGAGGGGCGCCTGGCACGTACTCTTCAGCCGATTCGCGAGCGCTACGAGTTCATCCTGATCGATAGCCCTCCGTCGCTCGGCCTTCTCACGGTGAATTCGCTCACCGCGGCCGATGGCGTGTTGATTCCCGTCCAGTGCGAGTACCTCGCGCTCGAGGGCCTGGGCCAGCTGGTGACGACGATCGACCTGATCCGCGATAGCCTGAACCCACGCTTGCGGGTCGCCGGAGTGATCCTCACCATGTTTGATGCGCGTACCAATTTGGCCCAGGGTGTGGTAGAGGAGGTTCGCGGGCACTTCCCTAGCCTGGCTTTCGAGACCGTGATCCCACGCAACGTGCGGCTTGGAGAGGCTCCGAGCTTCGGCAAGGCAATCGCCCAGTACGATCCCCAGTCACGCGGGGCGGTCGCGTACGCACGGCTCGCCGATGAGTTCCTCCGTCGAATCAAGGCATCGGAAGGGTGACTGCTAGAATCGGCGGCCCGTGAAACTGCGCATCCCCGGGCCGACGCCGGTGCCCGCATCGGTGCTGGCGCAGATGAGCCGACCGATGATCAACCACCGGGGACCGGAGTTCGCGGCCCTGATCGCAGAGATCACCGAGGCACTGAAGCGGTGCTATCGCACCCGGTCCGATGTCCTCACGCTTACAGCCAGCGGTACTGGTGCACTCGAGGCGGGCGTCGTGAACTTCCTGTCGCCGGGTGACCGGGTTCTGGGGATCACCATCGGTTTCTTCGGCGATCGGATCGCCGACATCGCCGAGTCGTACGGCGCGATCGTGCATCGCCTCGCGGCGGAACCAGGAAATGCGATCGATCCGAACGCCGTGCGCGACGCGCTGCGTCGCGCACCCGATACGCGTGCCGTCCTCGTCACGCACAACGAGTCGTCCACTGGTGTGACGAATCCGCTCGCCGAGATCGCGCGAATGGTCCGAGAAACCGATGCCCTCGTCATCGTCGACGCGGTGAGCTCTCTCGCGGGGATCGATGTGCGAACGGATGAATGGGGTCTCGATGTGGTGGCGACGGCCTCGCAGAAGGCCTGGGCGGCGCCGCCTGGACTCGCCATGGTCAGCGTGAGCGAGCGAGCCTGGGCAGCCCAGCGCATTGCCCGTATGCCGCGGTACTACTGGGATCTCGCCGCGGCTAAATCGTGGCTGACCCGCGGTCAGACGCAAGCGACCCCCGCGATCTCGATCTACTTCGCGTTGGCCGAGGCGTTGCATGTGCTGGAACAGGAGGGGCTGGATCAGGCAATCGCCCGCCATACCCGGCTGGGCCAGCGGGCTCGGGCCGGGGCGTGCTCGCTCGGCCTGGAACTGCTCGCCGATCCGTCGGTTGCATCGAACACCGTGACCGCGATCCGCGTGCCAGTGGGCATCGACGGAAATGCGATCGTCTCCGGTGTACGCGATCGTTTCGGCATCGAGCTTGCGGGTGGTCAGGGTTCGCTCGCTGGAAAGGTCTTTCGTGTCGGCCACCTCGGCTGGGTGACTGATGGGGATATCGATGAGGCGCTTTCGGCCATTCGAGATGTCCTTGCAGGGCTCGGCCATCGTCTTCCGACTACGGCAAGGAACTGATCGTGGCGCGTCCCGTCAAGGTCGGCGTCCTCGGCGCCGGCATCGTCGGATCGGGAGTCATCTCCGTGCTCGCCCGCAAAGGCGATCGGATCGCGCAGACACTCGGTGCTCGCATCGAGGTTTCCCGCATCCTGGTTCGCGACGTGACCCGACAACGCGACGCGTCGATCCACCGAGGGCTCCTGACAACCGACGCGGAGGCGATCCTCGACGATCCGGAGATCGCCGTCGTGGTTGAACTGCTCGGGGGCGAGGAACCCGCTCGGACCTACATTGAGCGAGCTCTATCGGCCGGAAAGCACGTGGTGACCGCCAACAAGGAGGTCATCGCCAAGCACGGGTACGAACTCCTGCAGATCGCCGACCGCCACAGGGTGAATCTGTTCTTCGAGGCGAGCGTGGGCGGCGGTATTCCCATCATCCGCGTCGTGCGCCGCGACCTCGTGGCGAACGACATCAGCCAGATACAGGCGATCATCAACGGGACGACGAACTTCATCCTGACCGCGATGGCTGATGGTCGTGAGTACGCGGACGCGCTGGCCGAAGCGCAGAGACTCGGTTACGCCGAGGCTGACCCGCGGAACGATGTCGAGGCGACCGATGCGGCGTACAAGCTCTCGATTCTCACCACGCTGGCTTTCCGCGCCGACGTGCGGCCCGAACGGATCCATCGGATCGGCATCACGGATCTTGCCGAGAAGGACTTCCGGTATGCATCCGAGATGGGTTACGTCGTCCGTCTCGTCGCGACGGCACGCCTCGTGGACGGAGTGATCGAGGCGAATGTGCACCCCACGCTGCTCCCGCGCGACCACCACCTAGCGTCTGTGAATGGCGTCTTCAACGCGGTTCTCATCGACGGTGACGAGGTCGACAAACTGGTGCTCTACGGCCGTGGAGCCGGCGCGCAGCCGACCTCCTCCGCGGTCCTCGCCGATCTTTGTGCCATCGTGGCCGACATCGTCGCTGGCGTCGCCCAGCGGGTCGATTTCCCCGCAACTTCGCCTCCCGTGCGAGCCTTCGGCGAGACTACCGCGCGCTTCTACCTGCGCCTGAGCGTGGCCGACGAGCCTGGTGTGCTCGCGCAGATCGCACGGGCGCTCGGCGACTCCGGAATCAGCATCGCCTCATGCATCCAGAAGGAGTCGGACGAGGAAGCACGCGTCGCCGAGATCGTAATCATGACGCACACCGCCCGTCAGAGCGCGATGACGGAGGCACTGCAGAAGATCCTTCACCTCAGTTGCACGCGACAGGTCAGCGCCTCGATTCGTGTCGATCGCTGAGCGCTCCGCCGGGTAGAAGGCAATGCGCTTCGCCGTTCGGGTACCGGCGACATCGGCGAATCTGGGGCCCGGCTTCGATTGCCTTGGGCTCGCCCTCAATCTTCACGCCGACTTCATCGTGGAGACCGGTAGACCGTTTCACATTCTGATCGAGGGCGAGGGCGCCAAGACCATCGGTCGCGACGCGAGGAATCTCGCCTACCGTACGCTCGTATCGGCTCTGGTGAGAAAGGGTATCGCGCCGCCGCCGCTCGAACTGACGATCCGCAGCAGTATTCCGGTGACCGGCGGGCTGGGGAGCAGTTCGACCGCGATCGTCGCGGGTCTGGCCCTAGCCGAATTGATGGCCGGTGGCGCGGTCGAATGCGCACGGTTGGTCGAACCGGCGGCCCGACTCGAGGGACACCCCGACAACGTCTCGCCTGCCCTGCTAGGTGGACTCGTCGCCTCACTCATGACTGAGGAACGCGTCGACGCACTTCGGGTTCCGATGGAGAAGATGCCGGGGGCGGTGCTCTTCGTTCCGGTGCTCCGAGTCGTGACGCACCGGGCTCGCGGTGTCCTTCCGCGGGTCGTGTCGCACGAGGATGCTGCGTTCAACGTCGCTCACGCCTCGATGCTTGTGGCCGCGCTCAACGCCGGTCGATGGGATCTCGTCGGTCGGGCTATGGACGATCGCCTGCATCAACCAGCGCGCGCGGAGAGACTCATCCCCGCACTTCCCGACATCCTTCGTGCGGCGCGGCAGGCGGGCGCGATCGGTGCCTGTCTGTCCGGTTCGGGATCGGCGATGCTCGCACTCGTCGACACAGATGCCGACGCGGTGGGTGAGGCGATGTGCGCCGCGGCGCGGGACCGCGGCGTCTCCGGTCGGGCGATTGTGACGCGCGTCGACGAATCGGGCACCGTCGTTCTCGACCGAACGTAAGACTTGATCAGGAGTGCTTCTATGGATACGGCCCATCTGATCGTGGGGCGCGCCGCTGTCTACTTCGTGGCGATCTGCGGGATCTGGGGGTTGCTCGCGTGCGTTCTGCCCAGCCTCCCGCGGGATGGACGCTACTACGGGACACTCCTGATCGGCGAGGGGCTTCTTATCCTTCAGTTCGCGCTTGGTCTGGGGCTTGTCTTCGCCGGACGGCTGCCTCCAGACCTGCTGCACTTCGCCTATGGTGGACTCGCGACGTTGGTCCTGCCCCTCGTTTACAGCTGGTCGCGCGGGCGCGAGGCGAGTTCGCCGCTCCCGACAGCACTCGCGGCGCTGTTCATCGCTGGCCTGGCGATCCGCGCGTTCACCACGAGCGCTGCCGGCCTGGGAGGACTGTTCGGCCCTATTCCGCCGTAGCGCGGCCCACGTCGAAGGGTCGGCTCTCGTCCGGCCAGCTTCCGAGGACCTTCACAAACTGCGCGTGCTCGCCAAGCTCGCGTAGCGCGTGGCGAACCGGCTCGTCGTCTTGATGTCCCTGGAAGTCGAGGAAGAAGACGTACTCCCAGACCCGCTTTTTCGAGGGGCGCGATTCGATGCGCGTGAGGTTGATGCCACCCTCCGCGAAGATCCGCAGGGCCTGATGAAGCGCACCGGCGTGATGTCGAACCGCGAAGACAATGGCTGACTTGTCCTTGCCGGTGCGAGGGGCGACTTGGTCGCCGATCACGATGAAACGCGTGAAGTTGTTTCGCTGATCCTCGATCCCCCGAGCCACGATCGGAACGCTGAACACCTCGGCGGCAGACTCCGACCCAATACCCGCTTCGTTGGGCAACTTCGCGAGTTCCACCGCACGCGCCGTGGACGAGACCTCCACCACCTCCGCACGCGGGAGGTTCGCACCGAGCCAGCGCCGACACTGCGCCAGGGCCACTGGCTGCGAGTAGACCCGATCGATGGTCTGTAGCGTTCCGTGCGAACAGAGGTTGTGCGAGATCTGAATCTCGATCTCGGCGCACGCCTTGATCTCGGTATCGACGAACGTATCCAGCGTAAAGGTGACACCGCCATCGGTGGAGTTCTCCATCGGGACGATCCCATAGTCAGCGTCGCGGCGGGCCGTGGCGAAGAAGACCTCAGGTATCGTGCGGCAGGGGACCAGTTCTGCCATCGATCCGAACTTTCGGCGCGCCGCGTCGTAACTGAACGTCGCAACCGGTTCCAGGAATGCGACGCGGATCGGCCGCTGAAGGGCGCGCGAGGCGGACAGGATCTCGGTCCAGATGTTACGGATCGCGAGATTGGGGAAGGGACCCGGATTCTGTCGTTCGAGACCTTCCATCAGCCTCGCCTCGCGATCTGGCACGTAAATAGGCGACCCCTCACCTGCCTTCAGTTGCCCCACGCGCAGAGATACGGCCGCACGCTCGTTCAGCAACCGAATCAGCGCGCTGTCCAGTTCATCAATCCGGAGTCGGCACGCCTCGAGGTCAGGCAGGCTGCCGCCTAGTGCGGAACGATGATGCGATCCAGTGTCCACGAAACCGCTTCCTCCGAAATGTCCGATCGCACGATGGGAGTCCCGACCCTCTCGAGCAGTACCCAGCGCTGGAGCCGGGCGGAGACCTTCTTGTCCAGCCGCATGGCGGATCGTACCAGCGCCGGATCGACACCGCGGGCGACCAGTTCGAGACCGAAGCGCTGGAGCAACTCGGTCTGGCGAGCGCGCAGATCGGCGGGCGCGGCGCCAACGTACTCGGCGAGGAGCGAGACCGCGTGAATGCCAATGGCCACCGCCTCGCCATGCAGCAGACGTCCGTACCCGGCGGCCGCCTCAAGCGCGTGGCCTATCGTGTGGCCGTAATTGAGGATCACCCGGCGGCCGCGCTCGAACGGGTCCTCCGCCACCACCGAGACCTTGAGATTGCCGCTCCGCCCAATCACCTCGGTCGTGACATTCAGGTCGAGACGGAGCAATGCATCCGCCTCGTTCTCGACAGTCTCCAGCAGGTCAGGATCCATGATCAGGGCGTGCTTGAGCGTCTCTACCCAGCCGGCGCAAATGTCTCGCCTGGGGAGAGTCGCCAGGAGGACGGGATCGGCCACGACCGTGTGTGGCGCGTGCCATGCACCGACCAGGTTCTTTCCCACCGGCAGGTTCACCGCCGTCTTCCCGCCGATCGCGCTATCGACCTGGGCAAGGAGCGTTGTCGGTACCTGGACAATGGCCAACCCCCGGAGATAGGTGGCGGCGACGAAACCCGCGAGGTCACCAACGAGGCCGCCACCAAGCGCCACCACGACATCGCGTCGCTCCGCACCACACTCGGCAAGCCACGCGAAGATCTCGGAAGCGACCGCGAGAGACTTGCTGGCCTCCGTAGCCTGCACGATCCACGCGGATGGGGAGAAGGCGGCCTCCGCAAGACTCGCCATGACCGCTCCGCCATGACGCGGAAAGACGTTCTCGTCGCTGATCAGAAAGGCGCGCCCGAGCAGGCCCCTATCGCGGAGGAACGGGCCTAGCCTGGTGGCCAGCCCCGGTTCCACGAAGTAGGTGCGGTCGACTCTATCTGCCATCGGGGATCGCCACCGCAGCGAGGATAAGTTCGGCAACCTCGTCGGGGGTGCGCCCATCTGTGGAGAACGAGTGGTCCGCCAGCACATAGCGCGGCTCTCGTTCGAGGAGGAGGCGAGTGATCAGTCCCAAGGGATCGTCCCCGCGGAGCATCGGCCTCTCCTCGGTCGCCTGTGCCGCGAACAGGCGACGAAGGATCTCATCGGGAGATGCGTCCAAACGTACGAGGACGTTGCCTGTGCGGGCAGCGGCGAGGTTCGCGTCCCGCTCAAGTGCTCCGCCGCCCAATGCGATGATCCATCCGTCGCGACCACAGGCGTCGGCCACGACATGAGCCTCGACATCCCGAAAGTGGGCCTGTCCCAGCCGGCTGAACGCCTCACCGATCGGCATTCCCAGCCTTGACACGATCTCCTCGTCCACGTCCAGAAAGCTACGCCCCGCGCGGGTCGCCACGATGCGGCCCACGGTACTCTTGCCCGACCCGCTGAACCCGACCAGAACGATGTTCCCCGGCACGTCCTAGCGGACGGGCGCGAGCGGCGCGCAGCGCGCGAAAACCGCCAGAGCCCGATCAGTGTGCCCCGAATCGATGCCGTAGTGCGTCACCACCCGGATCCGTCCATCGGCACCTGGCGGGCCTGTCTTCACACCAGCGTTGGCGACATCAGCGCGGAACCTCTCCGCAGCGGGCGTCCCACCCTGCACACCGAAAATGACAATGTTAGTGTCGATAGCTTCCGGATCCACGAACAGCCCTGGGATTCCGGCGATCCCGAGAGCCAGGCGACGCGCGTTCTCGTGATCCTCGGCGAGGCGATCGATCATGTGGTTGAGCGCGTACAGACCGGCCGCGGCGAGAACGCCGACCTGACGCATCCCGGCCCCCAGCATCTTCCGATACTTTCGGGCGAGTGCGATGAAGTCGCGCGACCCGCACAGTACCGAACCCACCGGACACCCAAGGCCCTTCGACAGGCAGAAGGTGATCGAGTCCGCGCCTGCCATCAGAGCGGCTACGCTCACACCCCGTGCGACCGCCGCATTGAAGATGCGGGCACCGTCAACGTGGACCGGCACCCCAGCGCCGTGGGATAGAGACACAAGAGCGCGCATTGAATCCACGTCGACGATCGCGCCGCTATGGCGGTTATGCGTATTCTCGATGGTGACGAGGCCCGTCCGCGGATAGTGCACATTTTCGCCGCGTATCGTCGCTCGTATGGCCGCGAGGTCGAGTTCACCTCGATGGCTCGGTACGGGTCGAAGTTGCAGCCCTCCGAGAGCCGAGCATCCCGCTACCTCGTAGAGCAGCACATGGCACTGGTCGCCACAGATGACCTCATCGCCCCGCCGCGTGTGTGTGAGCGCGGCGACCAGGTTTCCCTGAGTACCCGAGGTCACGAACAGCGCTGCCTCCTGGCCTGTCCTCTGGGCAGCCAACTCCTGCAGCGCAGTGACCGTGGGATCCTCCCCGAAGACATCGTCTCCGAGTTCCGCCTGGTACATCGCATCCCGCATCTCGGGAGAAGGCAGTGTGACGGTATCTGAGCGGAGATCGATCGCGGACGTCATCGCAGCCGACCTACATGCCGACCCGGTAGACTTTGTGCTGGTTCTCCGTGTACGTGGCGCAGTCGGCGTGATCCTGGTGCCGGACGATCATCACGTGCTCGGCCCCGCACTGGAAGCGATCGTTGTAGGCGCAGTCGACCGCGGTGCAGCGAATGACCAGCCCTCTCCAGGTTGCGGCGGGGCTCGGCGCTTCGGTCACGATCGACACTCCCTCATTTGACTGCCCCGGAGGGCAAACCTAGAATCACCGCCCGATTATAGTGGCCGATCTTCCCAGCGCCGGGCGGCATCGGCAGGTCGTTGAACTGCGCGGCCACATCATCGATTCGCTCATGTTGCCCCGGATCATGGAAGAGCTCATGGGGCTCGGCGTCGAGTACGAGATCCAGCAGCTGGACGTTGGTCACCGTCAGAGCGACACGAGCTATGCCCGACTCGAGCTCTCCTCGCCCTCGGATGTGCTCCTGGCCACGGCGCTACGGGAGATACAGGCGTTTGGCGCATCACCGGTGGACGTCGTGGACGCCACATTTGCCCCAGCACCCGCCGATGGCGTCTTCCCGGAACACTTCTTCGCGACGACCAACCTTGAGACTGAGGTCCATCTCGGCGGAGTCGGATGGACCCGGGTGCGCTACCCGGAGATGGATTGCGGAATCGTGGTGCGCGAAGGGGTACCGCAGTGCGAGCCGATGTCAGACGTTCATTGCGGCGAGCCGGTCCTCCTCACGGGCGGCGGCATCCGCATGAGTCCCGTGGAGCGTCCCCGAGGCACGACGCCGATGTTCGGTTTCATGGGAAGCACCATCTCGAGCGAGAAGCCCAAGGGATCGGTCATCCGCCAGGCTGCCGAATGGATGCGGATCGCACGGCGCGAAGGCAAACAGATCCTTGTTGTCGCGGGGCCCGCGGTTGTCCATACCGGCTCGCGGGAGAGTTTCGTCCGACTGATTGAAACTGGTTATGTCGACACAGTGTTTGCGGGTAACGCCCTCGCGGTGCACGACATCGAGATCGCGTTTTTCGGCACGTCTCTTGGCGTGCCCCTCGACGGCGGTCCCTCCCTGGACAGCGGCCACGAACACCATGTGCGCGCCATCAATCGCATCCGCGCGGCAGGTTCGATCCGCGCCGCGGTCGAGAGTGGCGCGCTCACCAGCGGCATCATGCACGCATGCACCGTACGCGGCACGGATGTCGTTTTGTGCGGCTCTATTCGCGATGACGGCCCGTTGCCGGACGTTATCACGGACGTCATCGCCTCGCAGCGTGCCATGCGTTCCCGGGTGCGCGAGGGTGTTGGCATCGCGCTGATGCTGTCGAGCATGCTGCACTCCATCGCCGTCGGCAATCTTCTGCCCGCATCGGTCCCCACGGTCTGCGTGGATATCAATCCGAGCGTCCACACCAAACTCGCCGACCGGGGCTCCTTTCAGACGGTGGGGCTGGTAATGGATGTGGGAAGCTTCCTCTCCGACCTGCTTGCAGTCCTCTCCGAGCCAGCGTAGGAGAGAGCGACCACAGCCGCGGAGTGCACCGCCATAAGTCCGGCCAGCGTCACTCCCGCGATCCCATCGACGTAGCCACGCTCGACCACCAGACGACGCCAGAACTCCCGCGCCGGTGCCGTGACAAGCGCCCGCACGGGTGGCTTCGTACCGGCACGCCGGGTGCGCGTCGCCTCGATCTCCGCATAGCGAAGCTGCTTGCGGACGAACTGTCGATAGCTCTCATAGTTGTAGTGCGCCAGGCCGCAGATGAGATGGGCGACTTCTCCATCGATCCGCACGAGTTCGTGCACCGGTCGATCGAGCAGGTACCCCGCATCAGTGCGCGTCATGAGACGGAGCTGGTAGTCGGGCCACCAGCCGCCACCGCGGACCCATTGGCCTCGGATGTAGTTGCGCCGCGGAATCCAAAACCCGCGGACTCCGCGATTGGGCGCGGTGCGAATCTCGCGCCGGATCTCGGCCGCCAGTCCGGAGGACACTCTTTCATCGGCATCGACGAACAGCACCCAGGAATGCCGTGCCTCCCCGAGCGCGCGCTGTCGCTGGTGTGCGAAGTCGACAAAGGGAGCATCGATCACTCGTGCGCCGGCGGTTTGCGCCAACGCTTTCGTGCCGTCGCGGCTGCCGCCATCCAGAACCAGGATCTCGTCGGCCCAGGCGAGCGAGCGCACACACGGAACGATGTGCCGTGCTTCATCGAGGGCGATGATCGCCGCTGAGACCCGCATCAGCCGCGGCTCCGCCGCCGGTACCACGAGCGGCGCTCCTCGAACTGGCGTGCCGAGATCGAACCGCTCCTGAGGTCGCGAATCAGTGCGAGAGTGTCGCGCACCTGCCCCGCGACGTCGATGCCGGTCGATAGTCCGCGACTCAACGCGGAGCGATGATTGGCGGCATAGCGCTTGCGACTCCTGCGAAGGGCAATTGCCATCGCGTCCGGCGTCTGCCGGGTCGCCGCTCCGGCGTGGTGCACGAACCGCCCTTCAGGCGTGTGCCAGGCCTCCCACCCCAGGTGGGAGGCACGGCGCGCCAGGTCGAGCTCCTCGCAGTACATGAAGTAGGCCTCGTCGAAGCCTCCCGTCTGCTCCACAACCTCCCGGCGGATCAGCATGGCGCCGCCGAGCGGGTGGTCGACACGGCGCGGGCGACGTAGAAATGCGCGGCTATAGCGCCCGTTCAGCCAGGAGTCCGCGATCAGTGGATGCGGCGGGAACAGATCGAACAGATCCATCAAGGGCGTCGGGAAGCGGAAAGCACCGTGCTGGAAACGCCCATCGGGATAGACCAGCGAGCCCCCCACGATCCCCGCGCGCGGAGTTCGTTCGGCGAACCGCACCATCGCGGCGGGCGCATCGCCGAGCGCCTCCATGTCGGCGTTGAGAACCAGGGCGTACGGGCCGATCAGGCCGCGAAGGACGAGATTTGCCCCCGCACCAAACCCGCGATTCACGCGGCACGGGTGCACCGTGACACGTGGGAAGGCCTCCGTCGCCGCCTCGACCGAACCGTCCGTCGAACCGTTGTCGACGAGGATGGTCTCGATCCTGGCTGCGGACTGGCTGCACGATCGTTCGATGGACGAGAGACAGCCCAAGAGGAGTTCTCGCGTGTTGTAGTTGACGACGACAATCGTCAGAGTGGGCGGGCCGATCACCACCCGACCTGAATGACCTGCTCGCCGATCATGCCGGCGGGAAAGCCGACGCCTTCCTGAACTAGACCGGCAGAAAAGCGGACCTGGCGACTGTCCTCGCGAATCATCACGCGAATGTGCCCGTCGACCGTAGCGGTCTCACCGGGGCGGAGCACGCGGCTGTCCCACTCGAGGGTGCCGTCGGCCTTCGGTACGGGCGGAAAGAGGCCCCAACGGAGCGGATAGGCCTGCGGCGCATTCTGCCAGGTCACGCCAACCCGCCATACGCCGCGGCGTTCGAAGAACGCGGGCTTCGACTCGTCACCATCGGCGCGGATCGTCGCGAAGCTCTCGAACGGGGCGCTGTAGGTGTGCCCCGGCGCGGGTCCCCATGACCGTATCGCCGTCGTACCCGTATTGCGAACCGTGATCCGCACGTCGATGGTCCCGCCAAGGATCACGGCTATGGGAGAAAAACGCACATCGACGATCTGCAGGCGCGGGGTACCCCCGTCCTGAATCGTGACCGGGACTGACGCATGGCTCGCATTACCGGCCAGGTCGCGGGCTTCCACGTGAATGATCGTCGGTCCATCGGGCAGCAGCTTGCCACCGTACATGCGGCCGCCAGTGGTCCCGTCCCAGAGGTGAGACTGCAGTGTGGCGCGGCGACTCCGCCATGGATCGATCGCGTGATACTGCCCGTGCGCGTCAATGGCGTATACGGTCGATTCGCCCTCCTTCGAGAGACCGTAGGTGATACGGAGCTCATCGTCCACGCCATCACCGTTGGGCGAGAACGAGGTCAGGTCCGTCTGAAGTTGCACGATCTCGACCGGCGTGCGATTCCCCTCCCGCACCGTCACGAGCGCCTCCTCGACGCTGCGCGCGCCGCTCTCATCGATTGCGGTGACGCGGATTCGGTAATCGCCGTCCCCGACGACCCGTCGCCCCAGGCCGGTGGGCACTGTCCCATCGAATCGGACGGCGTAGGTATCGGGTGCTCGAGTGGCACGCTCGCGCAGGACCATGGACTCCCCGGAGGCAGCAACGAGCAAGACTTCGACGTCGGCTCGTCGCCCCAGATCGTACTGGGCGGTGAAAGGGGAGAGCCCGCCCGAGCCGTCGGGGCGGACAACCGCGTCGGAAGCGCGCAGCGGCGAGAGCAGCGGCGCGGGGCCACAGGCTACTGCGGCGAACGCGAAGATTACTCCCAGCACGCCGGCGATGCAGCGCATGGGGTCGAGTGTAGTCACGAAGTCCCGAGCGGCTGTATGATGCTCGAAAGCGAAATCGGGCGCGACGGGGACCGAGTCGAGCCCACTCCCTCGGTGGAGACGAGGGGACTCGAACCCCTGACATCCGCCTTGCAAAGGCGGCGCTCTCCCAACTGAGCTACGTCCCCGCGCCTGGCCACTCGACGACGGTGGGCCTGCCTGGACTCGAACCAGGGACCTCGGTCTTATCAGGACCGCGCTCTAACCACCTGAGCTACAGGCCCGTGGAAGGCGACGAGCCGCCTGTCGGTTCACCGCAGAAGAGCGACGGCGACTCGCTGGACCTTGGAAAGCGTTCGGCATCGGGGAGGGCTCGCGCCCCCACCAACGCCAGGTGACCGATCGACCTGGAAGTCCCGAAGTGGCCCGTGCACCTTCCAGTGCACCCACTCCGCGGCTCTCCCTAGA
>VGOZ01000034.1 GCA_016875715.1 Chloroflexota bacterium | reverse complement strand
TCCGCCCGCCGCTCGCGCGCCGAGGGGAACACGTCATAGGGAGCCGCTACCCAACTCCAGCCGATAGAAGCGGTTCGCATTCTCGCGCCAGAGCTTGCGGCGCGCCGAGGAGCTCAAACCCCCCGTCAGCCCATCAAGCGTTTCGACCCAGCGCGCGTAGGTGGATGCCTGGAACGCGACCGGCCAATCGCCGCCGTAGACGATCCGATCCTCGCCGAAGCACGCGATCACGTGATCGACATACGGTCGGAGGTCGGCGGTCGTCCAGTTACGGAAGTCGGCTTCCGTCACCATTCCGCTGATCTTGCAGATGACGTTGGGGAACGACGCCAGCGTCCGGATTTCCGATCGCCAGGGGTCGAGCAGACCGGCCTGTATATCCGGCTTGCCGATGTGATCGAGGATGAACGAGGTCTCGGGACACTGGCGAACGAGCTCGAGTGTGTTCTTCAGTTGCGGATGTTTGAGGCAGATGTCGAAGGTTAGGCCGTACTCCGGGAGAATCTGGACGCCACGCACGAAACGGGGTTGGACCGCGAACTCGAGCGACTCACCCTGGATGAGCCGACGCACGCCGCGCACGAGCGGACTCGCCTTGACGAGCGCCTCCAGATAAGCCCGCGACTGCTCGCCGAACTCGCACGGAGCCCAGGCGACGATCGCGCGTATGCGGGGGTCTTCGTTCGCGCGGGCGGCGACCCAGTCGACCTCGAGCAATCCGTAGGCGGGCTCGACCTCCACCTGCAGGTACACCATCGCCTCTATCGGGATGCCGGCCGTGTGCTCGCGATACTCGGTCAAACCGTAAGGACGGTCGAGCACCGCGTTGCCGTCCATCCAGGACATCCGAAAGTGCGTCGGATCCCACAGATGCAGGTGCGCATCGACAACGGGGAAGTCAATCACGGCGTTATCCTCTGTCCCGTGGCGGGAGCGCGGCTATTATGCCGCCTGCTGTGCGCCGCCGCTGAACCCCGGAAGGATCGTGACCTGGTCGCCGGCGGCTATCGGAGCCGCCACGCCGCCGAACCCCTCCGCGGCGCGCCCGTTCACCAGGATTGTGCAATGCTCGTGCACTCTGCCCTCCGGCCGATCGTACACCCACTCGACGAAGCCCGGCAGGCGATCGGCGAGCCGCTCGAGCAGCGCCCCGAGCGTGTCCGGCTCTACCACCGACTCAGTGAGGATCGCCCGGCCCGGACCCAAACCCAGCTTGCCAGAGGTCCAGGGAAGGATCGTCACCGTGACGAGATCGTCCGCCATGCTGCGCCAGCCGCGGTCAGAAAGTCCCAACCAGGTGGCCCAGACCGACCTCGCGCAGAGTCGCCTCGGTCGGGCGGCCGTCCTCGGGGCGCCATCCCATCCCCTCACGGTACGTCCGGACCATCGCCTCCCAGTGCGATCCAATCCCGATCCCGGCGTTAGGTCCGTCAATGGGGGTGGAGCCGTACCGCGCCGAGGGTCGCTCCAGCGAGGGGTCCAGACCGTGCTGGAAACCGAACACACGCAACTGGTTGACGATGCGCCGGCCGATCGTCATCGCCTCGTCCAGGGTCATCTCCCAGCCCGTGATCGCGTTGAGGACCTGGAGCGCCAGATCCGCATGGGTGTTGCAGAACCGGCAGATGCCGAGGCAGTCGTCGAACTGGTGCCAGCCGTTGAACTGCGCCGCGAGTGCGGCTACTTCGTGGGGATCGAACCGGTTACGCTGGGGCGGCAGGCCGATGCGCTGTGTCTGGATGCCGCCGAACGTCGCTTCGATCGTGCTGGTGTTTGACAGACAGGTGTCGAACATCTCCGCCCAGCGACCCCGGTGATCGTGGCTGCGTGGCGTGTTCCCCTTCAGGGTGTAGACGGCCATCGCCAGGGCCTCGCCGCCGATGAACTCTGCGGCGCGCTTCGCCCCCTCGGCGAGCACGTCGCCGAAGTCCTCCCGCAGCGCGATCTTCCGGAGCAGCGCGCGGATCGCCTCGGCGTCGCCCCAGCGCAGTTCGAGACCGCCCAGGCTCTCCCGCGAGATCAGGCCGCGCTGGTAGGCCTCGATCGCGAAGCCCACGACCCAGCCGGCTTCGTTGATGTCGTAGCCGTGGGCGTCGACCTCGTTGGCGAGCATCACTACCGCGCCGGCCTCAGTGACCCCCACCTGGGGACCGAATGACGCGATGCCCTCGTACTCTGGTTCCTCCCCCTTGAATCCGCTGTACGGCCCCTCGGTCACCTCGACGAGTTTGCAGCACCCCATCCGACACGCCCAGCACGGGTTGTTCTTGATCTTGAACTTGGTCCGGATGTACTGACCGTTGATCTGCTCGTGCTCCGGAAAGACGCCGGTCTGGTAGTTATGGATCGGCAGCCAACCGCCGACCGCCGCGCCGGAGACGCCGCCGCCGGTGCCCCACTGGAAGAGAGAACTGGTCCGGTTCTCGCTCGCGGCGACGAAGTACGGCTCAATGAGCGAGTTGACCTTCGCCGGATCGCGGATCGGGATGGGCGTCTTTCCGCGGGCAACCGCGATGGCCTTCAGGTTCTTCGCGCCGAGCACCGCACCAATGCCGTTATGCGCCATCACGTGGCCCCGATCGCCGACAAGGGCGGCGAAGCGCACCATCTTCTCGCCGGCCGGACCGATGGAGAACACGGACATCCCGCGCTCATTCGTGCCGTGGGCGGCGCGCATTCGATCCTCGAGGGTCCAGGTATCGACACCTCGATAGTCTTCCGCATCGCGCAGTTCGGCGACACCATCGTGCACATAGAGGTAGACCAGTCCGTCGGCCCGACCGGTGACGATCATCCCGTCGTAGCCGTTCTGGCGCAGGAACACCCCCATGTACCCATTCGCCTGAGTCGCGCCGGCCTGTCCGGTCATGGGGCCTTTGAAGACCGCGGAGACGAGTCCGGTGCCAGAGACCTTGGTGCCCGCCATCGGACCGCTGGCGATGACGACCGGGTTCTCCGGTGCGTCCCACGCCGTGCCCGCCGGGCATAGTTGCGTGAGGTAGTGGACGCCGAGGCCGGTGCCGCCGACCCATCGTCGGATCGTCCCCTCGTCCAGATCGTCGTGGCCAATGGTCCCGCGCGTGAGATCGACGCGCAGGATTCGACCCATGTAGCCGCCGGGGAGTGCCATGACCGAGCCTCCAGAGGATGTTGGGTGCCTGGTGCTCGGCCCATTCTACTGGCGTCACGCCGCGTCAATGCAGTCGAGGGGTGCGGTATAGACTGCGCGCACGGTCCACCGCCGGTCCTCCGGGGCCGAGAGGAGCAGGGGCAATGGGGAAGCAGCTGGGCATCGTCGTGGTCGGATGCGGCGGCATCAGCAACTGTCACACTGCGGCGCTTGCGCGGATTCCCGAAGTCAAGCTCATCGCCTCGGTCGATATTGACGAGGCAAGGGCGAAGGACTTCGTCCATCGCTATGGCTTCGAGACGCACGCGGCGGATCTCGGGGCGGTACTCGGTCGGGATGATGTCGACGCGGTGGTGGTGACGACGGCGAACGACACGCACGCGCCGCTCTCCGTCAAGGCTCTCGAGGCCGGCAAACACGTCCTGGTACAGAAGCCGATGGCGCTGACCCTGGCCGAGGCGGACGTGATGATCGCGACCGCGAATCGGGCGAACCGTAAGCTGATGGTCTCGTTCTTTGAGTTCTTCCATCCTGCCTTCCGCCGCGCCAAAGAGATCGTGGATCAGGGCCTGATCGGGGATGTCTTCTTCTTCAAAGCGATCATGGCGTGGTACATGCCCAGCATGACGGCGTGGCGGTTCGACCCGAAGATCTCCGGCGGCGGCATTCTGATGGACGGCCATGTCCACCACATCGCGTACTTCCAGTGGCTCCTGGGCGATCCGCCGGTGGAGAGCGTCTACTCCGAGTTCGGAGCGCTGAACTCCACCGCGGCGGTCGAAGATACCGGAGTCACGCTCATCCGCACCGCGAAGGCGATCGCAGAGATCTCTGGATCGAACCGGCTCCTGGAGCCGAACGCTCAGTCTGGCCGCTATTTCAAGGAGTGGATTGAGATTTTTGGATCGAGGGGCACGATCCACATCGACCCGACCGAGCGACCATCGCTGCGCGTCTACATCGAGGGGAACGAGTTGCGGGAGAGTCTGGGCGGCGGATGGATCGCACCACGGCTCGAGCCTTCTCCTCCCCTGGAACGGGCCTACTCGAATCACTTCAATCCGGACGAGAACCCGTGGGTCGACGAACATCGCCACTTCGTCGATTGCTGCATCAACGACAAACCGGTCGTGAGCGACGGCTATTTCGGTCGAAAGGTTCTGGAGATTCTGATGGCAGGGTATCGATCGCACGCTGAGGGTCGAAAGATCCGGTTGCCCCTGGTGGCGGCGGGAGCGCCACGATGAAGCTTGGCGTCCTCGGGGCACTGCCTCGCACCTTCGGTGAGCTAACGGAAGAGGCTATCCGCGGCGTGCGGGCGATGGGGTTCGTCGGCACGGGCCTTCCAGCGGGAGACGACCCCGCCGGGGTCACCACCGACCGCGCCCGTCAGATCGGCCGGATGTTCGCCGACGGCGGGGTCGAGCTCGTGGAATACGGTCGATACGGGACCAACCTGGTAACCCTCGATGGCGCGGCGCGTCGCGCGCACATCGCCAGCCTGGGGCAAGCCTGTCGCGTCTCGCGCGCGGCGGGGTGCCCAGCGGTGATCACCGGTGCGGGAAGCATGAACCCGCGTGGAGCGTGGTTCCCGCATCGTGATAATTCTGCACCGGCTACGCGGGACCGTCTGGTGGCTTCACTGAAGGAGGCGGTGAAGTACGCCGAGGATGAAGGTGTCCTGCTCGGCCTGGAGTGCCATACCGTGACCCCGCTGAGCGACGCGGCGACGACGAAGAGCATTCTCGAAGAGGTGGGCTCGAAGGCGCTCAAGGTTCACCTCGACCCCATCAACTGGATGACGTGGGAGACGATCTACAACCAGGCCCCGGCGATTCAGCGGATGTTCGATACGCTGGGCGCGGATCGACTGCTCGGCGCCCACGATAAGGGTGCGGCAGTCGAGGATCGACTCATCATCCATATCAGTGAGGCCGTGACCGGTCAGGCTGACGACATCTTCGATCACGCCGCCCTTCTGCGGGCCGCGTCGACGATGCCGCCCGGATTCTTCGTCGTTATCGAGCATCTGAAAATCGAGGAGATGGCAGCGGCGCGCGCCCATCTCCTCGAAGTCGCGCGATCGATCGGCGTCCCGTTCGAGAACTGAGGAGGTGCAGCCTTGAGCCCGATGATTCGACCCCAGCCCGGCACACTGTGCCACACGTGCATTCGCGTCAAGGACATCGATGCCTCCGTGGCCTTCTACCACGGTCTCCTGGGCATGCCCATCGTCGAACGGCGTGATCCGCCGCCTCCCGGCGTCCGGATGGCCGCGCTCGGTCTGCAGCAGGATTACCTGGAGATCTTCCAGAACCGGCCCGACGCGGCGGTGGATTCGGCCGATCCGCAGTCGCTGCGCCTGAACCACATCTGCCTCTGGGCGGAGGATCTCGCCGGTCTGGAGGGCCGGGCTGCCGCGGCAGGCCATCCGTTCACACAGCCGATTCGCAGCAACCCCGGCTGGGTCGGCGCGGCGATCAACGTCTCCTGGATCGTTGATCCGGACGGCAACCGGGTCGAACTGCTTGAGTGGACGGGACCGGCGGCGTGAACGTGCGGTATGGGCATACGCTTCTCACCTGGGACGTCTTCCGCGAGCCGGCGAACATCGAGCAGGGCATTCGCGATATCGCCGCCCTCGGCTTCGAGGGGACCGAGACGGGCGGCGGTCTCTACGATTGGTGGGAGGCCAACCGTCCGGGGAGATTGAAGGCGATCCTGCGCGAGGCCGGGATCCCCATGGTCACGCTGTTCCACTCCGGGGAGTGGACAAATCCGGCCGCCGCGCCGGACCTGCTGGAGAGAGCGCGTCGCTGGTCCGACGCGATCGGCGACATGGGCGGCGAGATGCTCATGCTCGTGCCCGGGCGGCGGGGCGGGCAGGACATCGATGCTTCGCGCGGCGAGCCTGTCGAGCCGTTCGGCCTGGACGACTTCAAGGTAATGGCCGAGGCGATGAACCGGGCCGGCGAGATCGCGCAGCGCGCCGGAATCGACGCGACGATGCACCCCCACTGGGGCACGGCCGCGGAGAGCCGCCTCGAGATTGAGGTTCTGCTGGACAGCCTCGACCCGAAACTGATTGGCTTCGCGCCGGATACCGGGCAGATCGCCAAGGGAGGCGCGGATCCCTTCCCGATCATGGATCGCTGGAAGTCGATGATCCGCTACGTCCACATGAAGGATCTGGCGAAGGACTGGGAGGAGAAGCGTCGCGCGGGCGTGCCTCTGCGCAGCCCTGAGGGGTACTGCGAGATGGGACAGGGCGTCATTGACTTCCGGCGGATGATTTCGGCGCTGGAGTCGGTCAACTTCACCGGCTGGTTGATGGCGGAACTGGATGAGGCGAAGCGACCGGGCGGCGAGGCCGCGCGCCTGAGCAAGGAGTACATCGACCGGATTCTGCGCTAGGGAGCGCGCGCCCGGCGTTGAACGAGGACTCCCGCAGGGCGAGCCTCCAGCATTCGTGGCCCACGGCAGGCGTCCGCGCGCAGGACGGTTGCACGCCGGCCGGTGCCCTCATGGCTGAGCGATCAACATGTGACCTCCCGCGGCGCTCCCGAGCGGTCCAACCGAAACCGGTCACCGAGTGTGTACGGCAGCCGTGGCGGTCGTCGGCGCCTATCCTGGCGCCTAACGTTGACCGAGCGAGGATGGGCGGCGGCAACCCACGCCTCGCCGCTATCCCGCTTGTGCCGACAGTAACGGCAGAAAGGGCGTTGTCCCGACCTAGGTGCTGGAACGGTACCTGCGGATCCGTGTGCGGGACGCGCTCACGTCGCGTTTCATGCAAAGTCACGGCGTGGACAGAAACATCAGCGGCGGCCGCCACTTCGACGATCTACCGGGCATCGTCCGGATCGACCCGCTCGCGCTCTGTTACCGGGCAGAAGGTCACCCCGATCTGATCCGGGGAGCTCTCGGCATCCGGAGAGAACGAGTCCGGACGGCGACACTACCGGCGACCTCCCGCCGGCCGGCGAGCTCAGTCGAGATACTCGGCCAGATTCTCCTTCGCCCATCGCACTGAGGCAGCGAGGAACTCGCGGGGTGACTGATCGTCGTCCAGATAGAACGGCTCGATGAGCAGCGGGATGCTCCGCCCGTTCGGCGTCTCTCGGACGATGATGTCGCAGATAGTCCGGTTATCTGTACTGCCCTGACCCAGCGGCACGCTCGTCACGCGCGATCCGCGCGCCGGGCCGGTCGCGAACGGCGTGCACAGCACGTCCTTGAAGTGGCTGCTAACGATGTACGGCGCGAGCGCACGCGCACACTCGACCGGTTCCTCGAAGACGGAGAAGGCGTTGCCCGTGTCGATCTGAACGCCCAGGTTCGCCTGCCCGGCCCGGACGATGATGTCCGCGACCTCGTGGCCCCGCCAGTCGCAGTGGTTCTCCAGCGCCAGAGTGACACCGGACGACTGCACGGCCGCGCCGAGGCGGCGGAGGTTCGCCGCAACACGCGCCTTCCGCTCGCCCAGGGGCGGCCCAGGCGCCCAGCGCTGCATCGACATCGGACCTGGCGGCGTGCCCACGATCGTCAGGCCGAGATGCTTTCGCGCGCGGAGGATCAGTTCGGTAAGCCGTTCGTGCTGGGCATCGGCCTCCGCGCCGGTGAGGTAGAAATTCGCGCCCGTCCCGAAACCGACGAGCATCACGTCCTTCTTCGCAGCGTAGGCTGCGGCGTTTTCCAGATACGCGTTGTCAGTGCTCAGGTCGCGCAGGCGCACGTTCAGCGCGTTCAGGCCCGCCGCGACAGCAGCGTCGATCTGCGACGGGAGGTCGTCCTTCCCATTCGGGGTGACGATCAGGTTCGGCGTGGCTCCCAGTCTCATCGCCCTCTCCTTCGATGGGTCAATTCAAGAACTCGGCGAGGTGCACCTTGCCCCACGCCACGCTCTCTTCGAGGAACTTCAGTGGGTCGACACCCTCGGGAACGTAGAACGGCTCGATCAGCAAGGTGAGCGAAGCCGGGTCCGGCGACTCGCGCTCGAGGATCCGGCAAATCTCGACATTGTCGACGTGCCCCTGTCCGAGGGGCACGCTGACTGCTCGAGAGCCCCTCATGTCACCGGTCGCGAAGGGTGTCACGTGGACGTCCTTCAGGTGAGAACTGACCACCCACGGTCCCATCGCCCGCGCGCAGTCGACGGGCTCTTCGAAGACCGAGAACGCGTTGCCGGTATCGATCTGCATCATCAGGTTAGTCCGGTTCGCTCCACGGACGATCTCAACGACCTCGTGGCCGCGCCAGTCGCAGTGGTTCTCCAGGCCGAGGGTGATGCCCTCGCCGCGCACCGCGTCGGCGAGCGTGCCGAGGTTCTCGGAGAGCCTCGCCTTTCGCTCCGACAGTGGCGGCCCGGCGGCGAACCGATGGTGCGTGAGCATCGGTCCGGGGGCGAGGCTGGAGAACGTCGTTCCGAGGTGCCGGCGGGCATGGATGACCTGTTCGGCCACGCGGTCGATCTCCGCACGCGCCTGGGCACCGTGCAGGTAGAAGTTACCGCCGGTGCCCAACCGCAATTCCACACCTTTGCGCGCGGCGTGCTCGGCGACCTTGCGCAGGTAGTCGGGCGCCTTCCATTCCTCCCGGACGAACACTCCGAGACAGGTCAGCCCCAGCGAGGCGGCCTTGTCGACGCGCCAGATCAGCGGATCGGCGCCTTCGGGCGGCGGAAGCAGAGTGATGACGGAACCCAACTTCATGCGATCTCTCTCCTTAGCTGATTCAGGCGCCGATACCGGGCAGCGCCGCGTCGTACGGGAAGGCCACCTCGCGCCCGGTCGCGATCGAGACACGCGCGCACTCGAGGATCTCCTGCGCATCGCGACTGACGTGAGCGGAGACCATGCCCTCGATGGGGCGATCGGCCCGAATGCGAGAGATGAAGTACTCCGGGGCGTTGCGATCCCCGAGAGGGATCGCCGGCGCGTCGAGCATCGCCGGCTCGCGATCGCCCTTGCGGACGATCCCCACCCCGGCCGCGTCGCGCGCACCCAGCGTGTAAAGTGTCCCCTCGGTGCCATAGACGACCGGCCCGGCGGACGGCTGCCCACCAACCCAGGACCAGCTCGTCTCGGATACCGCGATGGCGCGGTCATAACGCAGCAGCATCACGACGTTATCGACATCCGAGTCCGCGTCCTTGGTGAGGCGGCCTCCCATCGCCATCACGCGGGTCGGCCGACCGAGGAACCAGCGGCAGACCGTCGCGCCGTACCCACCCTGATCGACGAGCGCGCCAGCCCCATTGAGGTGAGCGTCGTACAGCCAGTCGCAGAAGATGGGAGAACAGCCGATCTCGCGCGGGCCGGCGTGCCCGCCCGAGTAACGGAGCTTGAAGACATCACCTACCGCGCCGTTGCGCGCTAGCGCGTAGGCATGACGCAACTTCGGATTCCAGTTGTGCGGCCAGTTGATCATCAGGTGGGTTCTGGCGCGCGCGGCAGCCCGGAACAGTTCGTCGGCGCCGGCGAGGTCGGCGGCCATCGGCTTCTCGAGCATCACGTGGAGCCCGCGCGCCGCCGCGATCGCACCCCAGTGGGCCGACCAGCGGTTGTCGCCGAAGAGGAACAGCGCTTGAAGATCACGCTCCGTCTCCAGCAGAGCGTCGTACCGGTCGTAGGTCGGGCGACCATAGCGCTGGGCGAATCGCTCCCGGAGCGGTGCATGGGGCTCGGCCGCGGCGACGATCTCGGCGCCCTCGACCTTCGCCAGGTTCTCGAGGTTGCTCCATATGTGATCGTGGGTCAGCCCCAGAACTCCGACGCGTATCGTCACGCTCGCTCCTCCAGCGGGGCCATCTTACCGGTCGTCGGGGTGAACCGGAGATGGTCTGCCCTGAGCCACCCGGTGGCTATTTGATCGTGTGTCCCCCATCCACCACGAGGGCTGCCCCGGTCGTAAAGCGCGCCTCGTCCGAGGCAAGGTAGAGCACGGCCTGCGCGACATCCTCTGGCTGGCCGAGTTCCGGCACCAGGTAATCGAGCCGCATCTGATCCATGAACGCCCTATCTGCCTGAAGCGCCGTGTTCATCCCCGAGAAGGTGAAGCCCGGGCAGACCGCGTTGACCCGAATCCGATGGGGAGCCAACTCGACCGCGAGCGTCCGAGTGACGCCAACGACCGCCGACTTCGACGCCGTATACGCCGTGAGATTGGCCAGGCCGATGTAAGCGAGGTCGGAGCCGGTGTTGACGATCGCGCCGCCGCCTTGCTTGATCATCTGCCTTGCGCCGTACTTCACGGTGAAGAGCATGCCCTTGCAGTTAATCGCGAACGTCTCGTCGATCGCCTGTGCGCTCAACTCCGTGATCGGCCCATCCAGCGGGTGGAGGATGCCGGCGTGGTTATGGAGGATATCGAGTCGGCCATAGGTTTCGACCGCCACCTTCACCATGTTCTCGCAGTCGGCCTCGCGCGAGATGTCCGCCGCGACGAACGTCGCCGTACCGCCGCTGGCGTTGATCGCCGCGACCGTCGCCGCGCCGGTGACGGCGTTGCGATCCGCGCCG
This sequence comes from Chloroflexota bacterium, assembly GCA_016875715.1. GTDB lineage: Bacteria > Chloroflexota > UBA6077 > FW602-bin22 > FW602-bin22 > VGOZ01. The sequence continues at coordinate 21,567 of VGOZ01000034.1, read as the reverse complement.
ACCACCCGAGCACCCTCGCGCGCGAAGAGTCGCGCCGTCGCCTGGCCGATACCAGACCCGACGCCGGTGATGAGCGCCACCTTCCCCTCGACACGTGCCACGGCCGACCTCCCCCGGACTCGACGCCTCGCTCAGTCCTCGACGATCGCGACCGCCCGCACCGGCGCGGCGGTGGTCCCGGACCACTTCACCGGGAAGCAGGCGACTTTGAATCCGTGCGACCGGCCGATCTTGTCGAGGTTGGTGAGGTTTTCGAGGTGCCAGTAATCGTGCGTGACCATCACGCGGTGGGCTTCCCAGAACTGCTTGCGCTCGAACATCGCCCACACCGGCGGATCGAACGTGATCGCGTCAACGCCCATCACCTGTACGCCCTTCTCGATGAGCCAGATCGTCGCCTCGGCGGTCATGCCGCACTGGTCGGTGAGGTATTTGTCGCTGTCCTGAATCGCGCCAGCCCCGGTGTGGATGAGGACGATGTCCTTCGGCTTGACCCGGTAGTTGATCTTGCGGAGCGCCTCCTGGATCTCCGCGGCGCTGATGCCGCCGCCCTTCTCCTTCCAGGTGAAGTCGAGGACGACGCCATCGCTGTAGCACAGGTCGAGCGGTATCCCCTCCGGTCCCGGCGCACCCTTGCGGATGTGCTTCAATGAGTCGATGTGGGTACCGACGTGATCGCTCACCACGACCATGTAGCTGGCGGTCAGTTCGCCCGCCCCGTACTTCGCGGCGCCGATCCGCTCGGCGAACTCCTCCCACGACTCGTACATCACGAGCGCGGGCCGGACGATGCGCGGAAAGGTGATCATGTCGTTGTGCACGAGCATGCTGAGATCGACGAGGCGCTGTGCCACGGGACGGCTCCTGAGAGGTTGGTGCTCTCAGGATAGGGGATCGTCGCGCCAGGTGCGGCCAGGATGGCCCGATGAGAGATCGGGTACGGCCCGTCTCAGCCGGTCCGCCCGCCTGTCACGCGGGTGCGGCGATTCCGGTGCGCGTACGTCCTCTCGATGTAGGGCACGGCGTCCGGCGTCTTGCATCCTGTCTGGCCGTGATCGACGTGCACGGTCCCGATCGCTTGCGCCGTGGCGACGGCGGCATCCTTGAGGCCCGCGACACCGGCGCCGATCGCGATGAGGGTGTTGTTCATGGCGTAGCGGGTCCGGTTGGGCGCCGTGTGGATCGTCGCGACGATGCGGCCGAGGAGCGCCGTGGCGAGGTCTGGGGTCAGGCGGCCATCCAGCGCCGCGAGATTGAGGATGCTCCATCCCGCGGTCGAGATCCACTCACCGGGTGCGTCGATCCAGCGCATTGCCCGGGCGACCGCGTCGTCGCGGCGCGCGATCGTCCCCGAGAATGCGGCGGTGAGGATGTAGTTGTCCAGCGCGCCGAGCCAGACATCGATCTCTTCGACCGAGAGGTTCCGCGCGTCGGCGATCTGGAGCGCGAGGATGCGCGCGTCGTGCAGGCCGGAGTCCCAGAGGGGGAGTGCGAGATGAGGCTCGCCCGCGTATCTCTTCCGCAGCGTGCCCAGGTCGGGCAGGCTCACGCCGACCGTCTCCGAACGCACGCCGTGGGTGCGGTAGATCCGCGCTGTATTCGGCTTGCCAAACAGCCGCAGTTCGGCGGTGACCTCCGCGGCCCTCACGTCCGAATCAGCAACCATCGACCCTCTCCGCTCACCTGTCTCGCCTCAAGTGTACGGCGGAGCGCGACGCCGGCCGCCCGCCCTGCTCCCTCGAGGACCGCTCTGGGGCGCCCTGTGGGGTCGACCGCAACGTCCGCGCGCGGACCGACCGACACGGAAGTGCGAGACAACCCCCCGGCGAGCGGGTCGTGCGCGGGCTCCGGGGTTCTCAACCTGTAGGCGCTGCGGCGGCCTACCTCCAGCGCGACGCGGTTCGACGATGACCCCGTTGGCCAGTGGATGCGACAGGGCGCGCCCATCGACCCCCGCAACTGGATGAGGCGCGATCCGGAGGGAGATCAGCCTGCGGCGCTCAGGAGCGCGCGGCGTCGATCGACACGAGCACGGACGGGCCATCCGGGATCCGAGGAGCCGCGTCCACTGACTCATCGTGAACGTCTCGACAGTCTGGGCAGGCCGGCTTGCGATTCACCCGAGACGTGCGCTGATGCCAACTGCTCGCCGCGGCGACCGCGGTGTCATCAGGTCGACCGCAGCGTCCGCACCGCGGATCGACCCGACGCGGTGAGAATGAGATGACTCCCCTGGCGCTCGATTAGGCCCTGGCGCTCGGCCGTGCGGACTGCCCGCTGGGCGAAATCGGCCGACCAGCGCAACTCCTCGCTCAGGTGTGCGACCGCCGACTCAGCCTCATCCCCCTCGTGATTAGCGAGATGGATGACAAGCGATTCGGCGGCCAGCCTCAGTTGCTGCCGGCGAAGGCGCCGCGCCCGGGCGACTAGGCCGTGGAGCGGTGAGAAGAGTAGCGCCAGTCCGAAGTACACGCCGGTCATGGACGCGATCGCCCCGGCGACCGAGGCATTGAGCGCCACGGCGAGCACGAAACCGGTGATCGCCGAGAGGGCGCCTGCGAGCACGGCCAGACCGATCATGGTGGACAGCCGATCAGTCAGCAGGTACGCCGTCGCCGCGGGCACGATCATGAGCGCGACGACGAGGATCGCGCCAACCGCGGAGAAGGCCCCGACGGTGGTGATCGACATGACCGTCATGAGCGCGTAGTGGATCGCCACAGGCGAGAATCCGAGCGCTGCGGCCAGGCCGGGATCGAAGGTCGCGATCTTCAGTTCTTTGAAGAAGATGCCGACGAACAGGAGGTTCATCAGCAGCATCGCGCCCATCACGTAGAGCGGTTGCGGGCCGAAGACGGTGCCTCCGACGACCAGATAGTCCTGTGCCGCAAACTCGATGTTGCCATACAACACCGCATCCGTATCCAGGTGGACGTCGGCGAAGAAGCGCGAGACGAGGAACGTCCCGAACGCGAACATTGCCGGAAACACGATGCCGATCGCGGCCTGTCCGCCGACGCGCCGGGAACTCTGCAAGGCCTCTACCGCCGCGACGCAGATGATTCCGGCCGCCGCCGCGCCGAGGAAACCTGACAGAAGGTCCGGGCCGTGAGCGAGCCAGTACCCCACCACGATGCCCGGCAGAATCGCATGGGAGATCGCGTCGGCCATCATCGCCATGCGACGAAGCACGAGAAAGACGCCGAGAAGCGCGCACGCGCTGGCGATGAGCACCCCGGTCCCGACGACGATCAGATCGGACGTCGTCACGAGCGCGCTCCCGCCAGACGCCAGCGCCGCACCCGGTCCACGATCAGGCCGTGCCGGGGCGCGAACAGGATGGAGACCACCACGATCAGGGTGAGCGAGAGGATCACCATGGGCCCGGTCGGCAGACGGGCCTGCGTCACCGAGACCATCGCTCCGGCAACACCGGCTGTCGCGCCGAAGAAGGAGGAGAGGAGCAGCATCACGCCCAGGCGGTCCGTCCACTGGCGGGCCGCCACCGCCGGGCCGACGAGCATGGCCGCCATCAGTACGACGCCGACGGTCTGCAACCCGATCACCACCGCGATGACGATCAGGCTCGTGAGGAGAACGTTGAGCCGCCCCGTTGCAAACCCCAGGCTGGCGGCGAACTCAGGATCGAACGTGGCGAGCTTGAACTCCTTGTAGAAGAGGAACACAACACAGAGCGCGACGGCACCCAGAATCGCCATCGTCACGACATTCTCTTCGCGCAGGGCCGCGGCCTGGCCGAACAGGTAGCGATCCAGCCCGGCCTGATTCGCGTCGTTTCGTTTGGAAATGAAAGTCAGCAGGACGATCCCGAACCCAAAGAAGGTCGAGAGGACGATGCCCAGCGCGGCGTCTTCATCGATCCGCGTATCGCGCACGATGCGGATGAGCAGCAGCGCGCCGATCCAGCCGGTGATCGCGGCGCCGAGCAACAGGACGAGGATCGCACGCGTCCCCGTCAGGAGGAACGCGAGGCAGATGCCCGGCAGCGCTGCGTGAGAGAGGGCATCGCCTAGCAACCCCTGTTTGCGGAGGACCGCGAAGGACCCCAGCACTCCTGAAACGATCCCGAGCAGGGCTGAACCGAGCGCGACATTGCGGAGGGTGTAATCGAAAAGGAGATCGGAGAAGATCATCCCACGGCCGCGGACATCCCCCGGACCAGGCGTCCGAAAGAGGAGAGGCTCCCGCCGTACGTACGCGTCACGTTCTCGGGGGTGAACACCTCCGAAAAGGGCCCGGCGGCGATGATCCGCACATTGAGGAGCACTGCCCAATCAAAGTAGTACGGCGCCGAATCGAGATCGTGATGCACGCAAACAACGGTCTTTCCCTCGGAGCGGAGTGCGCTCAGGAGATCGACGATCGCGCGCTCGGTCACCGCGTCCACTCCGGCGAAAGGCTCATCCATCAGGTAGATCTGCGCGTTCTGAGCCAGCGCGCGTGCCAGGAAGACCCGCTGCTGCTGTCCGCCGGAGAGCTGACTGATCTGCCTTCCCGCGTACGCGGCCATGCCCACCTGTTCGAGCGCTCTCATCGCGGCATCCCGCTCAGATCGACCCGGGCGGCGCAGCCAGCCGAGTGTCCCGTAGCGACCCATCATTACCACGTCGAGCGCATCGGTAGGGAATTCCCAGTCGACGCTGTTACGCTGCGGGACATAAGCGACCAGGCGGCGCTGCTCGCGGTACCTCCTGCGGAAGATCTCCACCGTACCGGATACCCGCGGGACCAGATCGAGCACCGCCCTGAGCAGCGTCGATTTGCCGGCCCCGTTCGGTCCGATGATCGCGACCAATCTCCCGGCCGGGATCGTGAGATCCACATCCTCGAGTACCCGCTTGTCGCGGTAGGCGACGGTGAGATCGTGGACGTGGAGTGGGTCGGCTTCACCTGGCGTCACTTCAACGCCCTGGCGATCGTCTCGGCGTTGTGCTTGAACATCCCGACGTACGTTCCCTCCGGGGTGCCCTCGGCACCCATCGCGTCGGAGAACAGTTCACCGCCAACCTGCACGTCGAAGCCTCTGGCGCGGACGGCAGCCTGGACAGCCTCGATCGCGGCACGCGAGACCGAAGACTCGACGAAGATCGCCTTGACCTTCCGTTCGGCGATGAATGCGGCGAGATCCTGGACGTCCGCCGCGCCGGCCTCGGTCGCGGTCGAGATGCCCTGGAGCCCCTTCACCTCGAAGCCATACGCCTGCCCGAAGTAGCCGAATGCGTCGTGGGCAGTGATCAGGACGCGCGAAGGCTGAGCAACCTCGCCCGCCAGCGTCTGGACGTAGCGGTGCAGGTCTCCAAGTTCCTTCGTATAGGCCGCCGCGTTCGCCTCGAACACCTTCTCGGAAGACGGATCGACGCGAGAGAGCTCCCGTGCGACGACCGGGATGGTCTCCTGCCAGAGCGTGACGTCGAACCATATGTGCGGATCGTACTTGCCCTCAAACTCGGGTGGCTCACGAAGCCTGGATTCCGTCACGCCATCGGTCACCGGTACAGTGGGCTTACCAACCCGGGCCATCTTGACGAAGAGGTCGGTCATCCGGCCCTCCAACTCCAGGCCGTTGTAGAAGATGATGTCGGCGTTTTCGAGGCGGTTGATGTCGCCGGCCGATGGCTTGTAGAGGTGCGGATCGACGCCTGGACCCATCAACGCGGCCACCTCGACCCGCACTCCGCCGACGTTGCGGACCAGATCGGCGACCATTCCAGTCGTCGCCACGACCTGGATTCGCCGACCGGCGATGTCAATGGCGCGCGTGGACGGCACGTTGGCAGGCACGCAGGCAACCACAAGCAGCGTCACGGCAAGAATCAGACGCAGCATCACGCCCCCTCGACTTTAGTCCTCACAAAACCTTACGCTAGCGGGCGGAGAAACTGCTGTCAACCGATGCAGAGGCGGCTCGCTGGTACCATGGTCTCCCACGGAGGCAGAGAATCGCTATGGCGCGCACCCTCTTTCACCTCGACGGACAGGTCGCCCTCGTCGCCGGGGGCACCGGCGGCATCGGCCATACGCTCTCCCAGGCGCTCATCGAGTACGGCGCGAAGGTCGCCGTCTCCGGCCGGACCGCCGAGAAAGCGCGGACTGTCGCGGCGGAACTCGGCGCGGGCACACTCGGCCTCGTCTCGGCGACGACCGAGATGGCCTCGATCCGGCGACTGGTCGCCGACACGGCCACCCACTTCGGTAGGGTCGATCTGGTGCTGAACTGCATCGGCGGCAACGCCAGACACGAGGCGGAAGACTTCCCGGAGGAGGACTGGCGCCGCCTGATCGACCTGAACCTGACCTCGGCATTCGTCCTCTCCCAGGCGGCGGCGAAGCAGATGATGGCGCAGCCGCGGCGGCCAGGCGCGACGCTGGCCGGCAAGATCCTCCACATTTCGTCGGTGCGCAGCGCGCTGGGGATCCGCGCCGGGTACGTCGGCTACGTCTCCGCAAAAGGTGGCCTCAACCTCATGGTCAAGCAGCTCGCCACTGAGTGGGCCGAGCACGCCATCCTCGTCAACGCGATTGCGCCGACGTTTATCCGCACCGAGCAGGTTGCGGACATGCTCTCTGACCCGGTCTTCTACGACGGCCTCGTCAAGCGCATCCCGCTGGCGCGCGTCGGCGAAACCGAGGACCTCATCGGCGCGACGGTGTTCTTCCTGTCGGGCGCTTCCGACTTCGTGACCGGACAGACGCTCTTCATCGATGGCGGGGTCACGGCCTGCCAGTAGGGCGGCGCGGGCGCCCGCGCCCTTCGATCACTCGACGGCGATCAATTCGACATCGAAGATGAGCGTCGAACCGGCGGGGATGGGGCCTACCGCGCGATCGCCGTAGCCAAGCCGGGACGGGACGATCAGACGTCGTCGCCCGCCGACGCGCATCGTCGCCACGCCCTCGTCCCATCCCTTGATCACTCGCCCCGCGCCGACCGGGAAGCTGAACGGACGCGCGCGGGCGTGTGAGGAGTCGACCTGCGTACCGTTCTCCAGCCAGCCGGTGTAGTGCACGGTGGCGCGGCGATCGACCGCGAGCGCGCCTCCGCCAATCAGGATCTCCTGCCAGGCCAGTCCGGACGGTTGCTGCTCCAGCGGCAGATCGATCGGTTCCATCGGCACTCCCCTCAGCGGCGGGCACGGTCGAGCATCGCCTGCGTCGCCGACAGCGCTTCGCGGGATGCGGCCGCGGCATCACGCCCGGCCAGATCGTTGAGCCGGGCGCTGAATGGCTCCGGCGTGACCGGGCCCGCGTAGCCGAGGCGATCCAGTTCGCGGACGAAGTCGTCGAGGGGGATGCGTCCCGTTTCTCCGGGCAGCGCGCGCACCGTATCCACGAGTTCATCGCGCGGCGCCATGCCGGCAGGTGCATCGTTGACGTGGACGACGACGATTTCCTCGGCGGTCAGGCGTCGGATATCGGCCATCGACCCCGAATGCCAGAGATGCCACGCGTCGAGAAGCAGGCCGATGCCCGCGACTCCGATCGCCTCACGGACGCGGCGGTAGCCATCGAGATCGCACTCGAACGGGTGGGCGAACTGGGTCCGGAACGCCTTCGGACCGATGTACTCGATGCCGAGCGCACAGCCGCTTGCGCGCAGGATCTCCGCGATGGGGCGGAACCGGGCGACGTGCCAGGCCAGATTCTCTCCGTAGGGGCGCTCGTTCGACCCGGGAGGCATCCAGGTCGTGACCCGCGTACAGCCGAGCTCCGCCATCGTCGCGGCTAGTAGGGGAAGATCACGGATGCCGGCGGTGTGGACGCTCTCCTCCCGGTTCCAGGCAAACGGAAGGCCCCAGCTCGCCGCCTGGACCCCCGCGGCGGCGAGCGCCTGGCGCGTCGCAGGCACCCCCAGGTCGGCCACCTGACGCGCGTCGACGACAAGGCCGGCCCAGCCGGTCTGTCCGGCCAGCGCGATCTGGGCGCGTAGATCGAGATCGCGGATACCGATCGCGCCGGTACTGAGACTGGGGATCATGGACTCCTCCTGTCTGACGCAACAGACACTAACAGTCGCGAGGGTGGACGTGGAGATACGGGTCAGCGCCCGCCTTCGCGGCCGCTATGCTGAACGACAACGCGAGGACGCGGAGGTGACGCGCATGGCAAGACGACTCGAGGGGAAGTCGGCGCTCATCACCGGGTCGCGGCGTGGGATTGGCCGGGCGATCGCCATCGAGTTCGCGCGCGAGGGCGCCGACGTCGTTATCAACGGCGTCGGGTCGGCGGCGGGTGCCGAGACGGTCGCGGCCGAGGCTCGCGCGTTCGGCGTCCGGGCCGCGGTTGCGATGGGCGATGTCTCGAGGGCCGCGGACGTGCTGCGGATGGTCGATGCGACCGTCGCCGCCTTCGGCGGCATCGACATCCTCGTCAACAACGCCGGCGTCGAATCGATCGTGCCGTTCCTGGCGTTGACCGAAGCAGAGTGGGAGCGAGTGACCCACATCAACCTCAAGGGCGAGTGGCTCTGCGCCCAGGCGGCCGCGAAGGCGATGGTCCACCAGGGACGCGGCGGCGCGATCGTCAACATCGGGTCGGTCCAGGCGGGCATGGCTCTGCCGGGCCGCACACACTACGCGCCGACGAAGCGGGGCCTCGAAGCCCTCACTGCCAACGCCGCGGCCGAGCTGGCGCCTCACGGCATTCGCGTCAACTGCATCCACCCGGGGCTCATCGAGACCGACATGACCGACTGGGTGATGAAGGACGCGCAGATCCTGCCGATCGTCCTCGACAAGATCGCCCTCCACCGTGCCGGACAGCCGATCGAGGTCGCCCGGGTGGCGGTCTTCCTCGCCTCGGACGATGCCAGTTACGTCACCGGACAGACGCTCTACGTCGACGGCGGCTTTCGCATCCTGTAGGGAGCGGATGGGCGGCGGCAGACCGCGGCCCCCACCACGCCGACGCACCGGCCGACTCGCTCCTCGAGGCGAGCCGTGCGGCGATGGCGACCGACCGGTGTCGCTACACCGGCCAGTCCTCCCTCCGATAGGGCGCATCCCAGAACATCCACTCATACCGGCTGCTGAGGACATAGTTCCGCGTCGCGCGCGCACGCTCGGCCGCGGAGGCGTGGACGGCGAGGCTGTCGAAGATCTCCTCCAGCTGTCGGGTCCGCTCGGCGAGCATCCCTGGGCCGTAGAACTCGATCCATTCGGCGTAAATCGGGTCCGCCGGGCGCGGCTGCCGGTAGAGCACGTCGCCGACGTGGATGTACACGCACGGGCAGGGCAGGAGCGCACCCAGCGCCTCCACGGTCGAACCGTTCGTCGCCCAGTAGAGCATGTGCCGGGTGTAGGCGTAGTTCGCGGCGTTCATCTCCCAGTCGCGGCGAGTCAAGTCCAGGTTCAGAGCCTTGGCGTGCTTGTGGTGGAAATGGTGCTCCATCGAAACCAGGAACTCGGTGCGCTTCAGAAGAGCCTTCATCAGATCGCTCTCGGCGGCTCGGCTCGCGATCGTCGCCGTCGCGCGGAGGAACTCCTCCAGGTAGAGCCAGTCCTGCATGACATACCGGCGGAAGATCGCCCGATCGAGCGTCCCCGCGGCGAGATCGCGCAGGAAGGGGTGCGCGAGGATCCGGTCCCAGATCGGCATCGCCGTCTGACGCAGCGCGACCGACGGACGTAGCGCGAGATCGACCATCGACAACCTCCGTTACGGCAGGAAGGCGTTCGTGAACGCCCGGTTCACGTCGATCGCCTTCGCGATGAGCTTGTTTTCCAGCATCCAGTCGGCGTGCTTCTGCCATTTCTCGGCAGTCTGGATGCCCCACTTCGGCGCGTCGGCCCGGTACTGCGTGCTGAGAACGGCCTGACTCCGGCGGACCAGTTCCTTATCGAGGTCCGGCGCGGCGCGGAGCAGGATGTCGGCGGCCTCGGTCGGGTTCGAGACCGCGTATTCGTACCCGCGCGAGGTCGCGGCGACGAAGCGGCGCAACGCCTCTGGCCGGCCTGCGATGGTCTGCTCGCTGGAGATGAAGACGATGGTGTACAGGTCCGGCACGCACCACTCCCGCTGCGGGATGAAGACGAGGCGGTTACCCTTCAGTTCGAGATCAATCCCCTCCCAGGCCGGGAGCATGCTCACGACGTCGACCTGATCGGCGAGGAGCGAGGGGCTGAGCCGCTGGCCGACGTTGATCATCTCCACTCGCTGGATCGTCGCGCCGTCGCACTGCATGACGGTGCGCAGCGTCGGCTCGATCTGCGCCAGGCCCGAGGTGCCGAAGCGCTTCCCCTCGAAGTCCTTCGGACGGGAGACTCTCCGTCCCTCCTTCGCGGCATAGGCCGCGGTGTTGTGCTGAAGAAGCGCGGCGACCGACACGACCGGAACATCCTGGGCCCGGGCGATCTCGACCGCCGGCTGATAGCTGATCCCCAGTTCGGCCTGGCCTGCCCCGACGAGCTTGATCGAGGCCGAAGGGTCGGAGGGTTGCTGGATCTCGACTTCGACGCCCGCCTCGGCGAACCACCCCTTCTCCCGCGCAATGTAGAGGCCGCTGTGATTGGTGTTCGGGAACCAGTCGAGCACGAGCGTGACTTTCTCCGGCACCGGCGTGGGTGAAGGCGGCGGTGAGGTCGGAGCTGCCGCGGGCGCGCAGGCCAGCGCCGCGAGGGTCACAAGGGTCAGAAACGTGCGCAAGGACGACATGCGTTGCTCCTCCATCGACAGAACCTGGGAGGAGCACATGCACACAGGCCACGACCGGCGTTACCGCCGCGACATGGCACGCCCCACCGCCACGCACGGGCCCAAGAGCCAAACCAGCCCCGGCCGCGCGCCGCGATGACGATTCCCGCTTCCCTTCGCTCGTACTAACGAGATCAGGTTGTAAGAGTTGGTGGTCCTGATACCGCCTCTCAGCTACTCGCTCCCCCGCGGGACAGGCAATCTGAAGTTGTCGCTTCAGCCATTATACGGGCGGCGCGGCACTGCCGCGCAGGAGGGTCACGCCGATGCATGGACTCACGCCGGACGCGCTTGTCTACGATGTGAGCACGGCCGCGGAGCCGGCGGTGTCGCCCGACGGGCGGAGAGTCCTCTACAGCGTGGCGCGTGCCGATCGCGCCCGCGACCTCAACACCCGACAGATCTGGGTGGCCGATCTGGCCAGCGGCACCCACAGGCAGGTCACACGGACCGGCGATCGCAACCGGGGCGCGCGGTGGGCGCCAGGCGGCGATCGGATCGCGTTCGTCTCCGATCGCGCGCCGCGCAGCGCCGTATTCGTCTGCGAGGTCGACGCGGTCGGAGATCCCCGCGAGATCGTGCGCCACGATGCGGAGATCAGCGATCTTGCCTGGGCACCGCACGGCGGCGCCATCGCCTATTGCGCCCGGCAACCGCTTGATGCCGATGCCGCGTCACCGACCGCGAACGCGCCGCGAACCACTGCCCGGATCGACTACAAGCGCGATTCACAGGGCTACCTCGGCGACGACCGGCGGCACATCTTTGTCGTCGATCTCGCCAACGGCTCGCGCCGCCGTCTGACGCGGGGGGCGCTCGATCGGGCGGCGCCGGCCTGGTCACCCGACGGACTCTGGATCGTGACGCAGGTCGCCACCGCCGGAGTCATCACGAGCCAGCTCGAGATCATTCGCGTCGATACGGGTGACGCGCGACGCCTCGGCGAAGAGGATGGCGCGATCGCGACCTGGGCCTGGGCACCGGACAGTCAGTCTCTTCTTTTCAGCAGTGACCCAGATCGATCGGGTCAGACGGAGTTCTTCCTCCACAACCTCGCGAGTGGAGCGACCCGTCGGATCACGACCGACCTGGCGATCCTGCCCAACGGCGGCTTCCCGGCACTCATCCCTCCGGCGCAACCCCTGTGGCTCGACGAGAATCGGGTGCTGTTCGCGGCGGCACGCAACGCGCGTAGCGGGCTGTACGTGCTCGATGTGATGACGGGAACGGTCGCCGAAGAGGAGATCGCCGCGACGCAGCGGAACGACTTCAGTGCCGACCGCACGGGCACCCTGGTCGCCCAGACGGAGGCATCTCCCGAGGCGCTGGGCGAGATCGTCCTGCGCGATCGTCGGACGGGCGCCTCGCGCGCGCTCACCAACCTCTCACGGCCGCTGGTGGGCGGGGCGGGACTTACCTGGGAGCGGGTGGAGACGACCCACGCCGGGTACGCGATCGAGGGATGGATCCTCAAGCCGCCGGGGTTCAGTCCTGCGACCCGCTATCCCCTCGTCATGGACATCCACGGTGGACCGCAGGCGTTTTATGGGTACGGCTTCACGACGGTCCAGCTCGCGCTCGCCGCGGCCGGATTCGTGACGCTGTTCTGCAACCCGCGAGGGTCGACCTCGTACGGCCGCGCGTTCACCAGTGCGGTCTTCAACGACTGGGGTGGCCACGATTACGGCGACCTCATGGCGATGGTCGATCACGTCGCGGCGCGACCGTACATCGACCACCACCGACTGGGCGTCTTCGGCTACAGCTACGGCGGGTACATGACGTCCTGGATCATCGGTCAGACCGATCGGTTCCGGGCTGCGGTGTGCGGCGCGCCCTGCTTCAACCTCACCTCGATGTACGGCTCGAGCGACATCGGCCACAGTTTCGGCGCGCACCACTGGGGCGGCCCGCCCCACGCAAACCGTGACTGGTATCTGGCGAGATCGCCCTCAACGCACGCCCACTGCGCGACCACGCCCACACTCATCGTCCACGGGGAGTCGGACGATCGCTGCCCGATCGGCCAGGGCGAGGAGATGTACACCGCGCTCAAGGTGGCGGGCTGCGAAGTCGAATTCGTCCGCTACCCGGGAGGTTCGCACCTGTTCCAGCGGATCGGACCGCCCTCTCACCGCGCCGATTACCTGACGCGGGTGGTGGGATGGTTTGAGAAATGGCTAGTGGATAGTGGCCAGTAGGTGGCGCGTGATGAAGCAGGTGTTGATAGAGGTGGTGCAGTTCCGCCGTGCGACTACATACTCACGAACAGTTTTTCAATGACCCGCACATCGACGGGAAGCACAATCAGCCAACTGAATACGTGCCGCGAATGTGATGCGGGTGAATCCAGCGGGTTCGGATTCAGCATTTCACACTGTTTTACCGGCATGTCCGCTACCTAACCTGCAGCCCAAGCCACTGTCCACTATCACCCGATCTCGCGCAGTGCCTCGAGCGCGCTCAGGTTCTCCACCGCGCTGACGTCACCCCGGTCGTCGAGGCCCAGGTAGCAGGCGCGCACCAGGCGGCGAACGATCTTCGCGTTGCGCGTCCGGGGGATCTCGCGAACGAAGCCCACGCGCGCGGGCCGGAGGGGGCGACCCAGGTGCGCAGCGATGTGATCGGCTATCGCGTGCCTCAGGGCGTCGCCCGCTTCCGCGGCAACCGTCGGGACGACGAGCAGGACGAGGATCTCCCCACGAAGCGGATCGGGAACGCCAATTGCGACCGCCTCGGCGACGGCGGGATGCGTCGTGGCCGCGGATTCAACCTCGGCTGGACCGACCCGCTTCCCCGCGAGTTTGATCGTGTCATCCGATCGGCCGTCGATGTACCAACGCTCGTCGTCGCCCGTGCCGACCCGGCGTGCCCAGTCGCCGTGGCGCCAGATGTCGGGCCACGTGGACCAGTAGGTCTCAAGATACCGATCGTGGTCGTTCCAGAACCCGGCCGCCATCCCGACCCAGGGCTGACGGATCGCCAGTTCGCCCACCGCGTCGCGAACGGAGTGTCCGGCCTCGTCGAGGACGTCGGCGGCCATATCTGGAGTGGGGCTGGAGAAGCCGCACGGCCAATTCGGCTGCACCGTCGACCCGGAGAGGATGCCACCGCCGATCTCCGTGCCGCCGGTGTAGTTCACGATGGGGCAGCGGCCGCCACCGACGTGCGTGAAGAACCACCACCACGGAGCCTCGTTCCACGGCTCGCCGGTCGAGCCCAGCGCGCGGATGAGCGAGAGATCGTGGCGCCGGACAAGGTCGACCGGGTGGCGCATCAGCGCGCGCACCGCAGTGGGCGCGACGCCGACGACTGTCGCCTGAGCCCGCGCCGCGATGCCCCAGAGCCGATCCGCCTCGGGGTAGTCGATCGCGCCGTCGTAGAGAACCATCGTCGCGCCGAGGAGCAGTGTCCCTACGATGAGCCAGGGTCCCATCATCCAGCCGAGGTCAGTGAGCCAGAAAACGCGGTCATCGCCCTGGACGTCGAAGCACATCGCCAGATCGTGCGCGGCCTTAATGGGGAAGCCGCCGTGGACGTGGACGATCGCCTTCGGCCGCCCGGTTGTGCCGGAGGTGTAGATGAGCATGAACGGGTCATCGGCCGCGGTGTCTGCCGGGGGCGTTTCAACACCGGAGGGACCCGGGTCGACGATCTCGTGCCACCAGTGGGTGCGGCCCGGCTCCCAGCCAATCTCTCGATGCCCCACCCGGCGCTGGACGAGGAGATGGCGCACGGAGGGCGCCCGCACGGCCGCTTCGCGCGCGATTGCGAGCATCGGCACGAACCGGCCGCGGCGCTGGACTCCGTCGGCCGTGATGAGGAGCACCGCCTCCGCGTCGTTCAGGCGCTGTGCAATCGCCTCGGCGGCGTAACCGGAGAATAGCGGCGTGTAGATGGCGCCGACGAGGCCGCAGGCGAGTACCGCGACGACGCACTCCGGTGTGAGCGGCATGAAGACCCCTACCCGATCGCCTTGCCGGACACCAAGATCTCGAAGCGCCTGCGCGCAGCGACCCACGCGGTGCCGCAGTTCGGCGCGCGAGATCGTCGCGCGACTGCCCTCCTCGCCCTCCCACACAATCGCCGCGCGATCGTCGCCCTCGCTTCGGGCGGCGAGACATGCCGCGGCGTAGTTGATCCGACCACCCACGAAGAAGCGGGCGAAGGGCAGACCATCGGTCAGATCGAGCGCGCGCTCGAACGGCCGCGACCACGGGATGCCGAGGAACCGGGAGACGCCCTCCCAGTAGGCGCCGGGATCAGCCCGCGCGATCGCGTTGAGGTCCGCCGGGGTCGCGACGCCCAGGGACCGTGCGAAGTGCAGAACCCGGGCACGGGCAAACTCGCGAGGCCCGGGATGCCAGGCCGGGACGCTCACGGGCGCTCGGCCTCCCACGAGTGCCACACGCCCCGAGCGCGGGCGGCGAGGTGCCGGCGGATGCCCTCGACGAAGAGTCGCTCCTCGTGGCTGAGTGGCGGGTCCATCTGCGCCAACCGGGCATCGACCTGGTCGTCGGGCAGGCCGCACCAGATCACCTGCGGGTCGCCCTGCTCCTGCCGGCGCATCGTCACCAGGCCGCGCTCGGCGAGCCGTTCGAGGACCCTCATTGTCTCGCTCGGTCCAAGCAGCGGTGGACGATCGCGCCGCTCCCAGGCGCGCCAGACCGCGCCCATCAGCGCGCGCGGACGGATCCCCAGCTGTTCGGCCTCCTCGCGCACGCGCAGGACCAGAAGGCTCTGAACCTGCTCGATCGACAGACCGGCATCCTGCGCCGAGCGATGGGCGATCGCCTCGACGATCCGCTCAGCGTGCTGCTGAACCTCCGGCGCGTCCACGGGGCCATGCTACTCTGGTCATCTGGGCACCCGCGATCCCGCGCTCTACTACCGCTTGCCCCGTCGCCCGATCCAGGTCGCGGCCGCGGTGCTCCTTCTCACGCTGCTGGCCGGGCTCGTCGTCGCTCTCACGCAGCGCCACGCCTTCCTCGCGGCGACCCTCGCGTCGCTCGATCTCGAGAGGCCGATCGCCGACCCCCAGGCCCTCATCGTCGGCGCTAACCTGAGGACGACATGGTCGGACGCGCGGATTGCGGAGGTCGCCCGTGAAGCGAGGGTGCCGATCGTTGTGCTGGGCAGGCCGTTTTCACCGGATGTCCTGGCGCCGGCGGTGGGTAGTCCCCGCGCGGACCACCTCGCCGCCGCCGGAGTACCGCCGGAGCGGATCGTGGCGGTGCCGCACGGTGAGGATCTGTACGAGTCGCTGAGTGCGCTGGCGGTGGAGGCACGGGCGCGCGGATGGCGCCGCGTCCAGTTCGTCGGCGCGCCGGGTGGCAGTCGACGCGTCCTCCTGGCCGCCGATCGCATCCTCGGCGGCGAGGGGATCGCAGTCGGTCAGATCCTGGTGCGTGACCCCGAAATTGGCGACCGACTCTGGTGGACGGACACGCAGTGGCGGACGCAGGTCTTTTACAACTGGATGCTGCTGCTCCTGGGGCGGGTCTCAGGGCGGCTCTGAACGAGGAGGATGGCGTGAGGGTCGGGTTCTGCTTCAAGGTCAAGGAGTCGATGATCCCCGAATACAGGCGCCGGCACCGCGAGGTCTGGCCGGAGATGCTCCAGGCGCTGCGTGAGACTGGCTGGAAGAACTACTCGCTCTTCATGCGGGACGATGGCCTGCTTTTTGGCTACCTGGAGACGGACGACTTCGATCGCGCCCGGGCACTGATGGCCGAACGAGAGGTCAACCTGCGCTGGCAGCGGGACATGGCGCCGTTCTTCGAGATCGAGTCCGGGCGTCGACCGGACCAGGCGATGCTGCAGTTGGATGAGGTCTTCCACCTGGACTGAGAGACGGCGGGCGCCCGCAAGTGCCGCCCGCTCAGTTCTGTCCTGCCGTGGCCCTACGGGCAAATCACGCACGCGGTTGCCCACGGCAGCGCCCGCAGGCGCTCGGCATCGATGACTCGCCCGCACCGCGCGCAGCGGCCATAGGAACCACGCGCGATCCGCTCCAACGCGGCGTCGACCTCGGCAAGTCGTGCCCGGAGTGCCCCCTCGACGATCGCATTCTTCCGCGACTCAACCGCGTCGGGGGTGTGGTCGCCGATCCTCTTGCCGTACTGCGGCCTCGCACCGACGTCGGCCGCTTGCCGCGCGAGCGCGCCAACCTCGCCCAACAGGACGGCTCGCCTTTCGTGAAGGATCCGCTCCGCGGCAACGAGTACGTCGGGCGTGACGGGCGACCGGGGTCGCTCTCCCTCGCGATCGGCGAGATCCCAGTCGTCGAGCCGACGGCTCACCGGGCCATCCTATAGGATGGCGCCTCGTGGTGCGGGTCGAGCTTGGCTGGCGAGTGCCGATGTGGCCGGCCGACGACGCGCCGGGCACCGTGCTCGTCCGGCAGATCGAGAACCACCTGCGCCATCTCGACGGTGCCTTTCGGACCGCCTGGCTCTCCGATCACGTCGTGCCCGGGAACGGGTGGCGCGGGCCGCACCCGGATACGCTCGAAGCCTGGTCGGCAATCTGCCACTTTGCGGCGGTGTTTCCGCGCTATCGGTTTGGCCATGTGGTGATGAATAACTCGTTTCGAAATCCCGCGCTTCTGGCCAAGATGGCCGCGACAACGCAGTTACTCACGGGCGGGCGGCTGATCATGGGTATCGGCGCGGGGTGGAAGGAGGATGAGTACACGTCCTACGGCTATCCGTATCCCCCGCCGGCAATCCGCATCGGCCAACTTGAGGACGGAGTGCAGATCATGCGCGCGATGTGGACGGCCTCGCCCGCGACGTTCCACGGCCGCCACTTCTCGGTCACCGACGCGTACTGCAACCCGATGCCGGACCCACCGATCCCGATCATGATCGGCGGTGCCGGTGAGCAACTGACACTCCGCGCGGTCGCGCGTCACGCCGACTGGTGGAACATGCCGGGCGGGTCACCCGCGACGTACCGGCGCAAACTCGACGTTCTCTCCGGGCATTGCGCGACGATCCGACGCGATCCGGCCACCATCGCACTGACGTGGGAGACCGGCGTCGTCGCGGTGGCGCCCACCCGCGCCGAGGCCCGCCGTCTCGCCCAGGCGAGCCGCTTCTACCAGGCTTCAGGCGGCGACGAGGCCTGCCTGATCGGTGAGCCGGGCGATGTGGCCGACCAGATCCGCGCCTTCACCGAGCTTGGCGTCGGTCACGTGATCCTGCGCTTCGCGGATTTCCCGGCAATGGACAGCGCCGCGTACTTCGCCGAACACGTCGTTTCCCGGCTGGAGACCTGAGGAGGCCCCGTGCGACGCGACCTGACGCCCGACGATATCGCCGACCTGCTGCACGCCCCAAAGTGTTCGACCCTTGCGACCTACCGTAGAGACGGTATGGTGCTCCTTTCGCCGGTCTGGCACGAGTGGCGCGAGGGGACGTTCTGGGTCCACGTCGGACGCAACGACGTCAAAGGGCAGCACGTCCGGAGCGATCCACGGGTCAGTCTCGTGCTGTACGACGATACGCCGCCCTACTGCGGGATCGAAATGCGCGGGCGCGCCACGCTCATCATCGAGGGAGAGCGGGAAGCGGTGCGGCGCATCGCGATCCGCTACCTGGGTGAGAAGGTCGGCAACGCCTACGTGGATGGCTTCAACTGGGAGGGGATGCTCTTGCGGATCGACGCCGAGCGCACCCGGATCTGGGACTTCCGGGACGAGTACACCGGCCTCGGCGGATAGCCGCTCGGTACGGGCAGGCGGAAACAACCGCTGCCTGCCGATGCTATGGAATTTTCAGTCCCCCTCCTCCTCGGACGTCACGCGGCGATAGAACGCGGCCCGCCGGCCCATCGTCGCCTGGGCAAGCTCCGGACCCACGACGCCGTACCGACGCAGGGCGTGGTTGATGACCTCTATGCCGGCCTCGAACTCCGGCTGGACCACCTCGGATACCGGTATCGCGCGGAGCCGGTTGACGACCCGTTCGTCCACCGCACGCGCGACGATGTCGAGACGAGGGTGGAGCGATCGTGCATGCTGGCAGATCAGTTCCGCGGTCACGCCATCCGGGATGAGCACGGCGAGCAGACGCGCCCGTTCAAGGCGAAGGTGCTCCATCACCACGGGATTCGCCGCATCGCCGTAGGCGACTGGCACCCCGCGCGCTCGGAGGGTGGCGACGATCTCGGGATTCAGCTCGACGACGACGTAGGTGAACCTGCGCGCCGCGAGCGCGCTGGCGAGTTCGCGGGCGACCCTGCCGTAGCCGCAGATGACGGTGTGATTGCGCAGACCCTCGGTATCGCCGTGGATCTCGACGGGCTGGGTGAAGCTGGTGCGGAGCAGCGGGATGCGCTCGCCGAGCGTGATAAGGGGATCGGCGAGGCGGGGAAGGAACGGGGCAATGAGGATCGAGATCAGCGCCGTGGCGACGATGAGATCGAAGTCCTCGGACGAGAGCGCACCGGACGCGATGCCCAGACGGGCGAGCACGAACGAGAACTCGCCCATCGTCGCGAGCACGAGTGCGGCGGGGACGAGCATCCGCGCGCGCTGCCCGAGAAGAGCGCCAGCCGCGACGACGATTGCCCCCTTTCCCAGGAGCGTCGCCGCGAGCAGAGTGACGAGAGCGTCCGCCCGGGTGACGACAACGTACGGCTGAAGCAGCAGGCCGAGCGAGACGAAGAAGAGCGAAGCGAAGAGATCCCGGAGCGTCCTCACCTCGCCGATGATCTGGGCGCGATAACCCGAGGTCGCCAGGCCTAGACCGGCGAGGAACGCGCCAAACGCCAGCGAAAATCCGGCGAACTGACTGAGCGCGGCGACGCCGAGCGCGAAACTCACCGAGCCCAGCAGAAACAGTTCATGCGAGCGCATGAACGCGGCGCGATCGAGCAGCCAGGGAGCGACCTTCAACCCGACCAGGTAGACTGCCGCCACGAGCATGGCTCCGCTGACGAACGCGCTTCCCAGGGTGGGTAGGGGGTCCTCCACCGAGGCGCTGGTGAGGATAGGCAGGAGCGCCACCATGGGCACCATCGCAATGTCCTGCGCCACGCAGACGCCCACCGCGAATCGACCGTGGGGGGCACCGGTCTCGCTCCGCGCCAGCAGCACGCGAATCGTGACGACAGTGCTCGTCAGCGCGAGGAGCGCGCCGATGAGAATGCCCTGACGAAGCGACATACCCATCATCGGCGCGATCGCGACACCGAGCGCGACAGTCAGAGCCACCTGTACGAACCCGACCAGCAAGCCGGAGCGCCCGAAGGAGCGAATCTCGCGCGGGCTGATCTCGATGCCCACGGCGAACATGAGGAGTGCGACTCCGAGTTCGGCGAAGATCTCCACGTTGTGGCTGTCGACGAAATGGATCGGGATCACGTTCATCGCGAACCCACCCAGGAAGTACCCGAGGATGACCGGCTGACGGAGGCGCTGCGCGATCAGTCCGCCGATGTAGGCGGCAACAATCGCGGTGACCAGATCCTGGATGATCCGCCCGTCGGCACCCTCAGCCACGGCGAAGGAGGTAAATCGTCGCCGGCAGTCCTCGGAGGCCCAGGCCGACCCGGCGCTGGACACGCAGCCCGGTACCGGCAAGCGCGCCCTCCAGCGCATCCTGTGCCGCGGTGAGGATGGCCGCGCGCCCCTCGGCTCGGAGCACGCGACCCACCTGACTCAGGAATCGGGCATACAGCGCCGCCGGATCGACGGCGCCGTCAGGCAGGCCGAATTGCCGGCCGAAGGGAGGATTGGTCAGGATCACATCGACGCTGGCCGTCTCGAGCGGAAGTTCGAGTGCGTCCCACTGCTTCACGGCCATGTTCACGCCCGCAGCCCGCGCGTTCACTCGGGCGCGCTGGGCAGCAGATCGATCGCTATCGCCGCCAAGTAGCGCCGCGAACTCTTCGGTGAGGCCGCGCTCGATGAGGAGCGTGCCCGCACCGCAAAACGGGTCGACGACGAAGTCCGTCGGTTTCGGTTCGGACAGAAGGACCATCGCGCGCGCGACCGCCGGCTTCAGCGAGCCGGGAAGCGGCCGGACGCCCTCGGGCAGCGCGCGCATTTCGCCGCCACTGACGCGGACGCCAACAAGCGCCATGCCACCGACGATGCTGAGCCAGGCCTCCACGTCTGCTTCGTCGCCAGATGCCGGTCGGACGCCGCGCCAGCGTTGCCGGAGCGCGCTCTCCACCGCGCTCTGCGCGTCGACGCGACGGAATCCCTGTGCGCCCGATAATCGTGCCACGACCCGGAAGGTCTTCGGCGCGGCGCGGCGCTGTTGCATGAAGCCGCGCAGGGCATCGTCCACTCGCGCCGCTTTGAGCACCACGGCGGAGATGTCGGAAAGCCCCGCCGATCCGTGCCGGATATCCCGGCCGCGCGCGGCGAGGATGAACACGTCTTCCACGGTGCGCAGTCGCAGCCAGAGACGGGTCTGCCTCGTCCCGCTGAACTCCAGGATCGAGGTGCGATCGTCAAAGCGGCGAAAGGAGGTGATCGGTCGGGCCTCGGGGATCGCCGCGCGGATCTCCTCCATCGCGAGCTCCTCGAGTCCGGGCACAACGTGGACGAGGATTCGCCGATCGCGGCTCTCCTCCGGCGCCAATGGCGCCGGGCGATCCACGCGGCGTGTGGGCGGGCGAGCGCGAGTCGGACGTGGCGTCCGACGGTCGTTGGCGTCTGCGCGCGGTCCCCGCCGGACGGCCGCGGTCGGCGCCGGCCGGTGGGGTGAGGGCACTAAAGTGAGTTCCCGGTGAGATGCGCAGCCGCCATGTTATGTTCACTCGGCTCAGTCGGACTGGGGTCGATTGGGCGGGAGGACACGGGCGTGCGCACGATGCCGGCGGCGCTGGCGCGGTGGAAGC
>VGOZ01000033.1 GCA_016875715.1 Chloroflexota bacterium | reverse complement strand
ACCGGACGTCGGGTGGAGGATGCCGGTCAGGATCTTGATCGTGGTGCTCTTGCCCGCGCCGTTCGGACCGAGGAAGGCGATGAGTTCGCCCGGGTCGATCGCGAGCGAGACGCCGTCGACCGCGGTGACCGCACGGATGCGGGGACGCACGACGTCGGCGAGGGGGCCAAGCCCGCCGGTTCGGGGTACCCGGAGCCTGAAGTCGCGACGCAGGTTCTCGACCTCGATCGCGCGCATGGGACCTTCCTCCTCACGGGAATGAGAAAGGCCCCGGGGCTTCTCGGTCCCCGGGGCCTGCGCGATGCTCCTTTGCTCGCTCAGCGGCCCGAGGACGACTCCGCCATGGCCGAAACGAGGACGGTCGTGATGTACGGGGTGAACCAGCGGACCGGCGCGGCCATCTGCGTCGCAGGATGCGCGCCCACGGGGCGGATGTCAACCATTTCCGGGCGGCCTGTGGCGACGTCCTCGATGTGCGGGGCCTTGCCCCGGTGTCATACTGATGCGGTGAGGCATAGCGCGGCGTCGCGCCGCAGCGGGTCGTCCCGTTCAGCGGCGTGACTACGGGTACGTCGAGGCTCGGGGCAGGGGCATCCGGAATCGGGTGATTCCGGAGATGGAGGCCCGTGGCGGCACGGAGCCAGGTTCATTGCGGAGGATGCACGGGTGATCGTGCGGCTCTGGAGGGATCGCCGGGCCGATGAATGCCGCGGGTGTGCGCCCGGTCGCTCGCTAGAATCGCCCTCCATCATCGGGAGGCGCCCCCCGTGGAGACCCAGACCCGACCTGAGTTCGTGGTCGAACTCACGAAGAAGAGCGTTGACCTCTCGCGCTGGTATACCGAGGTCATCCTCAAGGGCCAACTGGCCGACTACTGGCAGATCCATGGTTTCCAGGTGGTCCGCCCGTACGGCTTCGCCCTCTGGGAGAACATCCAGGCCGGCCTCGACGCGCGGTTCAAAGCGACAGGCCACAAAAACGCGCAGTTCCCCCTGCTGCTGCCGGAGAGCCTCCTCACCAAGGAGGCCGAGCACGTCGAGGGGTTCGCGCCCGAGGTCGCGTGGGTGACCCAGGCGGGCAAAGAGGAGTTGAACGAGCGCCTCGCGATTCGCCCGACCTCCGAGGCGATCATCATGACGATGTACTCGCGTTGGATCGACTCCTGGCGCGACCTGCCGATGCTCCTCAACCAGTGGTGCAGCGTGCTCCGGTGGGAGAAGACGACTCGGTTCTTCCTGCGCACCTCGGAGTTCATGTGGCAGGAGGGGCATACCGCACATCGCTCGGCCGAGGAAGCCCGCGAAGAGACAATGCGGATGCTCGAGATCTACCGCGACTTTGTCGAGGGCGAGTTGGCCATCCCGGTCGTGCCGGGGCGGAAGTCAGAGGCGGAGAAGTTCGCCGGAGCGGCCGAGACCTACACCATCGAATCGCTCATGCCAGACGGGCAGGCGCTCCAATCGGCCACGTCACACTACTTCGGCGACCGGTTCGCGAAAGCATTCAACATCACATTCCAGGATATGGATGGCGTGCGCAAGCACGTCCATACGACCAGTTGGGGGCTCTCCTGGCGCATCATCGGCGCGCTGATCATGGTCCACGGTGATGACGCCGGCCTGATCCTCCCGCCGAAGGTGGCGCCAGTCCAGGCGGTCATCGTGCCGATCCCCGGCCGGGGCGGCGAGGATGGCGGCGTAACCGAGGCGGTCAACGCCGCTGAACGAGCGCTCCGACGCCAATTCCGGGTCGAGGTCGATCGGTCCGATCGCAGCCCGGGCTGGAAGTTCAACGAGTGGGAAATGCGGGGCGTCCCGCTGCGGATCGAGATCGGCCCGCGCGACGTGCGCAGCGGTCAGGCGGTGCTGGTGCGTCGCGACAGCCGGGAGAAGAGTTCCGCGCCGCTCGATGGTCTTGTCGCCGCCGTGGAGGCACGGCTGGCCGATGTCCACGCAGGGCTGTTCGCCCGCGCCCGCGCTCTCCGGGAGGAGCGAACCTCCTCCGTCGCCACTGTCGCGGAACTGGCCGCCACGATCCGCGAGCAGCCGGGGTTCAAGATGGCGTCCTGGTGCGGTGATGCGGCTTGCGAGCAGACGGTGAAGGAGCGGACCGGCGCCACGATCCGATGCCTTCCCTTTGACTCCCAGGGTCAGACGGGAGCCTGCCTGGTCTGCGGCCGACCCGGGCCCCACCGCGTGCTGCTCGCCCGCGCGTACTGAGGTCGCGCTGCCGGAGCGGGTGTACCCAGTTCGCCCGCCTCCGGCGCGCGACTCGAGCGGTGCGGCCCGTTGCACCGCCTGCCCATGGGTTACGACGCGGTAGTGTGGTGTGACACGCTTCTCATGGCCACCGGCTCGGTACCGGCAAGAAACGGGACTCAGCCTGCACGCGCTCCCACAGCGATTCGCCCTGGAGTTCCGAGGTCCAGCAGGGCGCCGTTCGTATCGAAGACGAGAGGGCGTGGGACTTCAATGATCGTCAGAGCGCGATCCCGCGCTACATCCTCGAGCAGTGATCCGGAAACCATGAACTCGCCCAGTGTGAGCGTATCGGCAATGCGCATCACCCGCGGCTCGGGACCGACCGGATTACAGGTCAGGATCGCCGCCTGCAGGGCCAGCCGATCGTCGGGAAGAATCATCGGGATGGCCGTGGGTCCCACCACGGTCGAGGTGAGGCCGTTCGGATAAGTCTGCGCCAGGCTCATCTTCGCAACCGCCCGTGCTGTTGTGAGATCGGCCGTGCCGATGCCGTTGGCGTTCCCTTCAGTCTCATCAGTCAGGTCCAGCGCGAGCTGCTTGGTGACGCGCGGTCCACCGGTCGCGAATGGGGTCGGGTACTTTCCGGTGATGTTCGGATCGGCGCCATCGCCGGATATGTTCTTGCCAATCCGGTCGATCACCATCACGTCCAGTTGCTCGAACGGTACCCGGGCCATCGCTGCCCGGGCTCGGTCCAGCAATTCCGGCTCCCTCGCCAGGATCGCGCCGGCGGGGATCGCCTCGACGTGGAAGGGCCGATCGTACGCATTCTCGATAGTTGCCAGGCCGAAGAGGATTGGCGCCGTCGCCAGCGCGACCTCGGCGAGTAGCGGAACGCGTCGAGCCATGTCGCCGAAACCTGCCGCGTGACAGGCCGCCGCGCCCGACTGCTTGCCGAGGCCAATCGCGATCATCTTCGCCAGGCCGCTCTCATACGAGCCGCGAAACGCGGTATGCGGCTTCACCCTGGCCACGAAGACGATCCCATCGGCGCCGAGCGCGGCGCGATCGAGACGCACCGCGATTCCATCGGTTGTTCGCCCGATCTCCTCCGTCTCCATGGAGGCGATCACCGGGGCACCCACACTCGTCTCATCCACGCCGAGCCGCGCGATGACCTCCCGCTGGCCATCCGCCGTGGCGCCGCCGTGGCTACCCATCGCCGGGATCACAAAAGGATCGGCGCCCAGATCGCGCAGCGCCGCAACCAGCGCACGCACCATCTCGCCGAGTCGGGCGACCCCGCGACTCCCGACGCCGATAGCGATCCGCGCGCCCGGACGCACCGCCCCGGCGATCTCGGCGCGACGCACCGTGGCATGGACCGCCTCGGCCACGTCGTCGATCGGCGCGGGGGTCTCCATCCGATACTCGACGAGCGCCATTTGTGGTAGAGGAACGTCGTCCAGCAGTCGATGGAACATCGCGTCTGGGATGTCCAGCGTGATCCTCATACGAACCCCTCCCCTTGAGCTATTGGTAGGTCGCCCCGTCGACCCTATGACGGGCGATCCATTCCCAGTCGTAGGTGACGCCGAGGCCCGGTCCGGTCGGGACCGGGACAGTCCCGTTGTGATCGACCGCGTCCAGACCATCGCGATAGTCATCGGCGTAGATCGGCGCCCGGATCGCCTGACCTAATCTGGGGTGGACCAGGCCCATCTCGTAGTAACTGGTGTTCCGGATCGACGCCATGAGGGCGCGTTGCGCCGGCCCCGGCGCGTGCAACTGTACGTCGAGGCCGAACCCCTCCGCCGCGTGGGCGATCTTCATGCATCCGGTGATGCCCATGTCGTAGAGCGGGTCGGTATGCAGGAGATCGGTTGCCCCGTGCACGAGCAGGTCAGTATGCGTCTCGAGTCCGCGCGTGTGCTCGCCGATGAGGATGGGCGTGCGAATCAACTCGCGCAGTTTCCGGTAGGCCTGAATGGAGATACCCCCATCCTTCATCGGGTCCTCATACCAGAGGAAGCGTGCTTCGTCGCAGGCCCGGCCGACACGGAGCGTGTCGATGAAGGTCGAGTACTCGCACGCGGGATCGAGCATCAGATCGAACTCATCGCCCGCCGCGCGGCGCGCCGCTAGGACCGTCTGCACCTCGCGGCGGATGTCCGGATTCCCCCACGGGTGGATCTTCATGCCCGGGTAGCCCATGTCCCGGCACTGGATGCCGAACGACGCGAACGCCTCCGGGCTGTTGAGGCCATCCGGTTGATGGTCTCCGTGGTAGGTCGAGGCATAACCCGGTAGGCGGGTCTTCCACCCGCCGAGCAGCTGCACGACCGATGCTCCGTAGGTCTTCCCGGCGATGTCCCAGAGCGCGCAGTCGACCGGCCCCATCCCGAATCGGTCGTTCTTGCGGTTGGCGCGCTTGATGTCGGCGTGAATGAGTTCGCGCTGGAGAGGGTCACGCCCGAGGAGATAGCGCGCGAACCCCGCGATCTGTGTCATCGACGCGTCATCGCCGCCCGCGAACTCGCCTCGAATACCGGCGTCGGTCTGGATGGTCACGATGTTACCCGTCATCGTGCGCCGTGCACCTGGCTCGTAGACCTGATTGAATCCGTTGTAGTCAACACCCAGGTCGCGCACCTCCCAGGCATACCGGTGGAACGCGATCTCGGTGATCTTCAGCCTGAACACTCCTCACCCCCTCGCACCGGGCACACAATACTCGAGTCGGGCGGATGCCGTGTGTCCACGCGGGGCACGACGCTCGCGGTGGCACCCCACACGGTGGCTACAATCGGCGCCGCTCCTCAGGAGGATCGTTCCGACGCATGGACTACGAGAAGCCGGCTATTCCTGCCCGATGGGAGGCCTTCGCCCATGCCTGGGGGGAGCGCCTCGGGCTTGCGGGTAAGGAGATTCGTCTCATCTGTGCGACCGAGCGGTTCGGCGCACCGATCATCCTGCGCCTCTTGGGCAGAGGCCCCAAGATCGTCTTCACGCCCCGCGCCTCGGACGCGTTCGACGCGGCGCAACGTCGGGAGCGGTTCCATCGGGCCACCGTCGACCGAGCGTTCGAGGCGATTGAGATCGACATGGCCGGCTTCTACGTCGAGGAGGCGCTCGTCGCTCCAGCCGGGAGCCCCAACCGCGACCGCTGGCAGGACGCGGTGATCCTTCAACTGCTCCGTGTCGCCGAACCGGTCATCGATGTTCCGGGTGACGGTGAAGCCGCCGACGCGGCCGAGGATGCCCTGCGCCGGGACCGTATCGTCGCGCTCCGTGTGGAGCCAGACGCGCCAACGGCCTGATCCGACCGCGTCCGCATCTGGCGGGACGCACCACGGTGAAGTGATAGGATCGCCGCGACACTTTCGCCGGGGGCACACAGGTGGCATCGAAGGTCCGATTCGGCATCGTCGGTACAGGAGGAATCGCGCGCGCCCACGCCGCTGGGCTCGCGGTGATGGATGGCGACGCAGAACTCATCTCCTGTTGCGACGTTCAGGCCGGCCGGGCCGATGAATTCGCGCGCCAGTTCGGGGCGAAGCGGCATTTCACCGATGCCAAGCAGATGCTCGACGCTGGTGGGATCGATGTCGTCTGCGTTTGTACCCCCCACCCGCACCACGCCCACCCGCTCGTCCTCGCCGCCGAGCGCGGCATCCACGGGGTCTGTGAGAAGCCGTTTACAAACACGCTCGCCGAGGCGGATCAGGTGCTCGAGGCCGCTGCGAAGGCGGGAACGTTCGTCTCGGTCATGTCGCAACGGCGGTGGTTCCCCGCTGCGCAGCGCATCAAGAAAGCCCAGGATGACGGCAAACTCGGCGAACGTATCGTCATGGGCGAGTCGTATTGCGAGATGTGGCGGGACGAGGCGTACTACAAACGCGATGCATGGCGCGGCCGATGGGACACCGAGGGTGGTGGCGTGATGACCAACCAGTCGCCTCACAACATCGACTTCCTGCTCTGGTACGCCGGACCGGCGGTCGAGTTGAAGGCGTACTGGGCGAACGTGAACCACCCCTACGTAGAGATCGAGGACAACGCGGTCTGCGTCCTCAAGTTCAAGTCGGGCGGACTTGGCATCATCAAAGGCACCGTGAGCATGAACCCGGCCCGACGCATCCACGGCGTGACGATCGTGGGCGACTCCGGCGCCACGGTCAGTCTCGATTGCTGGGAGATCCCGCCCGAGCAGCGCAGGACGCGCACGGGCCCGAGCGATATTGGCACGAACGATATCTGGACGATTCCGGGCGAGGAGAACATCGTCGGCGTGTCCCGCGAGCACGCGCTCGACTATGGCGCGGGCGATCTGCCAAACTTCCACGCGCACCAGCTGCGCGACATCATCGATGCGGCGCGCGAGAAGCGTGAGCCCGCCGTCACCGGCCTCGATGGGCGCCGCGTCGTCGCGATCATCCAGGGTATCTACGAGTCGGGTCGGACCGGGAAGGCGGTAACCCTCAGCGATCCGTAGAGATCTCGGGCAACCTCACCCCGGCCCTCTCCTGACCCCAGGAGTGGGAGCGCGACGGCGTCACACGACTGCGAGACCGTCCGATCCAGCCCGAATGAGGCTGATTCGCTCGCAGTACCGCGCCGGGCAGACGACCGTCGCCGGCGCGTACCACGGCGCGACCGCGGCGATGCGGCGGGGATCGAGTGCGACCCAGCGCCAGAGGTCCCAATGGTGGGGGATTAGCGCCCGGGCGTTGACGTCCCGGGCGATGCGCGCGGCGTCCACTTCGCTCATGTAGTACGTCTCGCCGGGCGGATTCTGGGCGACCGAGACGCAGATGGCATCCACCGACCAGGGCGCGAGTTGCTTGCCAATATCGTTGTACCAGAGGCTATCGCCCATGTTGACCACGACCAGTCCCTGCGCCTCTAGGACGTAGCCGTTGCATCCCTTCGCCATCGGATCGTTCGACTGGATCGCTGTGATCGTCACATCGCCGACGATGGTGCGTTCGCCCCAGGCGAGCGGGGCGAGCCGCGCTGCCGGCCAGCCGAACTCCCGCGCGACGTCCGTCGAACTCGCCGGTCCGATGAGCGGGCAGGTCGTCACTCCCGCCATGGCTTTGAGCGTCTCCGGGTCGCAGTGATCGAGGTGCTCGTGGGTCGAGAGGATCGCATCGCACCTCGTGACTCGCGCGGGGTCAAAAGGCGGCGCGATCAGACGGCTCCAGTTCGCGTCGATCGATTTCCCGCAGAAGGGGTCGATCTGCAGCGTCGTTGTCGGCGTTCGGTAGATGTACCCGGCGCCGCCGGTATACCAGAGCGCAACTTGCCCGTGGGGCACCGGCTCCGACTCGGCGCGGGCCAAAAAGTCGGCGGGCGGCTGGCGAACCTCAACCATGGCGCAACTCCTCGGCGCGAACGACCCCCAACGGGTGCGCCGCGCGATCTGTGTTGATGAGAAACGTCGCGGCATCCTCGAAGTACCGGTCCATCGTCTCGCGTACGTCCGCAGCGAGATCGAGGCGATCCAGACCGGTCCGCATGTGCGTCACCCACGCGTCCCGTGCGGCCCCATCGATGCGGAACGGCAAATGGCGCATCCGGAGGCGGGGGTGTCCACGCTCCATCGAGTAGGTGGGCGGGCCACCGAAGAACTGGATGAGGAACGAGGTCAGCCGCTGTCGAGCTCCCTCGAGGTCCTCCTCGGGATAGAGCGGACGGAGAAGGGGATCGTTCGCCACACCGGCGTAGAACGTCCGGGTGAGATCGTGGAACGCCTCCTCGCCGATCTCGGGGTAGACTGACCGCGGGTCTCGCACGACCTCAGTGTAGGGCGATCAGCCTCCCCCTCGCGCGGACCGCAGCGCCTCGCGGAGGGTCGCCTTTACCGAGACGCTCAGTTCCTCGGGGAGGAGGTCGTCGGCCAGGGAGTCCAGATCGGTCTCCAGAATCGTCAGGGTCAGATCCCGGACCTCGGGGAGGTCGGCGATGCCGCGTCGGGCAAGGATCTCCTGCAGCGCGCGGTTCTGCGCCAGCAGGACGATGATCTGACCGGCGAGCGCTCCCACGATGCCTTCGAGGGTCGACCGGCTGGAGTCGCCCCCCGCGTGCATCACGCTGCAAGCCTCTTCAGGCGCAGCGGCTGGTACGCCGGGTCGTAGTCGATCACGCGGTGGACCGCGTATCTCGTGACCGCCGTCTCCTCATAGACCCACATTCGCGTCCTCTCCGGATCGGCCCAGCGATCGAACAGCCGCACGTGCCCGAAGCGATCGGCATCCTTCCAGGTGGGCAGGTTGAGCGCATCTCCCGGCAGCAGGTCTTCCTTTGCGACTGGCACCGCGATCCCAGGGAGCGTGTCGGTGGTCTGACGGCTGACGCCCCAGACGCGGCTGAGGTACGCGCTGCAGTCCAGGCCAGCCAGCGTATCACCACCCCTCAGGTACGGGATGCCGAGCATCTCGTGAGCCTTCCCGATCATCTCGGCCCGCTCTGGGGGGAGATTCCGCCCTCTCAGGGGATCGTAGGCTGCGCTCGGTTCGAGGCCGGGTGCCGGCGCCACCGCGGTCGCGGGCGTTGATGGGGCGGTCGCCGGTGCCACGGCGGGAGCCGAACGGCTTCGGATCAGTGCCTCGCTCACTTGCTGCGCGAACGATGGCACCACCACCGGATCGACCTGTCGGCGCACCCGGAACTCAGGCAGGCTCCGACGGATGCCGTCAGCGACTTCGGCGCGCATGTGGTTGAATCGTACCGGCGCGTGGGGCGCGGACCAATCCGGAGTCCCCCTAAGGAGACGGACCATGATCTTTGGCGAGGGAACCTACACGTACGAACGCGATCCTTCCTGGGGCCGGCGCGAGGGCGGCGTGCCCGCGTTTGGCGTTTCGCAGGGCGTCGCCTGCGACTCGCGCGATCGCGTCTACGTCTTCGTGCGATCGCCCCGCGCGGAGATCCTCATCTTCGAGCCAGACGGCCGACTGCGCGATCGCTGGGGACTGGGCAACTTCTACCATCCCCACGGCATCTGGTTCAACGAGCGCGACGAACTGCTCGTCACCGATCGCGACCGCCACGTCGTCGTCCGCTATACGACCGACGGGCGCGTGCGTCAGGTCATCGGTACGTCCGGTCAGGCCGGCCCGCCCGATCAGCCGTTCAATCAGCCCACCAAGGCGGTCGAGACGACTGACGGGGAGATCTACGTCTCCGATGGTTACGGCCAGTTCCGCGTCCATCGGTTCGACCGGCAGGGGAAACTCATCCGATCGTGGGGCGCCAAGGGGACCGGGCCGAGCGAATTCGCCTTGCCCCACGATGTGGTCGTCGACCAGCGGAACCGGGTGCTCGTCTGCGATCGCGAGAACGGGCGCGTGCAATTGTTCGACCGGAGCGGGGCGTTCACCGGCGAGTGGCGTGACCTGCTCAGTCCGATGGAAATCTTCGTCCCGACGCGGGGTCAGGGCGGTCGGTCCGACGTCCTGTACCTGGCCGAAGGGCGCGGCCGCATTTCGATCCGCTCGCTCGAAGGGGAGAAGATCGCGGCATGGGAGTACCAGAGCGTGGCGCCACGGCGTGAGAACGCCGCGCACTCGATCTCGGTGGACTCGCGGGGTGATGTTTACATCGCCGAGGTTACCGGCGAGAACGGCTTCCAGAAGTTCGTGCGCCAGTAGGCGGAGAGGCGGCGTCGTCCGCCGCGGTTAGCGGTAGTCGGCGTCGCTCGGCGAGAGGTTGTGTCCGCGCAGCACGGTGGTTTCGGCCGAGAAGTAGCTCTTCGGGATGTCTCGCCAGGCGGCGAAGTGCGGCGCCGCCAGGTGGGCCTCGAACGCCTTCTGGTCCCGATAGACCTCGTAGAAGTAGAAGCGATTCGGGTCGTTCTGGTCCTGAATGATGTCGAAGCGCAAGCACCCCGGTTCATCCTTCTGCGCCCCGGTGGCGTCGATGTGGATGCCCCGCAGGACCTCCTCGCGATGCTCCGGCTTCACGTTCACGGTCACGAACAGGACGAGCATCGAATCACCTCGCTGGTAGAATGCCCGGGGGGAGGATACACATGTCGGTGATTCCCGGAGCCGTCGACTGGAGCGGAGAGAATCCAGGCATTTATCTCCGCGAGAAGGTGGATGGGCCGTATACCGGGCTCGTCACGTTCTTCCGCGTCGTCGTCTCTCCGCACGGGCCGGGCCACGCCGCGTTCGCGCTCCTCTCTCCCGCAGGTAGCGCCACCGCGCAGCGGCCCAACGTGTGTCTGACCGATAACGAACCGCTCGCACGCTATCTGGCGGGTAGTTTCGTCGCCAACTTCGGCGCTTTCAAAGGGAACCCGCGCCTTAGTGAAGTGACCTACCGGGCGGCGGATCGCTTCACTCACGAGGGCGATCACACCTCCACCTGGCGGGAGATCGTCATCGGACCGGGCGTCCATCTCGAACTCGAGTGGTCCGACCTGTACGACACCTTCTGCCTCGACGTTCCGGCAGAACGATCTGCGACGGGCAAGCACCGGATGCTC
Source organism: Chloroflexota bacterium (assembly GCA_016875715.1). Classification (GTDB taxonomy): domain Bacteria; phylum Chloroflexota; class UBA6077; order FW602-bin22; family FW602-bin22; genus VGOZ01. The sequence goes on along the minus strand of VGOZ01000033.1, from coordinate 21,852 downwards.
TCAGTCTTCGTCAGTGCCCGACAGGGTCGGGCTCGCTTCAACGGCGTCAGCGCCGCCGGATCGGCGTTCCCGCGCGACGCTTTCGGGCGGGCGAGCAGTTCGGCGTTCCTCGCCTTCTCAGAGACCTGGATCAGCGGGGGCTGACGGGCCGCCGTCCAGGTGGCCATCGGTGACCCGGTTCGTCGGCGATCGTGCCGACCAGGCTCTACCGGCCGGAATTGACCTTGAGATTGACATCGCGAGCGGGAACCGGCGTCGGTTCCTACTCGTTGAGGAGTTCCAGCACGATCACACCCGGCGTGAGAGTCTGATCCCGGGGAGACCGATGTTTCGGAGAGTCGGATCGCGCTTCCTGTTGAATCGTCTGCCATTGACCGTGGTCGAAGACGGCCGTGATCGAACCCCGCGATGAGATTACGGCCGCTGGCCGCGCGCCCTCCTCCGCGGTGAGGTTCGCACTTCGCGAGAGGGGGACACGTCGCCGACGGTTGCGACACCCGCTGTTCTGGCTCTCCCAACAGGCCGCACCGGTGCGGACACCCCATTCCGCGCGGCCACGCGCGAGGGGTCTGCTCCAGGAGGTCACGCAGGCCGTCGCATGGGTCGGAAGTTGGTCGCCTCGCCTTTGGACGTTGCCGTTCTGGACGATGACGGACCCTATCGATACCTGGAGGCCACTCCGGCATCACCGCCCCGGGGAGGGAGCCGCCGGACGTAGGTTCTGGCGCAGGTCCCGGGCGAGGTCAGCGATCATCCGGGCGCCCGGCGCGGCCAACTGCGGACCCTGGAGAAGCTGGCTCACCCACTTCATCGCCACGGGCAGATCGTCTACCCGCCGCGAGAGTTCGGCGACCAGGTAGGTGATCGTAAGTTCCAGACGCTGATCGTAGGCGCTCAGTTTCTTCAGCGCGGCCATGTATCCCTTGAGCGCGGTATCCAAGAAGCGCTTCTCCCGCGCGGCGTTGCCCGCCTGGCGCGCCAGCCACGCGAGGCGGTGATTCAGGCTAGCCACCTTGCGATGCGACGAGCGCCGCTGACCGTAGGCGACAATCGCCAGTTCGAACGCGCTCTGGGCCAGCCGGGCGTCGCGGAAGCCGAGAAAGTCCAGCGATGCGACCCGCGCGTGCAGCGGCGCGTTCGCCAGGGTGACCGCCTCGTCCTCGCCGGTCACGAGTCGGGCAAAATCCTCCGCAAACGCCGCGAACGAGCATTTCGGACATACCACCACTTCGTAGTAGAGGCGGTTGATGCCGCGGTGCCGCTCCATGAGATCGCTGTCCCGCCCCTCGATCTCAATGAACTGCTCGCGCGGCGCGTGCGTCGCGAAGCGGTTGCGATACACAGGGTACTCGAGGTTCTTCGGGTAGAACGTCTCGGCGCGCGGCACCGTCCGGTCCGTCGTCGCGCGCTCGCGAGCGGCTGCCTCCGCCGCGCGCCGCTCCGCCTCCCGTGGAGGCACCTGATCGTCGGCGGTCAGCGAATCCTCGTCGCCCGGCTCCGGTGCGGCGGACTCCGGTTCTGGCACAGGGATCGCCGGGCCAAACAGGCCCCCGGAGGCGGGCACGACGGGCGCGGACACCACTGTCGCGACAAGCACCTACGCTCGCTCGGCGATGGTGCGGAGGAGCGACCGCGCGAAACCTGCCGAGCGCTCCGTCGCGGCGTCGACCGCTGCGGCGGGTACCGCGAGGAGCACGGCCGCGGCGGTGGCACGGGCGGTGTATGGGTGCGGGCGACCCGAGAGCGCACCGATCTCGCCGACGATGCTTCCCGCGCCTCGCACGTCGGCTTTCCCACCGCCGGTGCGTTCCAGGACGAGCGCACCGCTCACCAGGACGTACAGTTTCGCCGCAGGCGCTCCTTCCTCGAACAGCGTCCGCCCGGCCTCTACTCGCGCCGCCCGTGCCCCGGGAACGGCCTTGAGGCGGGCGAACTCGCTCTCGGGCAGCATCGTGGAAGGCCGGTCATAGACGGAAGGCGATATCGATACTGGCCGCGCGCCTTCCCTGAGGCGCGTGTGGGGCGGTAGTTGGCGTGATGGATGCGGGTCGTCCTGCGGCATTCTGCGCGGCGATCATCTTCGGCGCGCTGCTCGCTCTGTGAGCCGCTCCCGGTCCGGCCGATGACGTGCGCCGGGTTGAGGAGCAGGAAGCCGCCACGGCAACTCCGACGTTCGTCTGGCGGATCCCCAACACGCCGAACGGCCGATGCAGTGGTGTCGCCGCACAGAATCGCGACTGCCTCCACGTCGATCCGCCCACCGGCCAGTTCCGGTATTTCTCAACCAACCCCTCCCACACACCCGTCGCCGCAACCGTGCGGGACATGGGCGTGACGCAACAGCGGGTCTGGTGGTCCTGGCACGACAATAACAGCACTGTATTCGTCTGGGGTAGCGTCGACCGGGTCCGGAAGTCGGTGAGAATGACCATGCTCCAGCGGACGTCCACCACGACCACGCGAAGCACGCGCTCCCGCGAGGGCACCCCGTAAGGCCTGCCGAGGGCGACCGAACCGGCGGTTGTCATTCAGGCCTTCCGGTTCGTCCCCCGCCGCAAGATCATCGAGGCGACCCAGCAGACCCAGTTCCAGACCAGCAGCCGGCTGCGGCACGAGCTCGTCTTCACGCGTGCGACGGGAAGCGAGCCGACGACGGGGAACGAGTACTCGCCCATCGTCGGCGTCATCAATCCCGGACGAATCGCCGCGCAGTATCCGATTCGTCCTGCGAATCGGCCCACGCCCCTGCCCGAGGCGACTCCGGCACCGCTCTGGTCGCCGGGCACGTACACATCCGTGTGTCTGCTGCACACGATCATGACCGGGGTGATCGTCGTCCCGGATCGTTGACGGCTCTCAGGGCCGTACCGTCACGATCAGAACCGTCGCGTCATCGTGGTACGGTGCCCCGCCCGCCCGCTCGGCGGCGCGTGCCAGGGCGATGACCTCCTCTGGTTCTGGCGGCAGGTCGGCGCGCTCCGCCTGCGCGGCAAGCGCTCGGCCGACCGCGTCACTGGCCAGGTAGAGGCGATCGCCGGGGCGGACGGCCACCGTACACCGCTCCAGCAACGCACTGTATCGGCCCGTTCCATCGAGCACGCCGAACCCAGCCGCGACGTAACCACACCACGGCGCGCCGCGGTTGCGCAGGTCGGCGCGGAAGAGGCGTGCTCGCTCCGGGGCAGACATCGCGCCGACGAGCGCGCGCTCGCGCAGCCACTCCGCGGTGTCGGTCTGAAACCGGGTGAGCAGGTCCGCGCGACCGCGCGCACGGGCGATGAGCGCCGCCGCGTCGCCCAGCCAGGCGATGTGCGCCGCGTCGCCCGCGATCCGCATCACCACTGCGGTGGTGTTGCCGCGATCGGTCGTCACGAAATCCGGCTCGTTCAACCCCCGATCGCGGTTGAGTCTGGAGATATCCTCATCTGCCGCGCGGAACGCCGCTGCGAACCCGTCGCCCGGACCCGGTGGCCCGCGCATCAGGAGATCTGCTGCCAGGCGGGCCGCGTCACCTCCGGCAGCCCACGCCGGGTAGGCGCCATCCTCGCCGATCGGCGCGGTCACGCCATCGCACACCGCGAACACGCCTGTCGCCGGGTCGGCCGCCCAGGCATCTTCGTTGAGGTGGCGGGAGGGATCGCCGGTCTCGCTCCACGCCGCGAAAGTCGATCGCGGCCCAGGCTCCGCGGTCACGCCGGTATGGAGATGAATCGCCGGGACAGTCGCGCGTGGCGTGGCAGCGGCGCGCCCAGCAGAGGCAGGGCGTAACCCCGAAACGCGTCCGTCGGAGAGTGCCCATCCGCGGAGAGATAGTCAATCGGCAGGGTCCTGACGCGATTCGCGACCTCAGCCAGAGGGACGCTGCCGATAACGCAGTGATACGGGCGATCCGCCTCCCGCACGAGCGTCACCATCGTCCCGTTCTCGCCGCCCACGGCACGGTCGACAGCCGCCGTCCCCAGCCGCTCCGCCTCCGCGAGGTCGACTGGCGATTGACACGCCGTGAGCATCCGCTGGATCGTCCCCGGGCGGTCGGCACGCGCCTTCACCCCCAGGCGCGCAGTGATGACGTCGCACAGGATCGCGCTCGCGCCTCCTAGCTGGCGGTGGCCGAAGGAATCGGTGTAGAGCGCGCTGTCGTTCGCCTGAAGGTAAGCGCCCCTCTCGTCCCGAACCGCCTCGGCAAGCGCGATCACCGCCCGGCCCCTACGCGCGAGCGAAGCGTCCACGTCGGCAATGAACCGATCGATGGAGAAGGGTCGCTCCGGAAGGTAGGTCAGGTGGGGCGCGTCGTCTTCCTCTCGGCGGCCGAGCGACGCGGCAAGAGTCAGCCACCCCGCGTCACGCCCGACGATCTCGACGATCTTGACCGGGTCGACATCGGCGATCGCCTCGGTATCGCGTCCGGCGTCAATGGTGGCCAGCGCGACAAAACGCGCCGCTGAGCCGTAGCCCGGTGTGTGATCGGTGTGGGGCAGATCGTTGTCGACGGTCTTCGGGATGGTCACAACCCGCAGATCGTGAGCCGCCGCCGCGGCCCGCCGCGCCAGCCGCTCGCCCGTGTCCGCCGAATCGTTCCCGCCAATGACGTGGAGGAAACGCACCTCGAGGCGACGGAGCACATCGAGCGCTCGATCGCATTCATCCTCGGTCAGTCGATGGCGGTTCGACCCCAGGGCCGCCGCTGGTGTCGTCCGCAGCGCGTGCAGATCGAACTCATCGTCGGTCAGGTCGAGGATCTCGCCCCGCAACAGACCGCGGACACCCCGGTGACTCCCGAAGACGCGCGCGACCGCGGACGACCCCCGGGCGCGACGGATCACTCCCACAAGGCTGGCATTCATGACCGCCGTGCATCCACCGGACTGGATGACGAGGAGATTTGCCGGCACGTTCAGGACGCCGGGGCTCCGCCGTCGTGCCCCGGCGAGACCGCCCCGTGAAGGGCTGCGCGAAAGCCCGCCCGCGCGCTCCCATCGATCGCAAAGGGATTTGGGCGATCTTCGAGCTCTTGCCGCACGGTGAGGAAGCGCCCCTCCGCGACATCGCGACTCACGATTGCGCCGGGTCCGATCGCCGAGCCGCTGCCCACGCGGACACCGGGCATCAGCGACGCATTGATTCCCACGCGCACGCGCGAGCCCACCATCGCGCCGAGCTTCGCCATCCCCGTATCCACCCGGGCATCTCCGACCGCAACGCGCACGTTCCCTTCATCGAGCCGGAGGTTTGCGGTCACCGTTCCGGAGCCGAAAGAGACGTCGTCGCCGATCACCGAATCGCCGACGTAGTTGGTGTGAAACTCGCACCCATCGCCCACGTAGGAGCGGGTCAACTCCGCGGCGTAGCCGACGATGCAGTTTCTCCCCACGATCGATCCTCGGACGAACGCCCCGTTCCCCACAATCGTGCCGGCTCCGATGATCGCCGGTCCCACGATCGCCGCGCCGGCCAGAACGCGCACGCCACTTCCCAGGCGGACCGGTCCGGCGACCACGGCCGAGGGATGGACCCGGGCGTCGCCGATCTCAGGCTCAGGGGCGAGGCCAGCGAAGAAGAAGGGCAGCGCCCGCAGCGGATCCCACGGGAACTTGATCGCGACCCAGTCGCCGTCGTACTCGATCGTCTCGATCCGCGAGGACGCCATCAGGCGGTCGAAAGCGCGCTCGTACTGATCGGTCGGATTCGGATCCACCGCCCCAAGCGCATCGAGGAGCGCCCCGGCGCGGTCGAAGCCGTCGAAGACGAGTTTGACGAGATCGCTCGGCTCGGTGCCGGGCGGTGGTTTCTCGACCACCCCACGCGCCAGTCCATCGCGCAGGGTGAGGTACCCGCCCGGGAAATAGGTCGTCATCCGCTTGCCCACAACCAGACCGTCCGCCTCGCGCGCCTGAAGGCGCCGGGCGACCTGATCCAGCAGACCGTCGGCGACGAGATCGTGGACCTGGTTGACCAGCAGAGGTCGACTCGCAAAGCGGCCCGCGAGGAGGTCCACCGCGCAGAGGACGGCGTGACCCATCCCGAGCGGTTCCTCCTGGAGGACAATCTGGACCGTCGCATCCAGTCCCGCACTCTCCTCGCGCACCCGGTCCAGATTCGTGGGGTTGGCGATCGCGATCTGATCGTGAAAGCCTGCCGCAGCGAGAGCGCGCAACCGCCGGCGGAGCAGCGTCTCGCCATCGATGCGCAGGAACGACTTGTGTGCCAGCGGCCAGAAGCGGCGGTTCTCGCCACCGGCCAGGATGAGCGCGACCGGCGAGGTCATCGAGACGCCGATTGTACGGAGAACTCGACAGAACGATCGGACGTGAACGACTAGCATGGCCCGCGCACCGGACGGATGATCCGCCCAGCCCGTGGGCTAGGAGCGAAACCGATGGCGCTCGAGTTCCTCAACCCGCGCATGGCGACGCTCCGCGTCGACGCGATCACGCTGGATGCGGATGGCGTCCTCCATCGGGGCCGTACCGTCCTGCCCGGCGCGCTCGATCTGCTGCACGGTCTGAACGAACGCGCGATTCCCTGGCAGATCGTGACGAACAACAGTCGGCAGACTGCGGAACGGGCCGCCGAACACTATCGATCGATCGGTCTGCCTGTGCGCGGCGATCAGGTCGTGACCGCGGCGGATGCGACCGCGGCTTACATCGTCGGTGTGCATGCGGGTGCCCGACGGCCGCGGGTCTATCCGCTGGGCGATGCCGATCAACGCGCCTGCCTGATCGCGGGCGGCTGCCAGGTGACTGACGACGAGGATCGTGCCGAATACGTCGCGGTGGGCATTAATCGGCACCTGACCTATCAGCGACTATTCCACGCCTGCAACGCGATCCGTCGCGGCGCGCGCTTTGTCGTCGCCAACCTCGATGCGACCGTGCCGACCGAGACCGGCGCCATCCCGGGGGCGGGCGCGCTGGCCGCGGCAATCAAGGTGGCGACCGGCAAGGACTGGTACGCGATTGGGAAGCCGGCACCGGAGATGATGTTGCAGGCGCTCCGCCGCATGGCGCGTGCCCCTGCGGCGGCGCTGCACGTCGGCGATCGGCTCGACTCCGACGTTCCCGCCGCGTTGCGGGCGGGGATGGCAACCGCGCTCGTTACCACGGGCGAGCACGGACGAGAGGAGGGACTCGCGGCCTCGGGCGATGCACGGCCAGACATCATCGCGGCCGATCTGCCCACCGTCAACGCCTGGCTGTTCCGTCCCTGACGCTATCGAGGGATCGTCCTCTGCATCTCGTCCCACGCGGAGGGAATCGCCCGGCAGACGGCAGACGCCGCCACGGGATTCGGGGACCGAGTGAGGATGCCCGGGGACGCTCCTCGGAGGGCGATCGCCACGCACTGCAAAGCGCGCGCGCCACGAAGGAACAGCGGGGACTCACCCCTAGGACATTCAGGTCATTGAGAGGGCAGGGGGTCGAACCTAGTGTTCACGCTTGGGGGATTAGTGTGCCCTTCGATCGGGCACCGAGGGGTGGGTGGCTGACGGTAGAAGTCTGATCCGACTCGTACGGGCAAGTCTGGCACTGATGCTGCTTTTCAGTATCGTGCTGCCCGGGATTGCCGGGGCGCAGACGAATCGCCGCGGTCGCGTCGTCTTCGACGTACCGGCCGACCGGCAGTTGCGTGTCGACCGTGTTGGGCTCGGATTCCAGGTCGACTTCGACATCCCGTTCCACACCACGGTGGACCTCGCGGACACCAGAGTCACGCTCTGGTCGCGAGGAGTCATCGTCGCGCCGCTGCGCATCCCGACTGGACCGCTGCCTGCATTCACGCCGTTGACGATCACTCTGCGAGTGACTGCGCCGCAACGGATCCTGCCCGGCGTGTACCTGATCTCCGTCCAGGTGCGCGACGCAGGCGCGAATACCCGTGATGTGTACCGAACCCAGGTCGTTGTCGAGTCGACGCCGGAAACGTCGACGCCGACGTTGACCCCGTTCGCGACCGCGACCTTCTCGGCGACGCTGACCGGCACGACCACTCCGAGCGCCACGCCGACTGAGAGCGCTACCTCCACGCCCGGCTGGACGCCAACTCCGAGTCCGACCATCGCGACGAGCACCCCGAGCGCGACGCCCACGCATACCGCTTCGCCTACCCCCGCAGCCACACCGACCGACTCGCCGACTCCCACCGCATCGCCCTCGCCGACGTTCACGCCAGTCGATACGCCGACCGAGACCCCCACCCACACTCCCACGGACACGCCGACGGAAACCCCAACAGGCACGCTGACACCGACCGCGACACCGACCGCGACACCGACCGCGACACCGACCGCGACACCGACCGTCACACCGACCGCCTCGCCCACTCTCACCGCATCGCCCTCGCCGACGTTCACGCCAGTCGATTTGCCGACCGAGACCCCCAACTCACACTCCCACGGACACGCCAACGGATACGCCGACGTAGACCCCGACGGATACGCCGACGTAGATCCCGACGGATACGCCGACGTAGACCCCGACGGATACGCCGACGTAGATCCCGACGGATACGCCGACGTAGACCCCGACGTAGATCCCGACGGATACCCCGACTCAGACGCCGACGTTCACGCCGACGCCGACGCCGTACCCGTACGTGCGCCTGGCCAAGGTCGCGTCACCGAGCACCGTCGTCGTCGGCCAGGTCTTCGAGTACGTCGTGACCCTCCGGAATCTCGGCGGCGCCGGTCAGTGAGAGGTCTATCCGAAGACGTTCACCGATAACCTGCCCACGAGTTTCACCTACTCGAACGCGACCACTCCGACGGCGGTCACGACCAGCGGCGGCCAGACGCAGTGCGCATTGACGACTCCGTACCCCTCGAACGGCGCGACGAGCCCGGTCTCACCCACTTCGACGCCGACGAGCATCGCAAACCCGATGTCACTGACCAAGACCGCCTCGCCGGCGACGGTGATCGGGGAGAGCAAGATTACCTACACCGTGGCGATCACCAATGGCGGCACGAGCAATCTCGACCTGGGCAACATCACCGATACTCTGCCGACCGGTTTTGGGTACGTGACGGGCAGCACGACCTTCAATGGCGTGTCGATCAGCGATCCCACGACCTCGGCTGGCAGCGCGTCTGCTCAGGGCCTGACACGGAATCTTTCGGGCGCGGCGATTGGCGCCGGCCTGACGCGCAATCTGGCGTACCAGGTCGCGATCGTGTCTGGTACGTCCGGCGCACGTACGAATAGCGTGACGGTCAATGGCACCTACAACACAGTCAGTTACTCTCGGACTGGTTCCGAATCAGTGACGGTGACCGTGGCGAGCTCGGCGGCGCAGCGTCTGTGGGGCACCACGCTTACCTCGCGAGGCCCGAAGCTGTCGGGCACCAGTAATGGCACCGATTCCGGCTTCAACGATAGCTGCGCATTGTTGGCGGCCGATGACTGGCCCAACGATGCCAACTCTCAAGAGGGCTTCATCTGGACTGTCGTCGATAACACGACGTTCACGACGAGCATCACCAGTGCGAAAGCAGTGATCCGCTTCGGTGTCGGCACCCTCCACGCGAACGATATGTTCGTATGGCAGATCTGTGTCGCCGCGACCTCTTCGCTGAACGAGAATTGGGACGGCAACGCAAACTGGGCGACGATTCGCTCCTTCGGTCAAGTTCAGGATCAGATGCCGCCGGAGGGCACGTTCGTTGGCTCGCTCGCAACGATCGCGGTTGACGTCTCCTCGACTGTGAACACCGTCGCGAAGGCGAACAACGCGCAGTTCCGTGTGGTCGGCAAGGGGAAGAGCGGATCGGCCGACGTGTTTGGTACCTGTATTGACGAGGTTGCTCGAGCTGTCTCTGGATCCTGATCGTACCGCCACCGGTCACGCAGTAGCCGAGCGCACTCGTGACCAGTGGCTTCTCGCGTTTTGTGCACTTGCCTTCCTCCTGATCGGCGTTCTCGTTCTGTTCTCCAGATAGCGTGGACTGATCCTTCTCGGAGCGACACCTGAGGCCGGGGCTGCGCCAACGCTGAGCGCGCGGCAGGTGACCGCCGTCGCGATTTCCGCCGGGCGCACCATTGCGGAGACTGGCGATGGACAGGTAGCGGTCAGCGCCGGCGGCGCGCTTCTGGCACCTCTTCCCACGAGCACCGCGCGGCTCGAGGTACGTCTGGCAAGCGGTACGGTCGTGCCGGCGGCAGCCCAGTCCGACCCGATGCGTGGCATCGCGATTCTCGACGCCGCGCGGCAGGGACCGCCCCCTGGTCGGACGCTCCGAACGAGGACGCGGCGGTGGAGGAAGATGAAGAACCAACGCTGGAAATCGGGCAGAGCGCTCAGTTGCAGGTCGGGCAACAACTGATGGTCGTCCCGGCGATCGGCCAGCCCGGCGTCCTGGTGACCTACGCGGGGCGCGCCGAGGTTCAACTTGCGGATCTTGGGTTGATCCAGTACGTGCTGAATCTGGCGCCGCGCAGTGCACGCGCGCCAGACCGGGGGATGGTGCTGGATGGCCAGGGTCGCCTCGTCGGGATCATCGTTCCCGATCGTCAGGCAGGTGCACCGCCGGGGCACGTCTTTGCCGTGCCAGCCGAACAGGCACGGCCGTTCCTAGAGCGGATGGGCGCGTGCGCCCCGAGTCCTCGCCCGTTCCTACTCCGACGGTGACCCCTCGTCCGTTCCGCGTTGAGGGCGGGTAGATCCGCCGACACCGGGAGCGCCTCTCATCGATGATTGATCCGTGATCGATGAGGTCCGGGCCTGCCACCGGATCATTTGCCGGGGCCAGATCGTCGAACTGATGCTCGGCCGCGGTCAGCGCGGCGTCGCGCTGCCGGCGACGTACCTGGGCGATACGGTCGGCGAGGCGGGCCGCGCCCCACGCGCGCTCACGGATCTCGAACGTGCCGCGATGATCGCCGCGTCACGCCGGGTGGTCGACGCGATCGCCGGTGACGCTCCGCAGGATGAAGAACTCGAACGCGCCATCGACCTGCTGCGTGCGCTCGCCATTGAGATCGAAGGGCGACCCACTTTCCGCCTTGCGGATGGGCGGATCGTGGCCGGCGAGGGACTGGCGATGCGCGCGCAACTCGATGTGCCCCGGGCATCCCCCGAGACGAGCGCGCGGCGGGTCTGAAGACGTCGCCTCAGGGCTACCGCCGCGCGCGGCACTTCAATTGCGCCGCTGCCCGCGACGGCGCGCGGCGACCTCACCCTGGGTGAGCACCTGGAACACGAGATTCCGCGACGTCGACTTCCGATGCCAGCGCACCGTCCACCCCAGTGATTTTCCGGCGATGGTTGTGCGACGCTTAATCGCGCGCACGTTGTCGGAGGCTTCGAGGCTGATCTCCCCCCACTTGCCGCCATCAGCGGCCTGCTGAATCCAGCCTTTGTACTCCTCGAGATTGATGTTCGTGGTGCCTCTGCGCGTAATTAGTTCCTTGATCCGGTCTTCGCTCAGCGATGCAAATCGTGCCAATGACGTCCTCCCCGATGTGTTTGGGTGGGAATACTAGCAGATATCATCCAGGAGGGAACGGCAGATGGGTTGATCAAATCGGCTCGGCGATGCGTGTGCGATACGTCACTGCCGACAGCTCTGACGCGACTTGGCCGACTAGTTTCCCGGAAGTGCTCCCGTGGCGCGTAGCAGCGTTTCCTGCACGAGCACCTCGTGGATCAAATCGCGATCCGGCGGTTGTCGTCCTTCGAGAGTCGCGACAAAGGAGGCCAATTCCCGCTCATACAGATCCTGGCGCGAGGGGCCATCGGTCGTGACGAACTGTTCGCCGGCGACGAAGCCGTTGCGCTCTTCGTCGATGGCCAGTCGGATTTGCCCGCCCGGTTCGAAAGGTTCGAGGAGGGTCGCGCTTCCGCGGGTGCCGTAGACCTCAAATCGGCGCGCCATGGGACGTACTTCCATGGCCGCGATCTCCACGGTCGCAAGAGCGCCATCGAACTCAAAAACTCCCAGTGTGTTATCCGCGAAATGAGGCAACTCCGGCGTCGCATGGTTGTGCAGAAAGGCTGTGACGCGGCGGGGACGGCCGAGTATCCAGAGAACCTGATCAAGCATATGGCCGCCCAGGTCGTACAGCATTCCACCGCGATGCCGGCCGATGAGTTCGCGGGTATTCGCCTTTCCACTGACGGGAATATGGGTTGAGAAATGGGCGCGAACATGAAAGATGTGGCCGAGCATGCCTGCTCGTGCCCACTCTCCCACCTGTTTGAAGGCGTCGTGATAGCGGAGCATGTATCCCATCTGCAGATGGAGATCGTGCGCCCGCACGCGATCCACGAGGCCAAGGAACCCTGTCCAATCGTCGCCGGCCGGTTTGTCGTACCACAGGTGCTTTGCGGCCCCGGCGCAGGCGAGCGCCATCGCCAGGCTTTCGTCGTTCCTCCCCTCGATCGCGACCGCCTGGAGTCCCCCTTCGCCGAGCATCGCCTCCCGCGATTCGTACCATCTCGCGCCCGCGAATACCTGATCGGCCCGGGCGACGGCGCGCGCGGCTGCATCGGGTTCGTAGATGCCGAGCGGTTCGACCGCAGGGTTGCGTGTCATCGCCAGCCACTTCCCAGCGGCGTGCCCGTGGCCGGTGCCGTACTGGGCCATGCTGATCGGCACGAGGAACCTCCCGTCTACTCAGCGCGTCGCCGCGGTCAGCCGCGCGGCGAGTCGCTCGCGGATCTCGCGCAGGAACATCGGCATCGGCCCCACCGGCACCTCGATAAGCGTCGGCCCTCGGTGGGCGAGCGCCTCGCGCAGCGCTCCCAATAATCCGTCGGCGTTCTCGGCTCGCACACCGGCCACGCCGAACAACTCTGCAAGCCTCGCGAACGGTGGGTTCCTCAGATCGGAGGCGATCGTCCTCCCGCCGAAACTGTGCTCCTGGATACGGCGGACGTTGCCGAACGCGCCATCATCGAACACGATCGTGATCAGCGGTATGTAGTGCTGCGCTGCCGTGGCGAGTTCCTGGACGTTGAACATGAACCCACCATCACCGTTGAGGGAGACGACGCGACGCCCTGGATTGCCCACCTGGGCACCCAGAGCGGTCGGAAAGCCGTACCCCAGCGTACCCTGGTACCCGGACGTCAGGTAGGTTCGCGGCTCGTAGATAGGTAGTCCGACTGTGGCGAAATACCCGACCTGGGTGCTCTCGCTCACGATGATCGCATCGTCCGGCAGCGCGGAGCGCAGCGCGCGGCCATAGCCCGCCTGGGGATCGGAGCGATCGAGTTCGGCCCGCAAAGTCGCCTTGATCGCCTCCAGTTCGGCGCGCCGCGACGGCCGGCGCCGGTTGTGCCGCCCGACCCGATTGGTCAATTCGGTCAGGGCGAGGTCGGCGTCGCCGGTGATCCCGATGGTGGGCAGCGTGCCCCGCCCCAGTTGTGTCGCGTCGGCGTCGACGCGGATGAGTGTCTGTCCCGTCCCCAGCCGGATCGGCAGGCGGGAGATGTCGAGCAGGCGCGTGCCGATCGCGAGGATGACATCGGCCGAGGGAAGTAGATCCGCCAGCGACAACTGGTTCTGCGCCAGGTAGTGCCGCTCGGAGAGAGCGCCGCGACCGTTGTCCGAGAGTACGACAGGCGCCTCGAGGGCCTCGGCCAGCGTGCGCAGGCCCTCCCACGCCCCGGCAGCCAGGACTCCGCCGCCGGAGAGGATGAGCGGCCGCTCGGCGCGGCCAAGCGCAGCGGCGGCGCGCTCGAGGCGCTCCGGGTCGCCGGCGACGCGGATGCCATCCGCCGGCGGGCCGATCTCGACGTCGGCGGTCGCCTGGAGCACATCCGGGGGGATCTCCAAGGCGACCGGGCGAGGCCGGCCGCTCCGCATCTGTCGGAAGGCCTCGTGCACCAGGTCCGGAATCTGTGCCGGCGCCAGCGCCCGCGCCGCCCATTTCGTGACGTGGCGGAGTAGACCGACCTGATCGTCAATTTCGTGGAGCACGCCTCGCCCGATGCCGATGAGATCGGCATTGATCTGGCCGGTCAGGCACAGCACCGGCGCGTTGCACGCGTACGCCGTTGCCAGCGACGCGGTCGTATTCAGGACGCCCGGACCGGGGACGACCAGGAACACGCCCGGCCGACCCGTGGTCCGGGCGAACCCGTCGGCCATGTAACCGGCGGCCTGCTCGTGGCGGGTGTGGACGACCCGGATCGCCTCGCGCTCGGCGTGCAGCGCGTCGAATGCCCAGTCGAGCTGGATCCCGGGTAGGCCGAAAATGGTGTCGACGCCTTCGGCCTTGAGGGTCTGCACCAGGGCCTGACCGCCCGTCATCGTCGCCATCTGCGGCCGAAGAGTGTACTCGCTACCTGCCCTTTCGGATGCCGGCGCCGCTCCGCCCGGGTGAGGTATCGGACTCTCCGCCCGAGCAGCCGGAAGTGGAGGTGCTTGCGACGACGACCCCCACCACTCCTCCGGCATCGGACGAAGTACAGGTCACCGTCACGCTGGAGGCGCTCGCCCGCGGTGGGATCTCGGTCGAGGAGGCTCAGTCCCGGCTACGGCGCCGCTGACAGGGTCGCGGCGCGCCCGCCCGTCTCGGCGCCGATGCGCTGAAGAATCGCCCGGACCTGGTCGCGCGCGCCGTCTCCCACCTCGCTGTACGGTCCCACGCACGCCGGACAGCCCAACACACACTCGCAGCGCTCCACGAGGCTCGTCGCAGCGTCCACGATCTCACGATGCATCTCGTAGAGCTTCTCCGCGAACCCCACCCCACCGGGTACCGCGTCGTAGACGAAGATGGTCGGCCGGCCGGTGAACGGGGCGCGCACCTGGTGGTGGACCCCGACATCGCGCGGGTCGCACATCAGGTACAGCGGAGCGACATTGCCCAGCACATTCGCCAGACCCTGGAGCGTCGAGTCCTCGATTGGTGCGCCATCGATATCGTCGATCGCGAACCAGTACGCGGTCGTGTGGAGATTCTGCTCCGGCAACTGGATCTTCCCCCAGCCGACGTTTTCGTGGGTGTCGAACTTGATCTTCTTGAAGATCGTCGCTTTGAACGACAGGACGACATCGCCCCAGGAGCGGGTGCCGCGACTGACAGCCTGGGTCTGGGCGACATCGATGACACTCAGGTCGGCGGCGAGATCGGCATCGGTGTAGTAGTCCACGTCGACCTTCCGGACGTACGCCTTCTTGTTCTCCCAATCGAGCCGCGTCACCTCGTGCTGTTGGCCTTGATGCAGGTAGATCGCATCCTCGTGGAGCATCGTCGGCACGGCGATGCGATCCATCTCCCCGATGAGGCGCGGGCGTCCCACCTCGCTCTCGTCGACGATGACGAAGTTGTCGATCGAGGCCTGGCGCAGGCTGATCTCATCCGCCGGGAACTTCTCGGTAGACCAGAACCAGCGGTCACCGGAGCGGAAGAGCACCTGCTCCTCTTCGAGGACGCCGAGCAGTTCATCAGGCGCGATGCCGAAGCGTCCGGTCGGTGACAGACCCGGCTCGCCGAAACGCTCTCCGCGGGTGAAAGGAAGCTCGAACGCCCCACATTTCAGGTGCGACATCAGGATGAGCAGGTTGTTCGGGTTGACGAGGCCGTGCTCGGGCTGACGCTCGAAGAAGTACTCCGGATGGTTGACGATGAACTGATCGAGCGGGCTCGACGTCGCCACCATAATCGCGAGGGAGGTGCCCTGACGCCGCCCTGCGCGCCCGGCCTGCTGCCAGGTGGATGCGACCGTACCCGGATACCCCACCATCACACACGCCTCGAGCGATCCGATGTCGACCCCGAGTTCGAGAGCGTTCGTCGAGATGACGCCGAGGATCGAGCGGTCGCGGAGCCCCCGTTCGATGCTCCGCCGCTCGTTCGGCAGGTAGCCCCCACGATAGCCCCGTATCGCTTCGCCGCCAATGTGGCGCTTCGCGGCGTCCTCGCGCAGATAGGTCGTCAGCACCTCGACGGAAAGGCGACTGCGAGCGAAGACAATCGTCTGGACACGATTGGCGATGAGGTCGCTCGCGAGCCGACGTGTTATCAGAGTGGACGAGGCGCGGATCCCAAGCTGGCGGTTGACGACGGGCGGGTTGACGAAGATGAAGTGCTTCTCTGCCCGCGGCGCTCCATTCTCCTCCACCGCCACGATGTCCTCCTCCACGACCGCCCGTGCCAGTTCGGCGGGGTTCGCGATCGTCGCCGAGCAGAGGATGAACGTCGGGCGCGACCCGTAATGCGCGCAGATGCGGCGCACGCGGCGCAGGACGTTGGCGAGGTGGGACCCGAAGACGCCCCGGTAGTAGTGCAGTTCGTCGACGACGACGTAGCGCAATTGACTGAAGAGATGCGTCCAGCGGGTGTGGTGGGGCAGGATGCCGGTGTGGAGCATGTCCGGGTTGGTCACCACGATGTGGCCGGCGGAGCGGATCGCCTTGCGCGCGTTCGCCGGCGTATCACCGTCGTAGGTAAACGTGCGGATTTCGGCGCCGACGTGTTCGACCGTGGCGTGCAGTTCGGCGAGTTGATCCTGCGCCAGTGCCTTGGTGGGGAAGAGGTAGATCGCCCGCGCGTTCGGCTCCGCGAGGATGCGGCTCAGGATCGGCGCGTTGTAACAGAGGGTCTTGCCGGAGGCCGTGGGCGTGACGACGACGAGGTTCTTGCCGGCGAGCGCAAGCTCGATCGCCCGGGCCTGATGTGTGTAGGGCCGCGCGATGCCGCGCGCGGCGAAGCTGGCCACAAGCCGATCGTCGAGCCCGCGCGGCCACTCCGCGTAGGCGGCTTCCCTCTCGGGTAACACTCGCCATGACGTAATGTCGCGCTGCCGGATCGAATCGCGGCGTAGCTGGTCGACATATTGCGCGATGTTCATCGCGCCGGGAGCCTACCATACGCCGCGTCCCATCGGCCGGGCGAGGAGTGCGAGTGGCGATGTGGTGGCTTCGTGATGTCCCCGATGATGCCCGCGTGCCGACTGAGGTGCGCGCGGCCTGGGAGGAGACGCGCGGCCGCCTCGGCTTCCTGCCGAATGTCCAGCGTCTCTACGCGCTCCGGCCCCGCCGGTTCCTGCGGTGGCTGAGCCACTACAGCGAGGTGTTGCGCGGAGAATCGGCGCTCTCGCCCGTCGAGCGCGAGATGATCGCCGTTCTGGTCTCGAACCTCAACGGTTGCACCTACTGCCTGACCTCGCACGGAGGCTATCTGCGCGCGATGACCGGCGATCCGGAGATCGATGCCCGCCTCCAGGTCGACTGGCAGTCCGAGGCGAGTACACCCCGGCTCCGCGCCATCCTCGGACTCGCCGTGACGCTCACGCTCGATCCGTTTGGCTCCACGCCGGTCGCGCTCGATGCTCTTCGCGCCGTCGGTCTGACCGAGCCGGAGATCTTCGATACGGTGGAGACGATCGCGATGTTCAACTTCACCAATCGCCTTACCTCGGGCCTGGGGATGGTCCCGAACGCCGAGTTCTTGACGATGGGCCGTTCCGCCCGGTAGGTAGGGAAACGGGCGCCCGCTCCCGTATCGGGGCGAACGGCGACGCCCTACGCGTTGGGGATCGTCGCCCGCGGACGCGGGGCGAGGCGCGCCTTCACCTCTTCATCGAACATCGCGACCTGTTCGCGGGGGTCGTCGCCGTTCTCGGCGTAGATTCGCAGGATCGGGTAGTTCAGGCCCGCCTCCTGGAAGCGCGTGAGGTCTTCGACAAACGCCTCCGTCGGCCCTTCCATCCAGTTGCCGGCCATGGTCTTCCGGTTATCGCGCAGCCGGCCGCTGCTCCTGCCGTTCCTCAGCAACTTCACGTTGTAGAAGCAACCCACGTCGGTGACCGCTCCACGGGGTCTCCCGCGCTGGGCGAGAAGATCATCGAGGATGGCGAGGTGACGGCGCAGCCAGTCCAGCGGCATGTGCGAGAGGAGCCAGCCGCTGCCGAAACGCGCCAGCCGCCGAAGCGCCGGCATGCTCTCGCCCCCGACCCAGATGGGCGGATGCGGCTTCTGGCGCGGCTTCGGGCGCCAGTCTACCGGTTCGAACGCGTGCCAGCGCCCGGCGAAGGCAGGGAACCGCTCAGTCCAGAGCACCTTGATGATCTCCAGCGATTCGTCAGCGTAGGCCCCACGATCGTCGAAGTCTTCGAACCCCAGGAATGCCGCCTCCTGACGATTCCAACCTACCCCGACGCCCAGGATTGCCCGCCCGTCGGAGAGTTGATCGAGCGTCGCGATTGACTTCGCGAGCCAGATCGGGTTGTGGTAGGGCAGCACCTGGATGGAACAGCCGAGCTTGACTCGGGTCGTCTGCCTGGCCAGATAGGCCAGAGTGGTGTCGACATCGTAATGCGGGATCTACTGGTGCTTGGTGGGCCACGGGTAGCCGACCACCCGGCGCACCGGCATGGGGTGCTCGTTGGTCCAGCACCCGTGGAAGCCGCGCCTCTCGGCCTCGGCACCCAGGGTGCGGATCGTCGCCGGAGTCGCGCGGGGGCCGGCGTTTGCGATGTAGAGGCCGAAGCGGAGCGCGGCGCGTCGGGGGCGCACGTGAGGCGGTGCTGCGGCCGTGTCGCTCATAGTGCGTTCTCTCGCCCGGGATTGTGAGCCGCAGTTTCGCGGCCAACAGAACATCTGTCCATCGGTTCAGGCGAAAGACCGTGCGCTTGTCCAATGGCAGGATGCGCCCGAGCACCGATAGTTGAGCGTACGTACACCGGCGGTAAGTACACCGGCGTCAACACGCGCCCGAGTGGAGGGAGGGACACAGGTGCGACTCTACGATCCACTGACAGAACATCTGGCCGTTGCCCGTCTGCGCGGTCACGATCGCGCCGTGGTCGTGGCCCGACTCGAGCGTCTGGCGCGTCGGCTCGGCGTGCCGCACTGGCACGAGGGAAGCCGATCGCCAGCCGGCGACGGTCGCCTGCACACCTTGGGTCTCGCCGCGAATGGCGAGCCGCCGGCCGCCTGAAACCGGCGCGGGCCGCACGCCGGCCCGCGCGGTGCGTCGCGTTATCTTTCCGTCCGCGATGGGGCGAGATCGGGGCAGGCGCGGGCGCGCCGCGGCCGAGGCGTCCTTCCGTTGCGGACACTGTCGCCGCATGGTGTTTCCCGTGCCGTCCGGTGGGCGGCACCGCAATCACTGTCCGTCTTGCCTCTGGTCGCGCCACGTGGACGATCGCACGCCCGGCGATCGGGCTTCGGCCTGTCAGGCGCTGATGGAACCCATTGGTGTCTTCACACGGCCTAACGGCGAGGAGGTGATCGTCCACCGCTGCAGGGGCTGTGACTTCGAACGCTTCAACCGGGTCGCCGCCGATGACTTCTTCGATGGGGTGGAGCACCTCCCACGTGTCGCGCCGCGCTCGGCGGCAGACGCGCCCGCCGAGCGCGGCGGTCAGCCCGAAGGCGCCGGATCGGTGTAGAGCCGCCGCAGCGTCACCTGCTTCAGACCGCGAACGCGCAGTTCATCCAGTACCGTGCCGATCGCCTGCGCCGTTTTGGGCAGCCCGCCGTGGGTCACAACGATGTCGCCCGAGCGAATTCGCCGGCCGATCGAGATGACGTCCGCCGCGCTGATTTCGGCCCGCCAGTCCGCCAGGTCCAGCCGCCACATCACCAGCGGATAGCCGCGCCCGCTGAGGAACGATTGGATCCGCCGGTCGTACGCGCCAAACGGCGGGCGGAACCAGGCCGTACCCGATACACCCTGGGCGGCGAGGTATGCCTCCAGGAGGTCGATCTCGCGTCGGAGGGCGGCGCCGTCGAGGTCCCGCAGGTCCGGGTGGGTATCGCTGTGGTGGGCAATCTCGTGGCCGCCGGCTCGAATGCTCTCCAGCGCCCGCGGATAGTAGAGGAGGAACGCGGCGGTCACGAAGAATGTTGCCTGAAGATCGCGCGCGCGCAGGGCTTCCAGGACGCCGCCGAGGCCATCGTCGATTGACCCCATGTCGAACGTGACCGCGACCTCGCCGCGGTCGTTCGGTCGTGAGGTGAGGATATCCCCGCCGCGCACGCCTGCGGGCAATCGCGCCATCGGCGTCGTCGGCAGCAGACCGAGATCACCGAGGACGCGACCCATGTGGACCTCGGTGATCGTCCCATCCGGCGGCCCGTCGGCGGCCGCGCCCGTCCACCGCTGGAGCACCGCGCGCTCGAATCGCTGGCTCACGAAAGGCCCGTAGTTGCGCGGTAGCGAGCGGGGTTCTCCCCAGCGCCGCTGTGCTTCGGCCTCACCGACGGCCCGATAGTGCGCCGCGATGCCCCCGTCGAGCAACAGGTCGGGCGCCGCGACCGGTGGTGGGATGGAGAGAACGACATCGGCCCAGGTGTCGAGGCGCGCCGAGGTGATCCAGGAGGTGACCGCGGCGCGCTCGACCGCGCCCTCTGGCGTTGCCGCGAGGACCGCGTGCTCGGTGGCGAGGTACAGACGCGGATCGCCGGCGAGACGGAATCCGGGCGTGATGATGCGGCCTAGCGACTCGAAGCCTCCCCCAGCCACATACGCCTCAGCCAGGGCGCGCTCCGGCCCGGCGGCGTGCGCCGTCGCGAGAGTGCAGAGGGCGACGACGAGTGCGACCATGCTGGCGATCCGTCGGTGCATCGTCACCCGGATCCCATCAGGTTGTGGCGAAGAGCGCGCTGACGGACCCCTCGGCGTGGATCCGTCGGATCGCCTCGGCAAGTAGCTCCGCGACGCTGATCACGGTGAGTCGGCTCAGAGCCGGTCGCCGTCCGCCCGTTGCCGTATCCGTTACCACCACGGAGTCGAAGGGGCCGGACTCCAGCCGTTCGATTGCCTGCCCACTGAAGACTCCGTGGGTGGCCGCGACGTGGATCTCCCCAACCCCCTCGGTGGCGAGCACCCGCGCCGCGCCGACCATAGAGCTTGCGGTGTCGATCTCATCGTCGATGAGGATCGCCCGACGGTGCCGGACGTCGCCAATGACGTTGAGAATCTCCGGTCCGCCGCCCCGAAGGGGACGCCGCTTCTCGATGAAGGCGAGCGGCGTGCCCAGCGCCTCGGCGAAGTTCCGCGCCTTCTTCGCCGACCCGAGATCGGGCGCGACGACGACCGCGTCGTCCAGCGCTCGCGCCCGGAAATGCCCGCTCAGGAGCGGCGAAGCGGTGAGATGATCGACCGGGATATCGAAGAACCCTTCGATCTGCCCGGCGTGCAGGTCGATCGTGAGGATGCGATGCGCTCCGGCGCGCTCGATGAGGTTCGCCATCAGACGGGCGCTGATCGGCACGCGCGGCTGATCCTTCTTGTCCGTGCGACCGTAGGCGAAATACGGGATGACCGCGGTGATCCTACCCGCGGAGGCGCGTTTCAGCGCGTCGATGAGGACGAGCAGCTCGATGATCGACGTGTTGACCGGCGTCGTGAACGGCTGGATGACGAAGACGTCGAATCCTCGGACCGTCTGGTTGATTCTCGCGAAGACGTTCTCGTTGCTGAACGAGTAGACGTCGCAGTTCCCCAGCGGGCGGCCCAGGTGCACCGCGATCGCGTCGGCGAGAGGGCGATTGGCATTCCCTGTGAGCAGGACGAAGTCGAGCATCTCCGGGGTGCCTGCTAGACCGAGGTGAAGACGGCGACCGCGTTCTGCCCGCCGAAGCCGAATCCGTTCGCAAGCGCGACCCGAACCGGCGTGTGCCGGGCGACGTTCGGCACCACGTCGAGATCGCAGGCGGGATCCGGATGGTCGTAGTTGATCGTCGGCGCCACGACCGCGTCCCGGATCGCGAAGACGCAGGCGAGCGCGGTGACCATTCCGGCCGCGCCGAGCAAATGGCCGACCATCGACTTCGGCGCGCTCACGACAATCTGCTCGGCGCGCGGCCCGAGCGATCGACGGATCGCCCTCACCTCTGCGATATCGCCGACCTCGGTGGCGGTTGCGTGGGCGCACACGTAATCCACATCGCCT
>VGOZ01000032.1 GCA_016875715.1 Chloroflexota bacterium | reverse complement strand
GGAACATGGCGCCTTCCTGGAACGAGATCCGGCCCGGACACTGGGTGCGCTGCCATCGGTCCGAAGAACTGAAACTGCGCGGTGTGGAGACGCCCGTCGGCGTGAACTGACGCACCTAGCGAGAGGAGGAGTAGCGCGCCATAGAGAGCGCGAAGGCACGTGGAATATCCAGAGAGCGCGCCCATGGACGCAATCAACTGATGCGAGGATATCCCTGGATAACTGCGAATAGGCCCATGAATAAGGAGGAATAGCGCAATGCGAGTCAACACGGCGAAGCAGAAGATGCTCCAGGGCAAACCCGCCTACGGGTTCGGGCTCGGGCTCGGCTCACCGCTCGTGGCCGAAACGTTGGCGAATAGCGGCATCGACTTCATCATGCTCGACAACCAGCACGGCTCGTGGGGCCCCGACTCGACCATCATGGCGCTCATGGCCATGGCGAGTGGCTCGGCGATCCCGATGGTCCGGGTCGCGCGCAACGACTTCACGATGATCGGGCGGCTCCTGGATGAAGGGGCGCTCGGCATCGTCGTGCCGATGGTGCACACGCCCGCCGACGCGAAGGCCGCGGCCGATGCTTGCCGCTTCCCGCCTACTGGCACGCGCTCGTGGGGCTGGGCGAGCGCTGCCCGCTACGGCGATGATTACTCTGACCAGATCAACGAGCAGGTCTTCGTCGCGATCCAGCTGGAGAGCATCGACGCCGTCAACAACGCCGAGGCGATCATGGCCACGCCCGGCATCGACGGCTGCTGGGCGGGACCGGGTGACCTGGCGCTTTCGATGGGCATCCACCCGGGCAACGCCGCCAACGACGATCGCCACGCCCGCGCGCTCGAACGGGTCGTCCAGGCATGTCGCAACACCGGCAAGATCCCCGGCCTGGCGACCACGGGACCGGAGGACGCGATGCGGCGCGCCGCCCAGGGTTTCCAGTACCTGACCGCCGGCGGCGACGCCGGCTTCATCCTGGCTGGCGCCCGCGCGGCCGTGAAGACGCTGGGCCTGTAACCTCTTCTGTTTGAACGTCGATCACCGCGATGCTCGGCGTCCGAAATGGCGCGCGGGCGATCGCCTTCTACCGGGCCGCATTCGGTGCCGTCGAGCCCTACCGGGTTGACGGCGGCGCCGGATCGGTGGTCGCGCAACTAGCGCTGTACGGCGCGGACTTCTGGGTCGCCGACGAGTCGCCGGAGCACCTCAACATCAGCCCGGAATCGCCGGGCGGCTGCTCGGTGCGCATGCCGCTGATCGTCGACGACCCGGACGGTATCTGCGCGCGATCCAGGTCGAGTCTCCAGGTGCGGGACCTCTGTCGGTAGGTTCTGGTGAGGCCTCGCCGACCGGGCCGGAAGAGGCGCACGCGTGAGAGCATCCGGCCTCCGGAGATAGCTGCACGTACGATGGCATAGTCTGCCCGAGGAAGGGCAACTAGCGTGCATCCAGTAGCCCGATGGTACCGCCCGGACTTCGCACCGCCGGCGGACGTTAGATTCGCGTCAGAATCGCGAACCTTTCGGGCATGCGACGTGCACTCTTGATCGTTCTGCTCGCGTCCCTTTTCGCCCAGGCTTCTCCGGCTTTCGCCGCCACTCAGAGCAAGCCGTTTCCGCAGACAGGCGGATTCATCGTCTCGAACGATGGCGGTGTCCGCTTTTGGGACGCGTTTCAGCGCCTTGGCGGCGAGCAGATCGTCGGCTATCCCGTGTCGGAGCGCTTCCACCACGGTGGATTCATCACCCAGGTCATGCAGAAGGCCGTCTTCCAGTGGCGCCCCGAGTCAGGATCCGTCGCGTTCGTCAACGTCTTCGACGATCTCGCCACGGCGGGCAAAGACGACTGGCTGCTCAGCGTGCGCAGCACGCCCCGCCCGCTCGAGCCCGGCTTCGACGACGGCAAGGAGTGGCAGCACATCGTGCGCGACCGCGTTGCGCTCCTGAACGCCCGTCCCAGAATGCGGGCTCAGTACCACGCGGTCCCTGATCCACTGCTCCAGTACGGGCTGCCGACCAGCCGAATCCAGGACATGGGCAACCACTACGCCATCCGCCTGCAGCGAGCCGTCATCCAGGAGTGGAAGGTCGATGTCCCGTGGGCGAAGGCTGGCCAGACGACGGTCGCCAACGGTGGCGACATCATGAAGGAAGCCGGCCTCATCGGGAACGGGAGGACCGAGGGCACGGCCGCCCCCGTGCATCAACGTCCGGATGATTTCGTGCGGGTGACGGTGGATATGGCGATCGTGCGGAGCGGCCCACACACCTACGCCACCGAAGTCGCCCGCATCTTCAAGAACGCGCAGATGCAAAAACGGGGCGACACCACCGATGGCTGGACTCCGGTGCGGATCTGGAACAGCCTAGACGGATGGGTTGCGGCCGGAGCCATCACCCGGGATGCGTATCCGGCGACGGACTCGAGTCGGAGCACCGGATATCGCCCGGCGATCCCGGCCCGTCCCCTGCCCTCCATACCGCTCCCCGTGGCCGCCACAATCCGCATCACCAGGACAGAGCCACTGTTCGGCGCGCCGGGCGGCGCCGCTGCGGGCACGGTAGGCCAGGGCACGAGCGCACGCCTCATCGGTTACGCTGCCCACGGCGCGAGGATCTGGATTCAGATTGAGGCCGATTCCCGAACTGGCTGGGTCATCAGCGAGGCCGCCGAAGTCGCAGCCCGCGATCCTTTCCTCCCGGGATCGGACGGACGGCCTATTCACGGACCCGCGACGGGGAAGGGAATGTGGGCAACCTACGATCTCCTGGGGCGCGCAACGCCAGAGCAGATCATCGCCGCCGCCCGCGCCAACGGCATCACCCACATCTACCTTCAGGTGGGCCGCTCGAATCTGGGCTTCTACGGCGGTCCCGGCCTGGACGCGCTCCTGCCGGTCGCGCGAGCCCACGGCGTGGCGGTCATCGCGTGGGTCTATCCGTTCCTCAACGATGTCGTCGCCGATCTCAATCTGACGGTTCAGGCGGCGAACTACCGCACACCCGGAGGCCTCATGCCGGATGGCGTGGCCTCGGATGTCGAGGAGAACATGGGGATCGGCGCGGTCCACGCCTACAGCCACCTCACCCGGGCGCTCCTCGGCGAGGATCGCCTCCTCGTCATTGCCACCTATCCCCCGCAGATGGCCCTGGGTCGCACCTACCCGTTCGCCAGCGTCGCGCGGGTCTGGAACGTGATCGCGCCAATGGATTACTACCATCGGCCGGAGTCGACCTATACAGAGGCACAGGCCGCCGAGTATGTGGCCGACTCGATCCGAATGATCCGCGAGCGCGCCGGGAGGCCGGTGCACATCGCGCCGATTGGCCAGGCCTACGGGATGAAGTGGCCGAACGAAGTCGGACCGACGAATCCGACCTTCGAGGAAACGCGCGGGATGCTCAGTGGCGCGCGCGCCGCGGGTGGCGTGGGTCTCAGTTTCTTCGAGTGGTCCCACGCTACCGAGGCGCAGTGGCGCGCGATCGGCGCGTTCGGCTGGTGATGGCTAGAGCCTGACCTTCTCCCGGATGCTGGCCACCGCCGCGGCAATATTCTCCGGATGGCCGAAGGCACTCAGGCGAAGGTATCCCTCGCCGTGGGCGCCGAACCCGCTGCCCGGCGTCGTGATCACGTGGGCCTCGCGGAGCAGTTTGTCGAAGAACGCCCACGAGTCGAGGCCCGGCGGGCAGCGCACCCAGACGTACGGAGCATTCTCTCCGCCGAAGACCGTGAGCCCGATGGACGAGAGGCCGTCACGAATGGCCCGCGCGTTCTCCATGTAAATGTCGATCGTGCGAGCGTTCTCGGCCAGGCCCTCAGGGGTCAGAGACGCTATGCCTCCCCGCTGGGCGATGTTCGACGCACCGTTGAAGAAGGTGGTCTGCCGTCGGTTCCAGAGTTCGTGGACCGAGCGAGGGTTGCCACGATCGATATCCAGATTCCGGGGGACGACGGTCCATCCGAGGCGTACGCCGGTGAACCCCGCCTCCTTCGAGAAGGTGCAGAGTTCGATCGCACACCGCCGCGCATCGGGGATCTCGTAGATCGAACGGGGCAGGGCCGGATCACGAATGAAGCACTCGTACGCGGCGTCAAAAAGGATGATCGCCTCGTGAGCGAGAGCGTACTCGACATAAGAGCGAAGCGTCTCACGCCGCGCGACCGCGCCGGTGGGGTTGTTCGGACTGCAGAGATAGATCAGGTCGACGTGGTCCGTTGGAGGCGGCGCGATAAACCCGTTCGCCTCTGTGCACGCCAGGTACACGAAGCGCTCCCGACCAGCGATCACATTGGTGTCGACGTAGACCGGGTACGCCGGATCCTGAAACGCGACCGCCGCATAGGGGTCAAACAGTGACTGGATGTTCGCCGTGTCCGACTTCGCGCCATCGGAGATGAAGACCTCGCTGGCATCAATCTCGAGGCGGCGCGCGCGGTATTTCACCTCGGCGATCCGCTCTCGAAGATCGCTGTCGCCCTGTTCGTCGCCATATCCGGAGTACGTCTCCCTCCGGGCGAGGCGGTCCACACCGGCGTGGAGTCCCTGGACGATCGTGGGAGCGAGCGGTTCGGTCGTATTGCCGATTCCCAGGCGAAGGAGCCGTGCGTCAGGTCGCTCGGCCTGGTACTCCCGGGCCCGGCGCGCGATCTCTGAGAACAGATACGAGGGTGCGAGGCGGAGGTAGTTCTCGTTGATTCGAACCATCAGAGAACCTCGCCACGCACGAGATCCTCGTACGTCTCACGGGCCCGAACGAGTCGCACCTCACCGCCACGGACCAGTACTTCAGCCGCGCGTGGCCGGGCGTTGTAGTTTGAGGCCATCACGTGGCCGTAGGCTCCGGCGGACAGGATCGCGACCAGATCCTGCGGCTCCAGCGGGGGCATCGGCCGATCGTGCGCGAAGAAATCTCCCGACTCACACACGGGTCCGACGAGATCCACGGTCTCGTTCGCCCCGCGGCGCACCTGCACCGGCGCGATCTCGTGGAATGAGTCGTAGAGCGAAGGGCGGATCAGGTCGTTCATCGCCGCATCCACGATCACGAACTTTCGGGCTCCATTCGCCTTCGTATAGATCACCCGGGTGAGGAGCGCGCCCGCGTTCCCCACCAGGAACCGACCAGGCTCCATGATCAGAGAAAGGCCCAGCGCGCTCGCTCGGTTGGCAATGTGGGCCGCGACCGCTTCCGGGCCCTCTGGATCGTCGCCTCGGTACCGGATCGCCAGACCGCCACCAATGTCCAGGTACCGCAGTCCGATCCCCCGCCGCGCGACGTCGGCGGCCAGTTCGCTCACGCGATCGACCGCGTCGCAAATCGGATCGAGATGTACGAGTTGCGAGCCAATGTGGCACTGGATGCCACAGGGTTCGACGTTCGGCAGATCGGCGGCGCGGAGGTACAGGTTCACGACCTGCTCGTGGGGGACGCCGAACTTGCTCTTCTTCAGACCGGTGGAGATGTACGGATGGGTCTGCGGATCGACGTCCGGATTCACGCGGATCGCAATGCGGGCGGTCGTCCCCATCTCGGCGGCGACGAACTGGATCGCATCGAGTTCCTGCGGCGACTCGATGGTGAACATCAGGATCTCCGCGGCGAGCGCCTGGCGGATCTCCTCACGCGTCTTGCCGACTCCGGCAAAGACGATGCGATCCGCCGGGATCCCGGCGCGCAGGGCGCGGAATAGTTCGCCGCCGGAGACAATGTCGGCACCCGCACCGCGCCGTCCCAGGAGCGCAAGGACCGCCAGGTTTGCGCAGGCCTTCATCGCGTAGCAGATCAGGTGGGGGACACCCGCGTAGGCCCGGTCCAATCGATCGTACGCGTGCTCGATCGCCGTCGCTGAATAAACGTACGTGGGGGTTCCGTGGATGCGGGCGATCTCGGCGAGATCGACGTCCTCGCACGCGAGGCTGCCGTCGGTGAAACGGCCGAACGGCGTGTGCAGGGATGCGACGAGGGTATCCGTCATCGTCAGGGTCTCCGGAAGGGATTCAGAGGATATCGGCGAGCCCGTATAGACCCGCGGGGCGACCGTTGACCCACCGCGCGGCGCGCAATGCCCCGAGCGCGAACGTCCGCCGGCTGTACGCGCGATGCACGATCTGGATCTGTTCCCCCTCATCGGCGAAAAGCACGGTGTGCTCACCGGCGTTGCCACCCGCGCGAAGCGCGTGGAACCCAATCTCGCCACTGGTTCTCGGTTGGATGCCCGAGCGGCCGTGCACCGCCAGATCGGCCAGCGAAACTCCCAGTTCGGCAGCGATCGCCTCGCCAAGGGCAAGGGCCGTCCCGGAAGGCGCATCCTTCTTGTGCCGATGATGTGCTTCGGTGATCTCGATGTCGTATCCGGCCAGGGCACGTGCAAAGAGCGGCAACAGGCGGACGAGAGTCGCAATGCCGACGCTCATGTTGCGCCCGTAGAGAATCGGCACCCGTTCGGAGCAGGATCTGATCTCCGCCATCGCGCGATCGCCGAGACCCGTGGTTCCCACGACGAGCGCGCGCCCAGCCTCCGCGACCCGCCGCGCATTCTCGATCGTGGTCTCCGGTGTCGTGAAGTCGACCACCACGTCGGTCCGATCGAGCAGGTCGGCCAACTCTTCGGTCAGGAGCGCGCTCGGCGGACCCGCGCCCGCAACCTCGGAGAACGTACCGCCGCCGGCCCGACCGGGGCGGACCGTCCCGCCCACGATCTCAGTATCCGCATCCGCCGCCGCAACCGCGGCGATCTCTCGCCCCATCCGACCGCCCACACCGGCGATCGCCAGGCGGAGGGCCATCTAGCGGGCTACCACAGGCTGGACATACGGGGACGCGGCGATCGCCTCGGCGAGCCTCTTGCGGTTCGCCTCGCTCATCGCGACAAGCGGCAGGCGCACCTCGTCCGAACACAGGCCGAGCATTCCCGCGGCGGTCTTGACGGCGATCGGGTTGTTGTCCAGGAACATCGCCCGACAGAGATCGAAGATTCTTAGGTGGATCTCTCGCGCGCGGGCGGCGTCGCCGTTCAGGAACGCGGCCGTCATCTCCGCCATGGGGCGCGGCGCGATATTGGCGACCACGGAGATCACCCCTTTGCCGCCCACGCTCATGATCGGCAAAGTCAACGAGTCATCACCCGAAAGGACCGAGAAGTCCGTCGCGGTCTCGTTCACGATCTGGCTGGTCTGGTCGATGCTGCCGCTCGCTTCCTTCACCGCCACGATCGATCGGATGCGAGAAAGGCGAATGATCACCTCGGGCGCCATATTGCTCGCGGTGCGTCCGGGCACGTTGTACAGCACTACCGGCAGGTCGCACGCGTCGGTGATGGCGCGGTAATGCTGGAAAAGACCCTCGGGCGTCGGCTTGTTGTAGTAGGGCGAGACGATGAGCGCGGCATTCGCGCCCAGGTCCTTCGCATGCTTGGTGTACTTGATCGTCTTCGCCGTGTCATTCGTGCCGGTTCCGGCAATGATCGGCACGCGACCGCGCGCCTGATCGATCACCACCTCGATGACGCGGAACTGCTCCTCCTCGCTCATCGTTGCAGCCTCACCAGTCGTTCCGCAGGGCACGATCCCGTTCGTACCCCCATCGATCTGGAAGTCGACCAGATGGCGTAGCTGCTTCTCCTCTACCCTGCCGTCTACGAACGGCGTGATGAGCGCGACGTAGCTCCCCGCGTACGACATCAGCGATCGCTCCTTCCTCTGCTCAGTCGTCCCCGCCGGACGACCTCCTCCGCTATCTGTACCGCGTTGGTCGCGGCGCCCTTGCGAATGTTGTCCGCCACGATCCACATCGAGAGACCGTGGTCGAAGACCTCGTTCCGCCGCACGCGGCCGACGAATACCTCGTCGCGACCGGCGCGCTCGCGCGGCGTCGGGTACACGCGTTGTTCGGGATCGTCCTCCACGATGACCCCGGGGGCGGAGCGCAGGATCGCCCGCGCCTCGTCCGGTGTGATTGGATTCGCGAACTCCACGTGGACTGCCTCCGAGTGCGCGGCGTATACCGGCACCCGTACGGTGGTCGCAGCGATCCTGATGTCCGGCGCGTGCATGATCTTGCGCGTCTCGTTCATCATCTTCGCCTCCTCCTTGGAGGAGCCGTCCGCCAGAAAACTATCGATCTGCGGCACGAGGTTGAAGGCGATCGGGTAGGGGTAGACGTCCGGGACAAGCGGCGCGCCCGAGGCATCATCGGCGATCTGGCGACGGAGCTCCTCGACCCCACGATTCCCTGTGCCGCCCACAGACTGATACGTATCCACGACGATGCGCTTGATCCGGTGAGTGCGGTGGAGCGGATTAAGAGCGACCACCATCTGAATGGTTGAGCAGTTGGGGTTGGCGATGATCCCTTCGTGCCAGTCGATATCGTGCGGATTGACCTCCGGCACGACGAGAGGAATATCGGGTTCCATGCGCCACGCCGAACTGTTGTCGACGACCACCGCGCCCGCGGAAGCCGCGGCGGGCGCGAGCTCGCGCGAGGTACTCGCTCCGGCGGAGAAGAGCGCAAGATCGATGCCCTCGAATCGATCGGGCCCCGACGCTTCGACGATGAACTCGTCCCCCGCGAACTGCAGCCGCGTTCCCGCCGATCGCCCGCTCGCGAAAAGGCGGAGAGACGCGACCGGAAACGCGCGCTCGGCCAGGACTGTGGCCATGGTGCGGCCAACGAGTCCCGTCGCCCCGACGATCGCGACAGCGAAGCCCGGCGCCATCGGCCGATTATATCCGCGCCGCGAGCGCCGCCCCGGGGCGCCAGAAGCGCAGGCCGCGCACGTAGTCGCGAACGCGCGGCCGAATCTCGGCAATGCCGTCGCCGCCGAACTTCTCCAGAAACGCATCGGCGAGCACGATCGCGAGCATCGCCTCGCCGATCACCGCCGCGGCGGGGACAGCGCACACGTCGGACCGTTCGTACTGACTCGGACTGTCTTCGCCCGTGGCGAGGTCGATCGATGGCTGGGGCTTCGCCGTTGTAGAGATCGGCTTCTTCACGACGCGGGCCACGACCGGCTCACCATTCGTGATACCGCCCTCCAGGCCCCCGGCGTGGTTCGAGAGGCGAATGACCGCGCCGTCGACCATCCGCATCCCGTCGTGCGCATCAGTCCCGTACCGCTCGCCTACGGTGAATCCATCGCCCAGCGCGACCGCCTTGATCGCGTGGATCGACATCATCGCCTGGGCGATGCGGCCGTCGAGTTTGCGATCCCACTGCACGTGCGAACCGAGCCCCGGGGGCACGTCGTACCCGATGACTTCAAAGGTGCCGCCAAGCGTCTCGTGGAGGCCGCGCGCCGCATCGATCGCCGCACGCATCTCCTGCTCGACCAACGCATCGGCGACACGCACGGTCGACTCCTCCACCACGCGCACCACCGCCGGGTCGCGGAGATCTCCACCCGGCGTGCTGACCGCTCCGATACTGAGCACCTGGCTGCGGACCGCAATGCCGAACTGATCGAGCAAGGCCTTTGCGATCCCGCCGATCGCCACGCGCATTGTCGTCTCCCGCGCGCTCGCGCGTTCGAGGATGAGGCGCATGTCTTCGTGGCCGTACTTGAAGAAGCCTGCTAGATCGGCGTGGCCTGGGCGTGCACGCGTGAACGGCGGTACATCCCGATCTTTCCAGTTCGGCCAGTCCAGGTTCTCCACCCGAAGCCCGATCGGCCCCCCGGTCGTGAACCCCTTCGCCACACCGCTGGTGATCTCCGCCCGATCCTTCTCAATCTTCATCCGCCCGCCGCGCCCGTACCCGCCCTGCCGCCGGGCGAGGTCAACCGCGAGGAGATCCTCGGTGAGCGGGATCCCTGCGGGGACTCCATCGACGATGCCAAGAAGGCATGGCCCGTGGGACTCGCCCGACGAGAACCAGCGGAAGATCACGCGGCGTCGCCGAGCAGATGACGCCCTACCGCTCGCGCGATATCGCGCACCTCGCGCACGAGCGCGGCGAACTGGTCCGGCCGGAGCGACTGGGCACCATCCGAGAGCGCCCGATCCGGATGCGGGTGCACCTCAACGATCAACCCGTCCGCGCCCGCCGCGACCGCGGCCCGAGCGCCGGCGGCAACGAGGCTCGCCTTCCCGGTCGCATGGCTGGGGTCGACGACGACGGGCAGGTGGGTCAGTTCTCCAAGGAGCGGCACGGCGTTGATGTCGAGGGTGAAGCGGGTCGCGTTCTCGAATGTCCGGATTCCTCGTTCGCACAGCACCAGCGCGTAGTTCCGATGGTGAAGGATGTACTCGGCCGCCATCAGCAGTTCCTGGATGGTCGACGACATGCCCCGCTTGAGTAGGACCGGGTGATTGCTGCGGCCGACCTCGTGAAGCAGCGCGTAATTGGCCATGTTTCTGGTGCCGATCTGGAGCATCGCGCTCGATCGCCGCACGGTGTCCACATCCCCTGGCGCCACCACTTCGGTGACCGCGGGAAGCCCCACCGTGGCCGCTGCCTCGGCGAGCAGGTCGAGCCCCTCCTGGCCCAGACCCTGAAACGAGTAGGGCGAGGATCGCGGCTTGAAGGCGCCCCCGCGCAGGAAATGCGCCCCGGCTTCCTTGACCGCCCATGCCGTCTCGAACAGTTGCTCGCGACTCTCTACCGAGCACGGCCCGGCGACGATCGCGATGCCCGTGCCGCCGAAGACCGCGCCGCCGACCGCGACCTGCGACTTCTCGCGCTTGAAGTCGCGGCTGGCGAGCTTGTAAGGCTGGAGGATCCGCACTACGCGCTCGACGCCATCGAGGATCTCGAACTGCTCCGGGTCGACCGGCCGCTCATCGCCGATGACGCCGACGATCGTGCGCTCCGCCCCGCGCGAAACGTGCGCCCGAAACCCGAGTTCCTCGACCCGGGCGATGACGGCGTCGATCGCCGCTGCCTCGGTGCCGGCCTTCATGACCACGATCACGACGGCATTCTAGGCCCGCCGTAATAACTCCACGTATGCGGCGAGATCTGGCGGTAGAGGAGCCTCGATGGTCTGACGGGCGCCATTCAGCGGGTGTCGAAAGGTGAGCCGCCACGCGTGGAGGAAGTGCCGTCCCAGATCCACGTTGCGTGTCCCATAGGTGGCGTCGGCCACGATCGGGTACCCGATACTGGCGAGATGCACGCGGATCTGATGCGTGCGTCCCGTCTCCGGCACGCAGAGCAGCAGCGTCGCCCGCGCGAAACGCTCCTGGGTCTCGTACCGCGTCCGCGCCGGGCGGACCGAGTCCACCACGGCCATGCGCCTTCGATCGCGCGGGTCGCGGCCGATCGGGGCATCGATCGTCGCGCGCTCCGGTTGAGGATGACCCACGACGAGCGCGAGGTACTCCTTCACGACGCTCCGATCGCTCCATTGCCGCTGGAGCGCGCGCAGCGCGGCGTCATTGCGCGCGATAAGGAGCACGCCGCTGGTATCGCGGTCCAGACGGTGCACCAGGCCAGGTCGCCGCGCGTCTCCCACCACGATGTCGGGATAACGGGCCCGCAGCGCGTCGACCAGCGTCCCCGTCGGGTTGCCCGGCGCCGGATGGGTGACCTGACCGGCTGGCTTATCGAGGGCGACGACGTCGGAGTCCTCGAAAAGCACGCTCAGGGGGGCGCCATCGCCAGGCGCAGTCGCCTGATCGGGGGGTGCCGGAAGCCAGATCTCGATCCGACTGCCGGGACTCACCCGTTCGGACGCGCGCGCCGCGCGACCATTCAGGTGAACTCGCCCCTCGCCAATGATGTGTGCCCAGCCAGTGCGGGATCGAGCCGACAAACGCGTGACCAGGAACGTGTCGAGCCGCAGACCCACGTCCGCCGCTTCGACCCACAGCGATTCGGAGGCCCGGCCTGGCGGTGCGCTCACGTCCGACAGGACGGGTCACGGGTCACTGTGGGGCTGGTGAGGAACGGGAGAAACATGCGCGGTCCGATGGCCTCAGGCACCCGGAGCGCGCGCGGAGAGTCGATCGAGATCCCCGAGTAGTAATGCTGGAGGATCGCGCGGAAATCGTGTCCGGCCAGGGACATACCGCGTGCACCGTATTGGCAGAGTCCGTAGGCGTGGCCGTAACCGCCGCCCGCTCCATCCAGCCGGGTGAGAGTGCCCGAACGTATCGAGGCGACGACGACGCCGGTGCTCCGCTGGCTCGCCGCGCCCGACGACGACCGAAGGATGCTGCGGATCGCCCACTCTCCGGTGACATCCCACGTGCCGCCCGATCCGCTGATGCGGATGGCCGTCACGCGACCGCCCACGCTCCTGCCCGCTACGCTCACATCGTGCAGCTGACCAAGCTGGCCGCTCGAATAGCGAGGTGCCACCGTGCTGAGACCGGGCAGATAGGTATTGATCACCGAGACCATCTGCGAGCCGTCGATCGACCACGTGAAACGGAAGTTCGGCGAGCCGGAGCAGTACGAGGAGGGGGTGCCCGTCCAGAATGCGCGCGCGGCTTCGTGGCTGCCAAGGGACTGCGATGTGGCCTCACCCGATCCGGGGCTACCCCAGCAGCGCACGCTCCGGCAGTACGCGCCCGCCGCGCCGGGACTGGTCGCTGTCTGCCCTCCGCACGCGGACGAGTAATACGCCCAGATCAGTTCGCCCTGATATGTCATGACTTGACCAGTCGTCGCGGTCACCGCCACATCGCTGTTGGGGTGGCGACGCGTCGGGTCCCACGCCTGACAGGCGGTCGTCGCGCATATGTAGCCGTAGCTCGCGTGATACGCCGCAGCGTAGGTGCGCGCCGCCACCGCCTGCGCCTTCAGCGCCTCCAGCGGCCACGAGGCGGGCATCTCGGTGGGCACCACGCCGCGAAGGTACTCATCCATCGTCAGCGAGCAGTGCGATCCATCCCCCAGCCGGATCCGGACGTAGGCGGGCACCGACGCGGCGCTCGCGCTGACCGCGCGAGGGATGACCGGGCTCTCGCCACTGAACCCCTCGGGTGGCAATTGATCCGCGGCGCCCGTCTGCCGTCGTTCGGCGCCGATGCCGATGACGGCGATGGCAGCGGCGGCCATTCCGAGGATACGACGACGTCCCAGACGCGGAGAAGTCGGGCCCACCACGGTCAAAGGTAGGCATGAGGTATGGGAAGGACAAGGTTGTCCGGCATAAGGCAATCGCGCGAGAACCGCAGGGACGAATGGGCTATTTGAGAGGGGCGCTGGCATCCCCGTGGACGGCCGCCTCGCCCCGCATCGCCGCCCGCTGGGCCGTGCGTGGGGCCCTGGTCGCACTCATCGCCGCAACGGGATCCCTCACCTCCGAATCTCCCCGCCGTTCGGCGATCGCGGCGATGCACCGCGCCGGCGCGCCCCTCGCGTTCAGCGTCGTTGGGTGGCAGGTGCGCGCGTGGCTGGGTCCGAGCGCCGCGAGTGCCTCCCCGGCCGAACTTCGGGCGGGCATCTCCAGCTACGAGGTTCTTGTACAGGAGCGGGACGCGCAGAACGAGCGCCGGTCCACGCTTCTCGGACTGCAGGCGCCCGGCGCTGACCTCGCCGCGGCGGATCTCCGGGTCTCGGCGGCGCTGAGCGCGCTGCGGGAGCATCGGCCCGTCGCGACGGCCTCGTTTGCTGCCGTCGTGGAGGCGGCGCTGGGAGAGGCAGGCTTTCCAGGGCTGGGACTCACCCGCGGAGATGCTGCCACGTGGCCGCTTCCGATCGGTGTCCGGCCGCCCGTGGCATTTCGGCTCTCCGATCTTCCGCTCAATCTGGTGGTGGCGCGTCGAGATCGCATCGGCATCGTGGGTTCGATGCTCGTGAACGGGGCGATTTCCGGTGCCCAGATCGAGGCGACCGAGAACTCTGTCGACCGATCGGGGTATAGCTCGTACATCACCGAGATCGGAGGCCTCGGGACGTACCCCAGCATGGTGGCCGATCACGCGTCGCCCCGCCGGGTCGTGGCGGTCATCGCCCACGAATGGGCGCACCACTACCTGGCGGCGCGCCGCCTGGGGCGCGCCTACTTCGAGAGCAGTGCGATGCGCGCGATCAATGAGGTCGTCGCCGACATCGTCGGCGAGGAGATCGCCGATCTGGCGTATCCGCCGAGCTCGCCGATCTCCCCTCCGTCGACCATCCCCCTGCCTCCAGTGCGGACCTCAGACTTCGGAGTCGAGATGCGGCGGATCCGACAGGCCATCGAAGAATTGCTCGCGAACGGGCAGGTCGCCGAGGCGGAGGCCTCTATGACGCGCGAGCGCGATGCGCTCAGGGCCCTGGGATTCTGGGTGCGAAAGATCAACACCGCGTATCTCTCCTTCTTCGGCAGCTACAGCGGCGGCGGCAATTCCTACGAGGCGCCGCTGCGGCGCATGCGCGCGGAGAGCTCATCGCTCGCCGCCTTCCTGGATCGCGTCGCGGCGATCGATCGGCCGGAGTTGCTCCCGGACTGCCCGGCGTGTCAGCCGCGCGGATAGGCGACGTAGGCGAATCGTCGACTGTCCGAGGCCCAGCCATTGACGTTGGTCGTACCCTGACCACCATGGAATCGATAGAGATCGCGCGCGTTCCTCCCGTCGGCGTCGGCACAGCCGAGCGAGACCTCCAGATTCGCCGGGTGCCCCAGCGTCCCGGTCGGGAAGGTGATGTACTGGATCGTCCTGCCATCGGGCGAGACGTGCGGAAACCAGTTGACCCGTTCATCCTCGAAGATGACCTCGACGGATGAGCCATCCGGCCGCATCCGACAGAGTCGGCTGTGTCCGGGCGTCTCCGATGGGTACGTGCTGTTGAAATAGATCCACGCACCGTCCGGCGAGTACTCGGGTCCATCGTCATCAAACTTCCAGTTCGTGACCCGGCGAAGCGATCCGCCAGTGGTAGGGATCGTGTACGTGTTGATGGGCTGCCTCTTCCCATCCGCGTCGAACTGGACCGACACGAAAGTGACCGTCCTCTCGTCCGGCGACACGCCGTGGAGGAAGTACATGAACCGATGCGGCTGTTCGTGCGAGATGCGCCGGGGCACGCCGCCCTCGAACGGCAATCGATAGAGATGCCAGTCGGTCGCTGACACGTAGAGAGTGCGCCCATCCGCGGAGATGACGTGATCGTTGTTCACGCTGATATCGGCGTCCATCGTGATGCGCTCCGGCGTCGCACCGGCGTGCGGCGCGATGCGGTAGAGGTCGCCCTCCTGATTGAAGACGAGCCAGCGGCCGTCGGGCGACCAGTTCGGCGCCTCGAAGAGCGATGTCGTGGACTCCCAGACCACGATCGGGGGACTGCCCGCGACGTCGCCAATGCAGAGCCGGCTGCGCTGGCCCGCCTCGAGTTTGCGAAAGTTTCCGGCTCGCGTTCTCGCCAATGGATGACCCCGGTGCGCGAGGTGCGCGCAGCAATGCTAGTTGGCACCCTGACACTGCGCGGATCGAAGCGAGCCCAGGCGGCGGCCGCAGGAGCTCCACGATCGCGACGGGTGGTGAGCCGGCAATTTGGCGGCTGTCCACCGGATCGCGCGCTCGATTGGCAACTGCACGCGCCGTGGACGACGCGCATTGGGAGGAAGCCCCCGGCTACGGGGAACGGCGTCTCGAACGAGAGGCGTCGGCGCTCGCCTACCATCCCGCTGTGATCGCGCGCGCCCTGACCTGCGCGATCGTCGGGCTGGACGGAGCCATCGTCGAGGCCGAGGTCGACATCGGCCCGGGCCTGCCCGCGTTCACGATCGTGGGGATGGGCGATACCGCGGTGCAGGAAGCGCGCGAGCGCGTCCGCTCGGCGATCCGCAACTCCGGGTGCGAGTTTCCGCTCCGCCGGATCATCGTGAACCTGGCGCCCGCGATCCTGCCCAAGACCGCCGCGCCCTACGACCTGCCGATTGCAGTCGGCATCCTCGGTGCAAGCGGCCTGATTCCCCAGGAGGAACTCGCTGAGACTGTCCTTCTCGGCGAACTGGCGCTCGATGGCTCGCTGCGCCACACCGGCGGTATCCTGCCCATGGTCGCGACGGCGCGCGATCGTGCCACAGATCGATGGGCCGGAGGTGGAACTCGTCGAGGGGATCGGGCGGTGCCGCCGCCGATCGCGCCGCGGGCGGCGGATGAAGCACCGCCAGAGGCCGCCGTGGACCTGCGTGATGTGCGCGGTCAGGAAGGCGCCCGACGCGCCCTGGAAATCGCCGCCGCGGGTCGGCCCGCGTACGAGCGTTATCCATCGTCTCCAGCGGACGAGTCCGTCCCTCGATTCTCGCGCCCGGCGCGTCACAGAGGCGTGCTGTAGAGTGGCGCAATGCCCGCCTTCAGCCGCGACCTTCTCGTCCTCATCGACGGAGCCGAGGAGGTCGACGTCGAGACCCATCGCACGGGCGGACGGGTGCGCCGGACGATCATCTGGATCGTGGTCGCGGATGGCCATCCCTATGTGCGATCGATCAAGGGCGCGGACGGCCTCTGGTACCGGGAGATGCGCGCCGACGACACGGCGGTGCTCCACGTGGACGATCGACTGATCCCGGCGACGGCCTCGCCGGTCACCGACACCGCCGAGATCGCTCGCGTGACGGACGCGTTCCGCCAGAAGTACGGCCGCTCGCCCTATCTGAATGGCGTCGTGAAGCCCGAGAGCCTCAGCGGGACGTTACGGCTCGCGGTGCGCTGACGGCTGTAGCGGGACATCGTCCGTCACCCGCCTGCCATCCTACCCGGCGCGCTGTGTTAGCGTGAGGCGGGATCGAGCAAGGATTGGTTCCATTCATCCGGATCCGAACGTTGAGCGATCGTCGCGGCGAAGGATCCAGACGGGGCTGACACGGGAGCGATAGTGGACCAGAACCCTTTCCGGCTCGGGTTCTTCACCCGACTGGTTGACGACGCGCCCGCGGCCGAGGTCTACCGTCGGGCGATCGAGACCTTCGTCCACGCCGAGGGGCTCGGCTACGAGGCCGGGTGGGTGGCGCAGCACCACGCGCATAACGAGGGAGGCCTGCCTTCTCCCCTCATTCTGCTCACTGCCGCGGCGATACGGACGACGCGGCTGCAACTCCTTACCGGCATCATCACGCTGCCGCTCGAAGACCCCCTCCGGATGGCTGAGGATGCCGCGGTGCTGGACGTTCTCAGCGGGGGACGCCTCGAACTCGGATTCGGCACCGGCGGCGGCCAAGCCGCGTTCACCATCTTCGGACGCAATCTCGACGAGCGTCACCAGTTGTACAGCGCCCACTTCGACGCCGCGCGCCGGGCGCTTCTGGGCGAACCGCTGTTCCCTGGAGGCCCGACGCTGTGGCCGCCAGCGCCGCATCTCGTCGAGACGATGTGGGAAGCGACCTTCCACGTTGATGGCGGTGTCCGCGCTGCCCGGCACGCGACCGGCCTGCTCCTCTCGCGCACACAGCCGCGGCCCCTGCCCGCCCCGGGCGCGGATCCCGGCCGCCGCCAGCCGCTCAGCGAGATCCAAACACCGATCGTCGACGCGTACTTCGCGCACTGGGTCGCGAAAAGAATCACGCCGCGGATCGGCATGTCGCGGACGGTCTATGTCGCGCCCACGCACGAAGAGGCGATCGCCGATGCCGAGGTCGGGATGCGACGACACGCGACCACCGCCGGTGTGCGAGAGGGTCTTCGTGGCGACGAGTCGATCGAGGAGTTGATCGCCTGGTCGGACTTCCATATCGGCAGTCCCGACGAGGTGATCGCCGGTCTGAGTGGCGAGCCGCTTCTCAAGCACGCGACGGACCTCATGATCCAGGTCCATCCGGTGGACGGGTCCCATCACAAGACGCTGCGCTCGCTCGAATTGTTTATCCATCGCGTCGCACCGGCGCTGGGCTGGACACGATCTCGCGCGGTGGCTGACTCAACCCCGATGGCCGCGAGCGGCGGCCATTGAACGAACGACGGAGGGAATCTGCGTGGCCGACGTCATCGAAAACCTGCTTGGCATCGCGCCCGAATCCCCGCTCGCGCGATTGCGCGCGCTCCGACCCGAGGCGACGACGCACATGCAGGGTAGCTACGACGCCCTGTTCGTCAACGACTCGGTGACGACGGTGATCCGCGCGGAGCGGTTTGCCATCGCGCTACGGGTTGCGGCGCATCACGGCGAGAACCGGACGATCGCGCACTACAGCCACGCCCTACGTTCGGCGCCGGACGGCGAAGGGCTGGTCGATATCGCGGGTCGCCCGGGTTCGCCGTGCGAGCGAGTACGGCTGGCGGCGATGCTGGACCATGCCGACCTTCTCGTCCTACGACCGGGCGCGGCCGTCTCCAGCGATATCCGCGCGTTGGAGGCGGCCGGTCTCGACGCGCCGGAGATTGTCACCGTTTCGCAGATCATCGCCTTCGTCAGTTTCCACATCCGGGTTCTGATCGGCCTGGCTCTGCTCCGCGGAGACGTGCCCGGATCATCGGGCCCGAACGTCGGCCCGCGGGATGCCACCGACGCGGGATTCACGCTCGCACAGGTTGGCTGGTCTCCCTGGATCGAGCCTTTCGCGGCGGCGGAGGCGTCCGACGCCCAGCGCGCGGTCCTGCCCGGCCGGCGCATCAATTCGCCGTACTTCCGATTACTGGCACTCGATCACCCGGTCCTGGGCGAACGCACCGCGACCGACATGGGGATCTTCTACGGGCAGGAAGGACTGCCGCGCGCCGAGCGTGAACTCTCCGCGACGGTCGCATCGCGGGTAAAC
The DNA here is from genome assembly GCA_016875715.1 of Chloroflexota bacterium. GTDB lineage: Bacteria > Chloroflexota > UBA6077 > FW602-bin22 > FW602-bin22 > VGOZ01. The sequence goes on along the minus strand of VGOZ01000032.1, from coordinate 14,214 downwards.
GGCTGCATCTATTGCGCCTCCGTGCACAGTCGACAGGCGGCGCAGATCAGCAAACGGAATGACGACGTGCAGCGACTTCTCGATGTGGGCATCGCCGCCGAACTGGACGACAGGTGGCGCGCGATCGTGGATCTCGCCGCGGCCCTCACACGCACACCCTCGGAGGCTTCGCAGTCACACATCGCGCGACTGCGAAGCCTCGGACTGAGCGATTTCGAGATCCTCGACGTGATTCAGTCCGCCGCGTTCTTCAACTGGGCGAACCGTCTGATGCTCACCCTCGGGGAGCCGGTGCCGCCAGCGGGATGATCACAGGAGCCGATCGGCGAGTTCCGCAAAGTCGCGGACCGTCAGATCCGGCGTGAAGGGCGTCTCCTCGTAGGGCAGGCTGTAGCGATCTACGTAGGCCCCGCGCAGGCCGCACGAGCGGGCGCCCATCACGTCGAAGGAGTTCGACGATACCATCAGGCACTCGCCAGGATCGATCCCGAACTCGCGCAGCGGCAGACGATAGACGCCTGGATGCGGCTTGAACGCGCCGATCGCGTTCACCGAGAGCGTGGCATGAAACGGGAAGCGAATCCGCTCGCGGACGAGATGATCGAGGAACTCGGGCTCGCCATTGGATAGCACCACGAGTCGGTACCTCTCCGCGAGGCGCGTCAGGCCGGGCACAGCGTCGACGAAGGGATTGAGGTTCCGCCAGCCCTCCATCACCTCGGCGACGTCGGCCGCGGTGAACGGGACGCTGGCCGCACGAAGGACGTAGAGAAGCGCCCGCCGCGCCGAGTCGCGATACCCGTGGTGGCCGAGCCCGAGGATGTTGTCCTGATACTGCTCGATACGCTGGCGATAGCGGTAGTCGGCCCATAGCCGCGTGGGTGGGTAAGGGCTACCGTGTCGTTCGAGGACGCGCGTCAAGTACGGCGTCAGGCTGCCGCCCAGATCGAGGATGGTGCCGAACACGTCAAACGCCAGATAGCGAATCCGAGCCAGGTGTTCCACGGCGAGCCTCCGGATGTCGGGAGAGCGTAGTTCGTGCCGGGCGAATGCCGTGGCCGACGGCGCACACCCGCATCGCGGACGCGCGCCCGTTATGCTTGGCTCTGCCGAACGATGGAGATCCAGCCCGCGCCCGCCGACGCTACTCGGGACATCGCTGTTGATGCGCCCACGCCCATCGAGCCGCGGTCGAAGATCTGGTTCGAGCGTGGCGGCCGGGTCGTTCTCTCCGAATGGAGGGTTCAACTGCTCGTGGCTATCGACGAATGCGGCTCCCTGGTCCAGGCCGCGCAGCGTCTGGGTGTGCCGTATCGAACCGCTTGGCAGAAGTTGAAGGAGGCCGAAGAGGGCCTCGGATTCCCGATCCTTGAGACGCAGAGTGGCGGTGCCGAGGGTGGGAGCAGCCGCCTGACCGCCCGCGCCCGCGACATCGTCGAGCGGTTCAATCGCGCGACGTCCGGGATCTCCGCGATGATCGATCGTCGGGTCCGCGTCGAACTCCAGGACATCCTCGGATGAGCGGGTCTTCTTTTAGCGCCGTTATGCAGACGTTGGCCGAACGCTCGGACACCGCGCGGGCGCGTCATCGACGACTCTGTGACCAGCGCGCAAGCATCCGCGCGAAGGTCCTGCCGGTCGCCATTCGCTTCCCCGCGCCATCGGCAGGCGGACCGGTCCGGCGTGCGCCGTCGCGGTTCTACCAGGCCCGCGCTGCCCCATTCACCGATCGGGCTGGTGGTGTCGTCGCGAACACTCTCGCCGTTCGTGCGGCGCTTGACCGTGCCATCGGGCTGACCCTTGCCGCTGCGCCAGAGAGGAGCGCGGTGTGTGTCCGACGCGGGCGTAGACAGGAGGATCATCCGGTGTTGCAGCGCGTTCTGACCGTACCCCTTGCGATCGCGATGCTCTTTACCGTGGGCTGCCAGGCGGCCACGTCCACCGCCACGGCGCCAGCCTCGCCGGCCGTGACTCCGAGGTCCTCCGCGCTGCCTCAAACACCCGCGCCCCGCGGCGGCGGAACGCGAGAGGTGATCCTGGCGACGACCACCAGCACCCAGGATTCGGGACTTCTCGACGCACTCGTGCCTCGGTTCGAGACGGAGTCTGGCTATACGGTCAAGACGATCAGCGTCGGGACAGGCGCGGCACTCGCGCTCGGTGCCCGCGGTGAGGCGGATGTCGTCCTCGTCCACGCGCCCGAGGAGGAGAAGGCCTGGATGGCGCAGGGTAACGGCACTGAGCGCATACTCGTGATGCACAACGACTTCATCATCGTCGGCTCCCCGGACGACCCCGCGGGCATCAAGGGGGAGAGGGATGTCTCAGCCGCGCTGCGCAAGATCGCGGGCAAGGGCTCGCCCTGGGTCAGCCGCGATGACAACTCGGGCACCGACCAACTGGAGAAGTCGCTCTGGCTGCGCGCCGGAGTCACCGGGAAGGGTCAGGCCTGGTATCTCCTCTCCGGTCAGGGGATGGGCGCGACCCTCATGCTCGCGGATCAGAAGAATGCCTACACGATCACGGATCGCGCGACCTACCTCGCCCGCAGGGGGTCGCTCCGCGCCGCGATCCACCTCGAAGGCGCGCGCGATCTGCTCAACCTCTACCACGTGATGCCGGTCAACCCCACGAAGTTCCCGGCCATTCCCATCAACTTCGTCGGGGCAAGGGCCTTTGTCGACTACCTCGTGAAGCCTGAAACGCAGAGCATCATCGGCGAGTTCGGGAAGGATCGATTCGGGCAGGCGCTGTTCTTCGCCGATGCAGGCAAGTCGGTGGAGCAGGTAGGCGCCTGAAGTCGAGCGTTGGACCTCATCATCGAGGGATTCCGCCAGGCGTTCGGCCTGATCGCGCGGGGAGACCCGACGCTCTTCGATATCGTCGCCCGGTCGCTGGCCGTGTCGCTAAGCGCGACATTTCTGGCGGCGCTGGTGGGTATTCCGGCGGGGGCCGCGCTCGTGTTGCGGGCCTTCCCGGGGCGCGGCCTCCTGGAAATCACGGTCAACACCGGGATGGCCCTCCCGCCGGTCGTCGTGGGTCTCGTCGTCACCATCCTCCTATGGCGGACTGGACCACTCGGTGCGCTCACGCTCCTCTACACGCCTCAGGCCATGGTCTCGGCGCAGTTCCTGGTCGCGATGCCCATCGCTGCCGGCCTAACCCGCTCAGCGCTCGCGGCGATGGATCCCGATTTGATCGCCGCGCTGCGGGCGGACGGCGCAGCGGACCGCATCGTTGCCCTCGAACTTGCCCGAGCAGCGGCACCGCAGCTCGCGGTCGCGGTCGCGGCCGCGTTCGGGCGCGCGATCGCCGAGGTCGGCGCGTCGCTGATGGTCGGTGGTAACCTGCTCGGACACACGCGGATCCTCACGACTGCGATCGCGCTCGAGGTGAGTCGGGGCGACTTCGGACTGGCGATCGCCCTGGGGATCATCCTGCTCGCCATCGCCTTCGTGGTGAACCTCCTCCTGGGCTGGCGGTCGCGCCCGTGGGCGAACTGAGGCGACGGTGCAGGCTTCGGACCACGCGCGGTTGTGATACCGTGCACCCCCGCACCGATGGAGCGACCGGACGCCGCCTGGCTGGCCGATGAACTGGACCGCGCCACCGCGCAGGTGTCGCGCTTTGCAGCGATGATCCCCGAGTCGCGGATGCGTGTCCCGCCGCCGTCGCGCGGAAGCGAGGCCCCACTTGGCACGTGGAGTGCGCACCAGTTGATCTCCCACCTGCTCGACTGGGAGTCGCGCGATGTCGTCCGTGCGCTCGGCCGCCTCGTCGGCGAGAGCGATGCGCCCGCTGCGCCGCGGACGCCCTATGATCCTGAGCCAGCGGTCCCGGATCTGCTCGCTGAGCTGGCTGGGGTCCGGCGCGAGGAGGCGCGACTGGTTCGGCTCGCCGGCACCGCGCGGCTCGAGAACGCGACACGATCCGACGGGCGAAGCTTCCTCTGGCTGCTCGCCCACGTCGTGCAGCACAACTGGGAGCACGCCAACACGATCGGGCAGATCGCCCTGCTCTGGGACCACCACGAGGAGAGATTGTCACGATGACGTACAACGGTCTTGGCCTGGGCCTCGGTCAACTCGCTCGACTCTCGTCCGCACGGACACGGTCGATCAGCGCGGAGAACTACACCGGCGAGAAGGGCCGTGGCGGCATGGCGACCGAGGGAACTGGGGCCGAACCGGGTCGGGATCTGGGCCAGACCTGGAAGATCTCGCCGAGCGTGAGGGTGAAACCGGGGGAGACATTCACGCTGGCTGACATCACCGGCTCGGGCGCGATCCAGCAGATCTGGATCACGACGCACTATCAGAACTGGCGCCGTCTCGTCCTGCGCTTCTACTGGGACGGCGATGCCGAGCCTGCGGTGGAGGCGCCAATCGGGGACTTCTTCTGCAACGGCTGGTGCCAGTTCAGCCAGGTCAGTTCGCTGCCCGTGGCAGTGAACCCGAATGGGGGGATGAACTGTTTCTGGGAGATGCCGTTCCGCCGCGCGGCGCGGATCACGATTGAGAACGTCGCCCGCCCGGGTCACTTCCCCATCGGCGACCTGCCTCGCCCCGGCGCCAGCGAAGATGCGACCGTCTACTACCAGATCAACTACACGCTCACCGACGTGCCAGACGATCTCGCGTACTTCCACGCCCAGTTCCGGCGCAGCAACCCGCTCCCGGAGAGCACCGACCATACCCTCCTCGATGGCATCCGCGGCGCGGGGCACTACGTGGGCACCTACATCGCGTGGGGCGTCAACAACAACGGGTGGTGGGGTGAAGGCGAAATCAAGTTCTTCATGGACGGCGACCGCGAGTTCCCGACGATCTGCGGCACCGGCACCGAGGACTACTTCGGGGGCGCCTGGAATTTCGACGTCCCAGGACAGGGGTACACCGTCTTCACCACGCCGTTCCTCGGGCTTTCCCAGGTGATCAAGCCAGACGGTCTCTACAAGTCGCAGGCGCGCTTCGGATTGTACCGATGGCACGTCATGGATCCGGTGCGCTTCGAAAGCGACCTTCGGGTGACGATTCAGGCGCTGGGATGGCGTTCCGGCCGGCGCTATCTGCCGCTCCGGGACGATATCGCGTCCACCGCGTTCTTCTATCTTAAGCAGACGTCCACTCCGCGCCCGGCGCTTCCCGACGCGGATGGACTCGAGGTGATCTAGGCGGCCCGACCCGCACCTGCGGCGGGGCGGCGTGATGGCGACGCAGGAGACGCAGGCGACACAATCGCGCAGGAGAAGGACATGGCTTCGAAGGTCGATCCCGTCATCCACTGGAAGACTCCCGGTCACCAGCCAAACGGCCTTCAGGCCACGCCGGAGGGGCTCTGGGTCATCGACCAGATCGATCCGAACAAGGTGCACCTTCTGCGGTACGAGGATGGTGCGATCGTGCAGGAGATCCAGACCCGCGGCCACCACGCGAGCGGGATCACACTCGATCCCACAGGCAACATCTGGATCGCCTCAACGTTCGGTTACGACATCTTCTGCATCGACAGGGCGGGTAAGGAACTGCGCGCTTTTCCCCACCCGCCGTACGACAAGACCGGTGGCGCGCACGGACTCGAGTGGCGGGAAGGTCGACTCTGGTTCAACGTGCCCCGGCTGGGTCGCATCTTCACCATGGACCCGACGGACGGGCGGATCGTCCACTCCATCTCGAGCCATGGCGACCGGCCCCACGGGATCGCCTGGGATCCGTACGACGCGAACCTGTGGTGCGTGGATACCAATCGGCGGGTCATCTTCAAGCTCAACCCGTGGACCGGCGAGATCCTCGACGCGGTGGGTTGTGACGGACCAGAGCCGCACGGCATGACGATCTGGCAGGGGAAGTTCTGGATCTGCGATGCCGGATCTCGCGAAATCTGTTCGTTCGACGTCCCGCGCCCGTGAGTGAGCGGCTCTATTCGCTCGCGGAGGCGGAGGGGCTGCTTCCGGACCTGATCCCGAGGCTCCGCGCGATTCAGGTCGCCTTCGCGACCGTGCAGGGCGAGGCACGCTATCTGCCCGAACCGACGCTGCAGGATCCCAAGCGACCGCGACTGCCGATGCGCATGTGGAAGGAGGCGGTCGAGCACGATCGGGCGATCGAGATCCTTCGGACGGAGATCGAGACTCTCAATAAGCTCGGGGTCGAACTGAAGGACCCACACATCGGCCTGATCGACTTTCGGCACCGACGCGAAGGGAAGGTCGTCTACCTCTGCTGGCGCCTCGGCGAGCAGCGCATCGACTGGTGGCACGAACTCGACAGCGGGTTCCCGGGCAGGAAGCGCCTCGAGCGCGAGTGACCCGGTCAGCCGGTCGGGTCGACGATGAGCCGGAGCGGGCGTAGCACGACATAACTGACGATGACCATCGCGAGTAGGCTCAGGACAGCGGCCGGCCTGCCCAGCGAGAGAATATCGACGATGAACCCCCAGAGCGCCGGACCAACGATCGCGGCGAAGCGCCCGATCATTGCGTAGAGGCCGTAGAACTGCCCGATCCGATCTCGCGGCGCCAGTTGCAGGAGGAGGGGGCGGTCGGCGGTGCTGGTTCCGGCCAGGCCGACTCCGGCCAGCGGCGCGATGATCCAGAACAGGTACGTGGGAAGCCGGAGATATGCGACCGCGGCCGCGCCGATGAAGACGATCGCCCACACCCCCAGCACGAGGTTCAGCGTGCGACGCGCGCCGAGCGCATCCACGACCCATCCCCACACGAGTCCGGCGACGATCGCCGCGGCGATGCCCACGGCAAGGACGAGTTCGGCGCCACGCTCGGTGAACCCGAGCTCCTGGGTAACGTAGACGCCCATGAAGACGATGATCGTGGTGGTCGCGTCGGCATAAAGAGCGCGCCCGATGAGGAATCGTCCCAGACCAGGATAGGCACGGACGCGACCGAGCGTGTCGCGAAGCTCTCGGATCGCCCGTAGCGCCGCTTCCACGAACGGTTGCCCGACGCCACGAACGCGCTCGCGTACAAAGAGGAAGCAGGGGATGGAGAGGAGCGCGAACAGCGCGCCGGTCCAGAGGAACACCGTCGGCTTGCCCTGCGAATCTGACGTCAGAATGAGCATTCCCACGGCGAGCCCGAGGAATGAGCCCAGGTAGCCGATGCCCGAACCGAGCCCGCTGATCCGGCCACGATTCGTGTCCGAGCTGACGTCCGGCAGGAGCGCATCGTAGAAGACCAGTCCGGCCTGATACGCGTAGTTGGCGGCGATGAAGAGGATCAGCCCAACCGCCGGACCCCACACGCCGAGAAACGCCGTGGCGAGGCAGCACACGAGGGTGCTGATCGCGAGCAGCGGTACCCGGCGCGGCATCTGATCCGAGAGCGCGCCGAGAAAAGGAGCGCTCACAAAGACGAACACCTGCGAGATCGCGGAAGCGAAGCCGTAGTCGGCATCGCGCCCGCCCATGTCGCGCACGATCCAGAGCGCGAAGTACAGGGAGACGATGTTGAGCGAGAAGATGGTATTCGCGAGGTCGTAGAGCACCCAGGAACCGACGGCGAGCCGGCTCACCGGCCTGGAGGGCTGAGCGGCCGCCGCCGCGCCGCTCACGCCGGTACGGGGCTCAGCATCTGCAGATGCTCGATGACGGCGCGGGTGACCTCCGAGGGGGTCGAGGCGCCAGAGGTCACGCCGACCCGGGTGACGCCAACGAACCACCGAGGTTCGATCTCGGCGGCCCCGTCAACCAGGTAGGCCGGCCGGTGCGCACGCTGTTGGACCACCTCGACCAGTCGCCGCGAGTTCGAACTGCGCCTGTCGCCGACGACGATCACCACGTCGCACGTGCGGCCGATCTCGACCGCGGCGGCCTGGCGCTCCTGCGTCGCGCGGCAAATCTCATTGTGGATCTCCGCTTGCGGATACCGTTCGAGAATCGCGGCGGCGATCGCCTCCGTGTCCCACACCGAGATCGTCGTCTGGGTGAGGATCGCGATCTTCGCCTCGCTCAGTTCCAGCGCATCAACATCGGCGACTTCCTCGATGAGCAACGCACGGTCGGACGGAACCTCTCCGAGGACACCTTCGGGCTCGGGGTGTCCGCGCTTGCCGATGTAGAGAATGAAGTAACCCTGCTCGACCTTCTCCCTAGCGAGATCGTGCGTGCGCACCACATCCGGGCAGGTCGCGTCGAACCAGCGCAGGCCCCTCTCGATTGCCCGACGCCGCAGTTCGGGCGATACGCCGTGCGCGGAGAAGATGACGGAACCGTGGTCTATCGACTCCAGGATCGACATCCGGTCCTCACCGTCGAGCACCGTGATGCCACGATGGGCGAGATCTTCGACCACGTGGCGGTTGTGCACCAGTTGACCAACCGCGAAGATCGGCCCCTCCACATACCCGGCGAGGTCTCGGGCGATGTTGATCGCCTTGACCACACCGTGGCAGTAGCCCCGCGGGGTTATCCTGATGACTTCCACTGCGGAGGAGTATACGGATGCCACTGGAGCACTGGAGGGGATCGTCGCGATGACAGGAGCGGAGTCGGTCCTGGTCATCCCTGCGGAGGCGCTCGATCGGGCCGGCCTTTCGCATGGGTTCGCCCGTTCCGGCCGTCCGATCGTCTCGCTCGATCGCGCGCGCTGGATGAGCCGCGATCTGGCCGAGGGCGATGAGGCCTGGCGGCAGATCATTCCGTATGTGATCGTGCAGGTGGGCGATCGCATCCTCTCATACGCGCGCACTCCCAGGGGTGCCGAATCACGCCTGCATGGTTTCCGCTCCATCGGCGTCGGAGGGCACGTGAATCCCTCTGACCTGCCCGCAGGCCTCGACGCGGTGCGGCGTAGCTCGGTCGACGCGCTTGCGGGGGCCGCCCGGCGGGAGATCGCTGAGGAGACCCGGGGCATCACCGATCCTGAGATGCGATTCCTCGGCTATCTCCGCGACGACGATACCGCCGTCGCGCGCGTCCACGTGGGATTCGTGTATCGCATCCACACGGCGAGCGCCGATCTCTCGCAAGAAGGAAGGATGACAGCCCCACGACTCCTCTCATGGAAAGAACTGCACGCCGAGAAGGCGGAGTACGAAGGTTGGTCAAGGCTGATCATCGAGACCGAGGCGGTTCCGTGACCGCGACGATCGGCGTCGACATCATCGAGGTGGATCGCGTCGCGCGGGCGCTCGCGCACCACGGCGAGCGGTTTCTGATTCGGGTCTTCACCGCGGAGGAGCGCTCGTACTGCCGGGATCGTGCCCCGGAACTGGCTGCCCGGTTCGCGGCCAAAGAGGCGGTGGCCAAGGCGCTCGGGACCGGCATTGGCCCGGTCGAATGGCGCGAAATCGAGATCGTGCGGCCCGACGGTGCGGCGCCGATCGTGCGTCTGCACGGACGCGCCCAGGAGACTGCCGAGCGCATCGGTGTCGGATCGTTTCAAGTCAGCCTCGCGCACACGCGTCAGCATGCGATCGCCTTCGTCGTGGCGAGTCCGCCGTGAGGGTCGTCTCGGTCGCGCAGATGCGTTCCGCCGAGGCGTGGTGCGACGCGCGAGGCCTGACCGGTCCGGCGCTCATGGAGATTGCTGGTCGCGCGATCGCCGACGCATTGCTCGCTCACCCCGGATCTCGTGACTCTCGGGCGTTTGTCGTCCTGGTCGGGCCCGGAAACAATGGTGGCGACGGACTTGTCGCGGCCCGCTGGCTGGCGCGCCGAGGTCGCCGCGTGTGCGCGATCCTCAGTCGCGCCCGGGCGCAGAGTGCGCTCGTGGATCTCCTGCACGAGTGGGGCGGAACGACCTTGGTCCTCGGCCACGTTGACCACGGGCACGCCGTGCTCCGGGAGATCGATCGCGCCGAGATCATCGTCGACGCGCTGCTGGGCATTGGGCACAGGAGCGACGCGCCGGTCACAGGCCCCGTCGCGACCCTACTTTCGCTCGCGGGGTCGAGCGGTCATCCTGTGGCAGCGGTCGATCTGCCCTCCGGACTCGACGCTGATTCCGGTCGGGCCGACGAGCGGACGGCTCGCTGCGCGCTGACGCTCACTCTCGGGGCAGTAAAGCGCGGCCTCCTCATCGCTGATGGTCCGGGGCGCGCCGGTGAGGTGGTGGCATGCGACATTGGCATTCCAGAAGCGGCCTGGCCAGAGGAGGTGCCACGGGCGCTGGATGCGACAATGTCGCGCCGCCTGCTACCACCACGGCCGCCCGACGGCCACAAGGGCACGTTCGGGCATGTCCTGGTAGTCGGGGGCTCACTGCAGTATCGCGGTGCGCCGGTGCTGGCCGGCCGCGCCGCGCTCCGGGTCGGTGCAGGCCTTGCGACGATCGCATATCCGGCGGAAGCGAACATCGCCACCTCCCCGGAACTGATCCATCTTCCGCTGGGAGAATCAGTCGAACCGTTGCACGCTGCCGCGCGCGCCGGGACGTATCGTGCCATCGCGATCGGCCCTGGCCTGGGCCAGTCGGACCGTGCCGTAGCGATTCTCGATGCGGCGTTGGGAAGCGAACCGCTGCGTCACGCCGCGCCGTGGGTTGTCGATGCCGATGCGCTGAACATCCTGGCCCACCGGGACCGCTGGTGGGATCTGCTGCCGGAGGGGCGTGTGCTCACGCCGCATCCGGGCGAGATGGCTCGACTGCTCGGCAGGAAATTGTAGTCGGATCGGATCGCGGCCGCGCGCGACGCGGCCGACGCGTGGCGCTGTTGTCTAATCCTCAAAGGCGCCAACACCATCGTCGCGTGTCCCGGTCGCGTCGCGATCGGCGTAGCCGCCAATCCCGTCCTCGCGACAGGTGGGACCGGTGATGTCCTTGCGGGCGCGGTCGCCGGTTTGCTGGCGCAGGGGCTTTGTACGCCGGAGGCTCTGGCGCTGGCGGTGTATCTGCACGCGCGCGCCGGGCAGATTCTCGCGGGCAGGTACGGCGACTCTGGTGGGCTCGCCGGTGAGGTCGCCGATGCACTGGCGGTGGCGCGGCGAGAATTGGCTGATTCCCAGGGGTAGAATCCACAGCGATGCTCGATCGGCCGGATCTGCGGAGGTATCCCGGAGCGTGCCGCTATTACCGGGAAGACTGGGGTGTTACAGAGGACCTCTACCACTGTTACTGCCTACTCGAGACACCGCCGCAGGATCAGGAGGAACAACTGCGCTGCATGGCCGCACGGCAGGGATGCTGGCGGTTCGCGGAGAGCGGCCGGTATACTTCGAGCCGTCGTTCGCGCGCGGGTGTGGCGGAATAGGTAGACGCACCAGCTTGAGGGGCTGGCGGGGTATCCACTCCTCGTGGAGGTTCGAGTCCTCTCGCCCGCACCAGGCCCGACGGGGCCTGAGCTACCCTGCCGAAGTGGCGGAACAGGCAGACGCGCCGCTCTCAAAAAGCGGTGAGGGTGACCTCGTGTGGGTTCGACCCCCACCTTCGGCACCGGTCCGATGTCACAGATCTCTCGGTTGCTCGGAGGGTGGGGGGGCACCTATTCTAGACAGCAGATGTCAGTGGGGCGTGCATGAGCGATCAGAACGAACGTCCGGACGTGGATGGCGCGCCGCCGCGCAAGAAGCGGCCGTACCAGCCTCCACGCATCGTGTCGGAGGATGCCTTCGAACAACTGGCGCTGGCCTGTTCGAGCAAGAAGGGCTCGCACAAGAACTTCACGTAGGTTTGCGTGTCGGCCCGGCCGGAGCGGCAGGCCGGCGCCGCCGATGCCGAGTGGTGCAACGGTAGCACAGGGGACTTTGGATCCTCTGATTCTGGTTCGAATCCAGGCTCGGCAGCCACCATTCTCATCTGATACTGTCAGTTGGGAAGTGATGGACAACGGCCCTGAAGGCCAGTGTGACAGCCAAACTGACAGCCTAGCGTGCGGCCGGCGCTCTTCGAAGAACCGCGTTCGCCTTCTCTGGGCGCGATCGCGGATACGAAGCGAGGCTTCTTCGACGACGTGCCAGCGATGGTGCGCGGGAGAATGGTGCCGCAGAATCCGCATCGCGAGCGTCCAAACGGAGGTCGGCCATGACGAGAGCTGTCATCCGAGCGGTTGCCCTCTGGCTTCTGGGCGTAGTGTCCGCGGTCGCGCTGTCCGGCGCGATCGGCCCGGAGTACAGAAATGCGGAACCGTACGTCCAGGAGTGGCATAACGAGGGGGAAGAAATGTACCTGGCACAGATGAGGGAAGAGGCGCGCCTGGCCCGGCAGCGCGCGGGCCTGGGGGACGCATCACCCTTCGCTCTCACGCTCGCGCGGATGGGAGTTGGTCCGTGTCCCCGAGAAATGTCAGAAGGATGCCCAATGCGGATCAGCCTTCCGGCGACCGCGCATCCTGTTCTTCATGGGAGATCCCTGATCGAAGGGGTGAGGCCGGACCTGCCAGAGATTCATTCACCACGATGACTCAGGACTCACCAATCGACCAGTGGAACTGACTGGACTGCAACCCATTTCGCTGCGCTGTCGCCCCATAGGAGGTTGTCTGGGCTAAGGACTTCTTATCGCAAACCTCGAAGTTGGTGCGAGGTGGCGAGCTAGGTACGTCAGTTGAACTCTTGACGCTCAGACTGCGGCCGCTGCTGGGATGGTCGTTTGATGGCTGGCCTGCGCGAGCGAGCGTATTCGTTGCGCGACTGCACTGGCCTGCTCCAGGACCTTCTTCGGCGCCACGCTCAGATCGAGGGCAATGACGTCGATTGTCCGTGCGAGGTACCGCACGCGGTGGGTAACGGGTTCCGCCTCGCCCGCGGCGTAAATCAGCAGCCCGCCCGGCAGGTTGGCCGCGACCGCGTATGCGAGCACCTGATAAACATCTGGGTGCTGGACGCCCTCCACGTTGACGCGCTTGTACTTCACGTCCCCGACGAAGTGGCACTGCCCGCCCATCCACCACGAGAGGTCGGGCTGCAACGTGATATTGCTGCCCTCGTCGAGGTGGAGCTTCATGCCGTGCGAGCCTTGGGGGAAGTCTCGCTGCGAAACACCGAGATCCTCGCGTAGGGCGATGACGACGAAGTTCTCGAAGGCTTTCTTCATGTCCACGAGGAAGGCCGACCCGTGGGCTGGCCCCCACGTCAGATCAAACGTTGTCGACCGTATGATCAGCTTGGCCAACTCCACCGCGGCACGGTAATGCTGGTTAAGGCGCGTGTAGACGAGATCGGGCAGGAGGCGGGGGTCGTAGGGCACGGCTGTCACGGTGTCCAGCGCGGCGGCGATCCGCCGCAGGCGGGCGCGGGACTCCGGCAACCGCAGGTACATCCTACCTAAGCGTCCCACCGCCGCCTTGATCAGGCGGTTCTCAGTGACGTCCGGCGTGTAGTCCTCGTAGCGGACCTCGAAAGGCGGCGCGCGGCCGAGCCGACGGCGGATCTGCTCGTCGAAACGGAGCCGTCCGCGGATCGTCGCAATCGACTCCTCCGTCTGGAGGTAGCCATGGAGAAGCCCCCGCTTCAGGGCCCGGTCGACGTGCGTGGCGAAGCTGAATACGATCGCTTCGACCAAAGACGCGTTCGACCCGAATGTGAAGTCGTCCGGCCTCCACCCCTTGGGGTCAAGGGCATAGCTCAGGATGAAGAAGACGTGCTCGACGTCGAGTTTGGGGCGGATCTCGACGGCGAGGTCACGGACGTTGATCGCCCCGATCTCCCCCTCGACCGTCAGGTCGTAGTGCCCCACCTGCCCAACCGTGGGCTGGACCCGCAGCGTGCGACACAGCTGCCGAAGGTCATCCACCTGCTCCTGGCGAAGCGGAACCGCACGCTTCGGCTCGAACTCACGAAGCTGGAGAAGGCGCACCTGTGTTCCCGTCGAACGGAGGTGTTTGGATCGGCGCCCCGGGTGGCTTGATGGCGGCGCGCAGCTTCTCGAGTTCGAACTGGGCAAGCCGATTCTCCTCGCCGATCAGTTGCTCCTCGATGTACGGCTTCACCGCGTGCTGCCAGATCGTTGCGACCCACCTCTCGTCGAGGCTTTCCCGGAGGAAGTAGCTTGGCCCGATCGCCGCGTGCCTGGTCTGCAGCAACTCATTCGCCTTGTCGACGACCTCCGCGACCCAGTCGAGCGTGGGGTGTTTGTCCTTCAGCCACCGCGCCAACAGCCCCTTGATCGGTGGCTCATCTGGGAAGAACTCGACGAAGTAGAAGCGCCGGCGCAGCGCCGCGTCCAGCAGCGCGATCGAGCGGTCGGCCGCGTTCATCGTCCCGATGAACCAGAGGTTTTTCGGTAGCCTGAACTTCTCCTGGCGTCTCGTATTGGAGCTG
>VGOZ01000031.1 GCA_016875715.1 Chloroflexota bacterium | reverse complement strand
GCTTCCACCGCGCCAGCGCCGCCGGCATCGTGCGCACGCCCGTGTCCTCCCGCCCAATCGACCCCAGTCCGACTGAGCCGAGTGAACATAACATGGCGGCTGCGCATCTCACCGGGAACTCACTTTAGGTGTTGCGCGTGGCCCGTTAGGGGCAGTGGCCGTAGGTCCAGTAGGAGAGCGCCGCGGTGACTTCTGGCAGAGCGCCCGCGGACCCGTTGAAGAAGTAGAACGCATACTCCCCGGCCGGCTCCTGGTGGAGGCGCACCCCGCCCGTCCCGCTCGTCCCAACTAGAAGCGTCGGCGTGCCGGGGACGCCACCGATCACGACATCAGTTTGAAGTCCAAAAGCCGGCGGCCGACCCTTGTAGATGAGGATCGTCCCACGCTGGACTGGCCACTGGGCCAGAAGGTGTCCCGGAGTCTCGTGGTTGACGATCACCAGATACCCGTATCCCGGGTGCAGCCTGGGCACCCGAATCGGTGCGGTACAGGGAGAAGGCAGCGGAGTGGGCGTCGGCGTCGGCGTCGGCGTGGCGGACGGCGTCTCCGTCGGTGTCACCGTCGGGGTCCGCGTGGGCGGCCGCGTCGGAGTGGCCGGCAACTGGATCGTGTCGGTCGCCTGTGGCGTCGCTACCTGCTTCGCCACTTCTGCCACGCCGGATTTCGCTGAGACGCCTGGCTTCGGCGGAGGTGCCGTGGCGGGAGTCGGGGTGAAAGTCGGCCGGCCGCCCGCCTGCCGTTCCGCTGGGGAGCGGCCCAGCGCCATCTCGGCGGTCGCGTGGAAAGCCGCGAGATCGATCGACGTCGGAACAGCGACGGCCGCGACGCTGACCGCGCCGCGGAGAGGCAGCGTCCCCGGTACCGCTGTCGACGGTCGCACTGCCGCGACGCCTCCCGGTGCACCCGGAGTCTGCGAAGGCGCGACGAGGATAACGAAGGCGAGGCCCATCACAAAGAGCACGGTGACCACAAGCACCGCGAGGAAGGCGATCGCGCGACTGCTGGCGCGTCCCGCGATCGCGCCGATCAGGGCGCCGGGCGTCACCCGATTACGATAGACGGCTCCCTGGATGGCGGCTCGCTAGGGGCGCGTTTGAGTTCGTGCGCGCGCCCGGCTGCAAGCGGCGCTCCTACTGGTCGGCCGTACTCCGCTGACGTTTCGGGCTCGTCGCGCCGAGCCTGCCGATGCGGCGGTAGTAGTCCGGTCCACGCTCGGCCTTCAACTTCTCTCCGCCCGCGCGGCCGAGTTCCGCGTAGTAGGCCCGATCGTGCGACGCGGCCGTGGCGGCACCTCCCGCCTGGGCCATCGCGCGGAAGAACTCAACGCCCCGCTCCTCTCGCAGGCGAGACCCGACCTTGTGACCCAGGGCCGCGAAGTGCTCGCGCCCGTACTTGGCGAGCAGACGCTGACCTCCGATCCGCCCCGCGTCTCGTACCGTCAGCGCGCCTCGCTCATCCATCCCCAGCCACTCCTCACGTCTCCGGCCCCTTGATTCACGACCACGAGGCGGATAATTAGGGTAGGGTCGATACCCCTTAAGCGGGCGTAAGAAACACACGTTACGTCAAGCCAGAATCGTTCGGGTTACACTGGGCGCCCCATGAAACCTCGAATCGCGCTACAGCTCTATTCCGTTCGGCGAGAAATGTCCGAGACGCCGGACGAGACGCTCGCCGCGATCGCCCAAATGGGCTACCCGGCAGTGCAGCTCGCCGGGGTTGCCAAAGATCAGGTAGCCAGTTTGAAGCGAACTCTGGCCGATCTCGGCCTAGCGATCGCCGGCAATCACGTCGGCATCGCCCGTCTCGAGTCTGCGCTGGAGGAGGAGATCGACCTCAATCTGGATCTGGGTAATCGGGACATCATCTGTCCGGCGCTGCCGCAGGGCCGGCGCGAATCCGAGGCGGACTTCCGCGCGTACGCAGATCTGATCGCGCGGATCGGCGCGCGCTGCTCCGAGCGCGGCTGTCGATTCCACTACCACAATCACGCTTTCGAAT
Source organism: Chloroflexota bacterium (assembly GCA_016875715.1). GTDB lineage: Bacteria > Chloroflexota > UBA6077 > FW602-bin22 > FW602-bin22 > VGOZ01. The sequence goes on along the minus strand of VGOZ01000031.1, from coordinate 32,367 downwards.
TCGTGACCTTTGACGGCACGTACGCGATGGATATCCTGCTGGGGTCCACCGATCCACGAGATGTGCTCTTCGAACCTGATGTGTACTGGATCCATGTCGGGGGAGCCGACCCAGCAGCCTACATTCGGAGGTACCCGGGACGCTGTCCCTTCATCCACATCAAGGACATTGATCGGACGCGCGATCCCTCGTACGCCGAGATCGGCGCTGGCACGCTCGATTTCGCGCCGATCTTCGCTGCCTCGGAGGCCGTTGGCGCCGAGTGGTACGTCGTCGAACAGGATGCGTCAACGAAGCCAATGGTCGAGAGTGTGGAGATCAGCATCCGTAACCTCCGCGCGTGGGGCAAGCTCTGATCGCTCCGGGGATCAGGCGCGATCGGCCGACGATCGCGCCTGACGGGGTGCCTCGACTCCCTGGCGCGCCTCGTCGTATCGCGCCAGGACGAAGAGGAGATCCGAGCAGCGGTTGAGATAAGGCAGAACGGGGTTCTGCTCGTCCCACCGCGCGGCGAGGGCGACGGCGCGCCGCTCCGCGCGACGCACGATCGCACGGGCCAGGTCGACCGCCGCGCCAGCGGCGGTGGTACCCGGTACGACGAACGAAGGTGCGATCGCCACCACCTCGCGGAGGCGATCCTGCGTTGCCTCGAGGCGCGCCACATCCGCGGGCACGATGTGCGCCGGTGCGTCGCCGCGCATGGTTGACACCATGGCCATCAGGCGATAGAGGTCGCGCTGCACCATTTCCACGACATCGCGCACCCGCGGATCGCCGGACAGGCTCCGGGCGAGACCAAGCGCGCTCACCGCCTCATCGAGCGCGCCGAGCAGTTCGATGCGTGGGTGATCCTTCCGAACGCGCCGCGGGCCGATGATGCCAGTCGTGCCATCGTCGCCCCGACGGGTCGTCACCCTGGCCACCCGTCAGGCGATCAGACGGCGGACCTGGTCCCGGAGCAAGATGCTCTCCGAGACAACGTCCTGGCGCCAACATTCGCGCCAGTCCTGATACGTGTACTCGATGCAGATGTCGCCCGAATAGCCGGCGCGCACCAGCCGCGGGATGATGTCGTCGAAGTCCAGAGTGCCATCGTGGCGACCAGCCTGCAGGGCGCTGGCATTCGCCTGTCGCGCGTGGAAGTGCCCGGCACCGGTGAGGAGTGGGTGGACCGACTCGGCCGCATGACCTCCGGCCACGAAATGGGAGTAGTCGAGCGTCAGATGCAGTCCGGGCACCGCGGCGATAAGTTCGGCGGCGGAACCCGGCGACTCCGCGACACTTTCCAGGTGCGCCTCGATCGATAACCTCAGATCGGCATCGTGAGCGATCGGTACGAACTCGCGCAGGCGTACGACGGAGAGTGCGAAAGAGCGCTCCGACCCGAGTTCGTCCCAGATAACGCCGGGCAGGAGGGTGATCCCTGCTGCGCCCACGTATCGCGCGCACGCGACGATCGCGCGAAACCGGCGGAGATTGGCGGTATGCGTGGCCGGGTCGGGAACGTTGACTGGACGATCGCGGAAGCCATGGCCGAAGGTCGGGAAGAAGTCAGAGGCGGTGAGACGCGCATCGTCCGCCGCCCGCCGGATCCGATCGCCCACGGCACCGGGGCTTGCTTCAACTTCAGACGGCTGGATGTGGGTCGCGCCTTCATGCGCCCCGATGTCGAATCGCGGGATCTCCAGGAGCGCGATCGCTCGCAGCGAGGCCTCAAAACTCAAGAGCGGGAACGAGAACGACGTGCAGGTGAGCGCGATTGGCACGCAGGCCTCCTAGGCAGGATGAGTCGCGACGTGGCGCGCCTCCAGGTATCGCGCGAAGTCCGCTCCCGGGAGCACCGGATCTTCAAGCAGGAAGGGCGCCTGTCGAGCCGTGGTGTCGATCCGGACGCGCAAGAGGATCGGACCGGCCACCCCGCGCGCCCAGGCGAGGGCGCCGCACAGATCGTCGATCGTCGCCACATCGCGTCCCTCGATGCCGCAGCCCGCCGCGACCACGACGAAGTCCACCGCAGACGCCGCGGTCGGCTGGTTTCCTGTGGCCGCATAGGTACCGTTGTCGAGAACAATCAGCAGGAGGTTCGCCGGCGACGTGAGGCCGATCGTGGCCAGGCTCGAGAACCCCATCAGGAGCGATCCGTCCCCCTCGAGGACGACGATGCGATCGGGAAGGACGCCGGCCAATCCGAGAGCCAGTCCGAGTCCGATCGCGGGCGGCAGGCCCATGGAGTCGAGCACGTACAGGTGGTTCTGACCTCGACGCTGCAGGGCGATCTCTCGCGTCGTGCCTCCGAGTGTCACCACGTACGGCTCGGTGGGGAAAGCGGCGACAATCGCGGAGAGCGCGTCCCAGCGGTTCATTCGCGCATCAGGTTAAGGTCGACGATGACAGGACGCCGGGTAACGCGGGCGAACTCGTAGGCGTCGACGATGCGCCGACCCCACTCATCGATCGCGACCGTCCCATCGAGATTGAACGAGCGCAGTCCCGCCGCGTCGGATACCGCCACGACACGCTCACAGAAAGTGTGGATCATCGAGTTGTATTCGCCGAGCCCACCGCGCCGCGAGGTAAGCAGCAGAAGCGGCAAGTGATAGGCGGCAGGAAACGTGGTGAGCGCCGTGAGCGCGTTACCGATGCCGTTGTCCTGAATCACCATCAGCACCCGACGACCGGCGAGGACGAGCCCGCTTGCGATTCCGACGCCTTCCTCCTCGCGCGGCACGGGGATCGCGCGCGGACCAGGCCGACCGATGCAGTGATCGATGATGTGCTTCAGGGTGCTCGATGGCAAGTGGAGCACCCACTCCGGATCGATACGATCGCCCGCCGAAATCACCGCGGCGCTGCGCTCGTCCGGGGTACTCATCGGCGGATGGTAGCATCGCGCGCCGGCCCAACTTTCCCGGGCGGAAGTCGCCAGAAGTGCGCCACGAAGAACTGATCCGTCGCACGCTGAACCTTGGAGACTGGCGTGCACCACGATCGACGGTGGAATACCGCACCGAATCTGCCCGGCACGTGAGGGCCGGCTTCGTCGGGTGCGGCGGGCACGCCTATCGCAATCTGCTCACGGCCTTCCACTTCGCGCCCGTCGATCTCGTCGCGTTGGCCGATATCGCCGGTGAGCGTGCCGAAGCGATCCGGCGCGAGTTCGGCGCCGAACGAGCGTACACCGACTATCGCGCCATGCTGGCCCGCGAGCAGATCGACTGCGTCGTCGTCGTCACAAACTACGACGACGACGGGCGACCGCGCTTTCCAGGAATCGCGATCGATGCGCTCGACGCCGGGTGCAACGCCTGGATCGAGAAGCCGCCGGCGCACCGATTGGACGAGGTGGAGGCGATGCGGGCTGCCGAGAGGCGCACCGGACACTTCATCCAGGTGGGCTACAAGAAGATGTTCGTCCCAGCCTACGTCAAGGCGCGCGAACTCAGCCAGACGCCGCAGTTTGGTGGCGCCCGACAGCTGCTCGTACGTTACCCCCAGAGAATGCCGCATCCGGCCGGCCGCTTCGACCTGAAGGGGCATCCTGGCGCGCTCCCCTTCCTGGATCACGTATGGCATCCGTTCGCCATCACTCAGTTGCTGATGGGAGACGTCCGCGAGATGACCTATCTGTGGGAGGCCGATACGGGAGGATGGATCGCGACGTTCGCCTTCGCGGCCGGCGGGATCGGCGTTATCAACGCAGCCGGAGGGCAGGCCCGCGGAGCCCCGATCGAACACGTGGAGCTCTTCGGCGACGGGGAGCACATCATCGTGGAGAACAACACCCGGCTCACCTACTTACGCCGGTACTCGGGACATCATTACGGGCGCGATGCCGACCACTTCACGCCGATCGACCAGGCACCTATTGTCTGGGACCCGGAGTTCTCGCCAGGCGTCCTGTACAACAAGAACGCTTCCTCCTCGGCTATGCGCCGGAGATCCGCGAGCTCTGCCGAAATGTCATCGACCGGACGGCCCCGGCGCGGGCGAACCTGCGTGAGACCCATCTGATGATGCAGATGTATCTCGCGTTCGCGGCCGCACCGATGACCGTGGTCCCGATCCACGCACCATCGTGACGGCCCTAGAGCCAGATGTGCCGTGCCTGGAGCGCGCCGTCGTCGGAGAGTTCCACGATACCGTAGGAGCAGCGAGGCGCGGATCGTCGGTCCGTCGCCGAACCAGGATTGAAAAGGATCCGATCGCCCGCCGTGGAGATAACGGGTTAATGACTGTGTCCGAAGATGACCATCGCGACCGGTACGTCGAACGTCGCGCTCCGCGCGGTCATCGCTGCACCGGGACCGGTGTGACCGTGGATCACGCCGATGCGATGCTGGCCGAAGGTGAAGCAGAGCCGCTCGGGTAGTCGCTGGCGCAATACGCCTTCGTCTACGTTCCCGTGGACCGCGTGGACCGGGGCGAGAGCAAGAAACTGATCAAGGACATCGGCGATCGCGAGATCACCAGCGTGGACGAACTGATCGCCCGACCTGCACTCGGCAAGGATCGCCGGTGGAACGCGGCGGGCGCGGTCAGGCACGTGGGTATCGGAGGGGACGATCAACCTCACGACGCCACTTTGTACCCTGCGCCAGTGAGCACGATCACGACCGATTCATCGTCGACCAGCACCCCTCGAGCACGCAGGCGCGCGGCGCCCGCGAGGGCGAGCGCAGCGGTCGGCTCGACATCGATCCCCTCCGCGTGAGCAAGCGCTTCGCGATGGGCCAGAAGTTCAGCATCGGTCACGGCGATGGCCCGTCCCCCGGAAAGTGCGAGCACGTCGAGGATCTGGCGGCCGCGCGGTGGTGTCTCGATTTCCGCGCCGCTGGCGATGGTTGCGTGACGATCGATCGGCGCCACGACGGGTTCGCCCCTTTCGTACGCGGCAACGATCGGCGCACAGCCGGCGGGCTGGACCGCATGCAATCGGGTCACGCGCCGTAGCCCGCCCATCGCCGCGAACGCGAGCGCGACACCCACGAAGAGCGAACCTCCCCCTACGGGCATCACAAGGTGATCGGGGGGATCGGGTGCGAGTTCGAACGCGAGGGAGGCCATCCCGAGCGTGAAGTACGGATTGGCATTGTGTCCGGCGTAATAGCCTCCGGTATCGCGCGCGTGGGCGATCGCCGCCTCGGTCACGCCGCGGCGCGACCCGGGAACGCGGATGACCTCCGCGCCGACCGCGCTGATCTGCGCGACCTTCACGCCTGAGGCGCTCTCGGGCACGTACACCCGAACGGGGATCCCGGCGCGCGCGCCGTACGCGGCGAGAGAGGCTCCGGCGTTGCCGGAAGAATCCTCGCTGAGCGAGCCCGCGCCGATGGCTCGGGCGTGGGTCACCACCGCGGCGGTCCCACGATCCTTGAACGACCCCGTCGGCGAGATGTACTCCAGCTTCGCGCGCGCGTGCGAAAGCCCGAATCGATCGCCCCAGCGCGCGACCGGTACGAGAGGCGTCCGACCCTCGCCAAGAGTGACGGGATCAGTTCCCAGCGGGGCCCAGGCCAGGAACGGCGGCAGATCATCGCCGTCGATCGTGGGCGGACTCCAATCGATTTCGCCAATGTCGCCACACGAGGGGCAACCGGTGGCGACAAGCCGGGGCACGAGGGGTCGCCGACAGGTCGCGCACCGCACGTGGGGCACGGCTAGGGCCACCACGGGCCGATGCTACCATGCGGCACTCTCACCACAGGAGGCACCCCACAGTGTTGATCCGAACCGCCAAGCAGTTGCGCGCCGTGACGGAGGCGATCTTCACCGCCGCTGGGGCACCGACCGAGACGGCCGTTGAGATGGGTGAGGCGCTCGTGGGGGCGAACCTTGCCGGGCACGACTCGCACGGCGTGATCCGCATTCCCGCGTACATCCGCGCAATTCAGGAAGGGGCGCTCGATCCCGCCGCGCGGCCTTCGATCGTTCAGGAGACTCCGACTTCGGCGCTCGTGGATGGCCGGTGGGGATTCGGGCACGTCTCAGCCCGGTACGGCACGAATGTCGCGATCCGGAAGGCCAGGCAATCGAAGACGGCAATCTTGTCGGTGGTGCGCTGTAATCACATCGGTCGCCTCGGCCAGTGGGCGAGTCAGGCCGCGGAGCAGGACGTGATCGCCATGGTGGTCGTGGGCGGTGGCGGTGGCACGCCGGGTAGGCTTGGTGGCGGCATTGCCGCGCCTTTCGGCGGCGCCGAGCGCGCCCTCTCCACCAATCCCATTGCGATCGGGTTCCCGGGCGGCAAGACGCCCGACATGCTCGTCGACTTTGCCACGACCGTCGTCGCGGAAGGAAAGGTCCAGGTGGCGCGGGCGAAAGGCGCGGAACTGCCGCCCGGGTGCATCGTCGACAAGCACGGCCGGCCCTCCGTCAATCCGAACGACTTGTACGATGGCGGCGCACTTCTCCCGTTCGGCGGGCACAAGGGGTACGCCCTAGCGATGTTCGTCGAGATGCTGTGCGGTGCTTTCACGCCGGGCGACGCGCACAACGGCGAGGGCCGCCGGGGTGGTGCGGTCATCTGGGCGGTCGACGCCCTGACTTTCCGCGACGCGGCATCGTACGAATCGAACGCGGACTTCGTCCTCCAGCGGATCAAACGGAACCGTCCCGCTCAGGGTTTCTCCGAAGTGCTGATCCCCGGGGAACCGGAAGCGCGATCCGCCGCGGCGCGCCTGGCCGAGGGCGTTCAGGTAGCCGAGGCGACCTGGGAGCAGATCGTCGAGGCCGGCAAGGGATTCAAGCTCGACGTCGAGGCGTTGAGTCGGACCGCATGAGCCGAACTCACCCGTTTTTCGAACTCAGATCTCGCGGAACTGACCCTCGATCACGCGGCCGTTGCTGGGCGCCGCGCCCGCCGGTACGCGATCGTCGCGATGGGCGCGCCGGGCGATCGCGAGCGACTCCGCATCGCGATCGACAGCGACCTCATCGCCCGCTGCGAATTCGCCCGCGAGGATGCGGAGGGAGAGGGGGTCGAGCAGCATCCGCTGGATCACCCGTTTGAGCGGCCGCGCACCGTAGGTGGGGTCGTAGCCAAGTTCGCCGATGAGCGCCCGCGCTTGCTCGGTGATGGTCAGCCCGATCTTCCTCTCGGCCAGCCTCTCGGCGACGCGATCGATCTGGATGGAAACGATGCGATCGATCTGCGCTCGATCCAGCGACCGGAAGATCAGGATCTCGTCGAGCCGATTCAGGAACTCCGGCCGGAAGTGGGCCCGCAACGCTTCGTCGACCCGTCGCCTCATCTCCTCGTAATCGGAAGGCGCGAGTTCCGCGATCCACTGCGATCCGACATTCGAAGTCATGATGACCACCACGTTCCGGAAGTCCACCGTGCGGCCGTGGCCGTCGGTGAGCCTGCCGTCGTCCAACAACTGCAGGAGCACGTGGAAGACGTCCGGATGGGCTTTCTCGATCTCGTCGAGAAGGAGCACGCTGAAGGGGTGACGACGCACCGCCTCGGTCAACTGACCGCCCTCGTCGAAGCCGACGTAGCCGGGGGGCGCTCCGATCATTCGGGAGACGGTGTGCTTCTCCATGTACTCGCTCATGTCGAGGCGCACAAGCGCGTTCTCATCGTCGAAGAGCGCCTGGGCGAGCGCGCGGGCCAGTTCGGTCTTCCCAACACCGGTGGGGCCGAGGAAGATGAACGACCCCAACGGTCGGCGCGGGTCCTGCAGACCGGCGCGCGCGCGGCGGACCGCGTTGGACACCACCCGCACCGCCTCATCCTGGCCGACAACTCGCTCGTGGAGTTGGTCCTCGAGGCGGAGCAGTTTCTGCATCTCACCTTCAAGCATCCGCGCCACGGGGATGCCGGTCCAGCGGGCCAGAACGTCGGCGATGTCCTCCTCGTCGACCTCCTCTTTGAGGAGCCGTCCCGAGGAGGCGTGTTCGGTGCCGCGCGCCTGGCCAATCTCCCGTTCGATCTCGGGCAACCGGCCGTAGCGCAACTCCGCCGCACGCTGAAGATCGCCGGCATGTTCGGCACGATCCAGTTCCAGGCGCGTCTGCTCGAGCCTCTCGCTCAGCGAGCGCAGACGCGCGATGGACCCCTTCTCGGCATCCCACTGCGCGCGCAGTCGTGAACGCTCGGCCTCCAGCGCCTCGAGTTCCGTTTCGAGATCCACCAGGCGGCTCTGCGTCGCCGGATCGGACTCCTTTCGGAGGGCCTCTCGCTCGACCTCCTTCTGCAGCTTGCGCCGCTCGATCTCGTCCAGCTCGACCGGCATCGAGTCGATCTCCATGCGGAGTTTTGAGGCGGCCTCGTCGACCAGATCGATCGCCTTGTCCGGGAGGAACCGATCGGAGACATAACGGTGACTCAGCACGGCCGCGGCGACCAGAGCGGCATCTCTGATCCGGACGCCGTGGTGGACCTCGTACCGTTCGCGCAAGCCGCGCAGGATCGAGATGGTCTCTTCGACGGTTGGCTCATCCACCAGCACGGTCTGGAATCGCCGCTCGAGTGCGGCATCCTTTTCGATGTGCTTGCGGTATTCGTCGAGCGTCGTGGCGCCGATGCAGCGCAGTTCGCCGCGCGCGAGCATCGGCTTGAGGAGATTGGCGGCATCCATGGCGCCCTCGGCCGCGCCGGCACCGACGACGGTGTGCAGTTCGTCGATGAAGAGGACGACGCGACCGTCGGCGCTCTGGACCTCCTTGAGCACCGCCTTGAGCCGCTCTTCGAACTCACCGCGGTACTTTGCACCGGCGACAAGCGCGCCGAGATCGAGCGCGACGACACGCCGATCCTTCAACCCCTCGGGGACATCCCTGCGGGCGATCCGCTGTGCCAGCCCCTCGGCGATCGCGGTTTTTCCCACCCCCGGCTCGCCAATGAGCACCGGGTTATTCTTCGTACGACGGGACAGGATCTGGATGACCCGGCGTATCTCGTCGTCCCGCCCGATCACTGGATCGAGCTTGCCCTGATCGGCCATCGCGGAGAGGTCGCGCCCATACTGCTGGAGCGCGCTGTAGGTGCTCTCCGGATGTGCCGTCTTGACGCGCTGATTTCCCCGGATGCCGACGAGCGCCTCAAGGACCTTCTCCGCGGTGATGCCGCGGGCGGCGAGCACGTGGGCCGTGTCGGCACGCAGATCGGTGAGGCCGATCAACAGGTGCTCAACGGAGACGAACTCATCCTTGAGTCGGCTCGCCTCCCCGCGAGCGCGTTCGATGACTGCTCCCAGTCCACTGGACGCGTGAACGGCTCCACCATGCGCCCGAGGCAAGCGCTGCAGACCCTGCTGCACCTCGCTCATCAGGGCGGGGACGCTCGCGGATAGCCCGTTCAGAACCTGGGGAACGAGTCCATCCTGCTGTTTGAGCAGCGCGGCGAGAATGTGGAGCGGTTCCACGGCGGCGTGGGACTGCTGTTCCGCCAGGCGCTGCGCACTGACCAGAGCCTCCTGGGCGCGCTCGGTGAACGACCTCAGTTCCATGTGCGACGACCTCCCGGGCGCAGAACCCGCACCCGAAATAGATTATATAAGGCACCACGAATCGTGTGAACTTAATCGCTCACGCGGTCCGCCCCGGGGGACGTATAGTGGAGGCGTGAACTGGCTCATATTCGGTCTTGGTGCCACGCTCCTGGTCTGGCTCTGCCGGCGGCTCTGGCCGGCCGTGCGTTCCGAACCGTCGACCTGGTTCGGCACCGATTTGCAAGAGCAGATCCGCTCGATCGCAACCGGTCGAGAACGCGTCGGGGCCTGAATCGGCGACCCGAGCCGCGTGAACCACCCGCGGGGAGGCGGCCAGCCTCCCCGCGGGTGCCGGCCGCCTCGGGATCAGGCGATGCGCGCCAGCTGGTCGCGCTCGAGGGCCAGTTCGCGCTCCTTGTCCTCTTTGCGAGGGCGGCCGCGACGCGCCGGCTCGATGACGACAACCTGGGGCGGACGAACGCGCTCGATCTCCTCGATGTAGGTCGGCCCACCACAACGGGCGCACCGTACCTTGCGCGCCGCGCGCGCCGTCATCTCCACGATCGACTGACCGGGCCGCGAAACCGCGACCGCATCCGCATGCGCCTCATCCCATTCGAGCGTTGCGGCACCCCGAGAGCACAGGTAGCAGTTCAATTCCGCGCGGTACCGCATGTGACAAACCTCCCGTCCGAAACCTCGTCGTGCCGGACATGCAGTTTGTACCCGCTGCCGGGCGCGAACCCAACGGCCCCTGGGCCAGTCCCGGCCTGTCCATACGTACAGACCTGCGCTGATCGCACAACGGTGGCCGGCCCCGTCAGCGGTCGGTAGACTCCCTTTCGTGACCGTAGAGGCAACTCTCTCGCGCGCGTCCCGAGATCGCCGGGTCGAACAACTTCAGTTACAGGTCGATGCCGTCGGCGAACTCGTCGCGGCATTGAGCGATGGGCGGCCGATCGAGGAGGTTCTGCCGAGTGTGGCGACCAAGGCGGCGTCGCTCGTCGGCGCGAGCGATGCGCTGATCTCACTGCTCGATGACGATGGCGTCCTACGTCTGGCCCTGCCTGAGACCGGCGAGGAGTCCGACGACGTTGTGTTCGAGGTTGGCAACTACGCGCAGATCGTCGGACAGAGCGGCCGCACGGTCATTGTCAACAATCTGACGGAGGCCAGCCTCCCGGACTCCTATCGCACGATCCTGAGGGAGTACGGCATCAGTGGATTCATGGCCGTCCCCCTTCGGTCCAGCGAGCGACTGGTGGGCGTGCTCCACCTGAGCCAGCGCGCCAACGGACAGCCGTATCGTGCCGAAGATGCGAGCCTCGTGGAGATGTTCGCGACGCACGCCGCGATCTCGATCGAGAACGCGCGCCTGTTCGCCGAGTCGCGGCGCTTCGCGCATCGGCTGACCACCCTGCTGCAAATCGCGATCGAGATGTCTTCCTCGCTGGAGATCGATGAGATCCTCCGCCGTGTCGGCGTGCGGGCACGGGAGCTATGTAATGCCGACACGGTCGCCATCGCGCGGCTCGACGAGATGCGGCGACTGACGACCACCGAACTGGCCGGGTACGCCGACGAGGACGAGGAGAGCATTCGGGAGGCGGGACCCATCGCGCTGGACGATCACCCCCTTGCCGCGCGAGCGTTGCGCGAGCGCGTGGCGGTTCACGCGGCAGACTCCGAGACGGATGGCAGTGGCTGGATCGCGTGCGATCCAGCGCTTCGGTCGCTGCGCGCGGTCACGGCCGTGCCACTGATCTATCACGATCGCAGCATCGGAATCCTCTACGCCGGATGGCGGCTCAAACACGCGCTGAACGACCACGAACGACAGCTCCTGGAGACCCTCGCCCGCCTCGCCGCGATCGCCTACGAGAACGCGGGGCTCTTTCGCGCGAACAGCACCCGGGCGCAGGAGTTCCAGACCCTGTTCGATCTATCGGTGCACGCGGCCAGCGAGGTCAATGCCTCGGCGGTGATCCGGGCCACGACCGAGGCGGCCAAAACGCTGCTCGCCGCGGATCGGGCCTCGCTCCGGCTTTACGACGCTCAGCAGGATCTCCTCGTTCCCGCCTACATGTCCGGATACTCGCCTCTCATCCAGAACGAGCATTTGATCCGCAAGCCTGGCCAGGGGACTCCGGGGCGCGCGTTCAGCGAAGGCGTCGCCATCATCCAGAGCGACTACGACGATCTGGTCAGCGGCGACTTCCGGCCCGAACACGTGGGGCTGCAGTCCAGCCTCTCCGTACCCTTGATGGCGCGAGGCCGAGCAATCGGCGTCCTGAACGTGGGGTCGCTCCGCGCACGCCACTTCGATCGCAACGATGCGGACCTCTTGCAGATGTTCGCCAATCAGGCGGCGCTGCTGGTGGACAACGCGCACCTGCTTCAGGAGGCGACCGAGCAAGCGCGACGACTCGAGACGCTCTCTCGAACGGCGGCGATGCTCACCTCGTCGCTCGAACAGCGATCGGTTCTGGACGCAATCATCGATGCGGTGGGGCGCGTCACGCAGGCGACCTTCTGCGCCTGTTACCTCAAGGACGAGCAGGCGGGCGACCTGTATTTCGCGGCCGGCCGCGGTCAGCGGGTCGAACTCTGGCGCGATCTTCGACTGAGGATGGGCGAAGGAATAGTCGGCGCGGCGGCGCAGAATGACGCGGCGGTCCGCATCCCGGATATCCGCCTGGACGCACGCACGGCGCGGGCCGACCTGGACGAGGCGGAAGGTCTGCGCGCGGTCATGTACGCGCCGCTGCGTGCGCGCGGCCAGGTCATCGGCGTCCTGGGTGCGGGCCAGACCGCGCCGGACAGGTTCCGTGCCTCCGATCTGCAGATCCTCTCGGTGCTGGCTGATCACGCTGCGAGCGCGATCGCGAACGCGCGACTCTACGATCGCACGCAGCACGATCTTCGACAGCTGGATGGGATTCGCCAGATCGTCGAGGTGATCTCCGGCGAACTCGACCTAAATGCGCTCCTGGGCAAGGTCGTACGGCACGCTGCCGAACTGGTGGATGCCGATGGCGGCACGGTCAGTCTCGTGGACCCTTACACGGGGGTAGCCCGCGTCAATGGCATCTACGGTCTCCCGGCCGACCTGCTCGACCTGGAGATCCCACCGGGTGCCGGACTGGTAGGGGAGGTGCTCGCGACACGGAAGGCCACCATCGTGAGGGAGTACCGCGCTCTCCGCCCTCCGACCCGCCACCCGAGCCTGGCTGATCTCCGCGGCGGAATCGCGTTGCCCATCTGGCGGCAGGATGCACTGATCGGCGTGTTCTCGCTCTTCACGAGGAATCCGGCACGCCAGTTCGCGGATGCCGACCTCGAGACGCTCACGCTCCTCGCCAAGCACGCGGCAATCGCGATTACGAACGCTCTGCTCTACCGAGAGAGCCAGCGCATCGCGGTGGTCGACGAGAGGAATCGAATCGCGCGCGAGATCCACGATACGCTGGCACAGGGCCTGACGGGCATCATTCTGCAACTCGAAACCGCTGAGATGACACCCGGCCTCCCGAGCCCCGTCCAGGGCCGCATCAGCCGCGCGATCGAACTCGCGCGCGTGAATCTTGAGGAGGCGCGCCACACGATGCTCGATCTGCGCGCGCAGGCACTAGAAGGGCAGACCCTCACTCAGGCGATCGAGAAGCTCGTCGGGGATCTGCAGCGCGGTCTGGGTATCACCGGTGAGTTCGTCGGCCCTCCACCGAACACTCGATTCGCCCCGCACATCGAGGACGAAGTGTTCCGCATCGTCCAGGAGGCACTGGCTAATGTGCGCCGCCATTCAGCCGCGACTCGCGTCGCCGTCCGTCTGGAGATCGATGGCGATCGCCTCCGCCTGACGATCGAGGACAATGGCCGGGGCATCGCCGCTCGCACCTTCGACGACCGTCGGCCGGCGCGGGGTTTTGGCCTTCGAGGCATGGCCGAACGCGCCGCAATGCTGGGTGGCACGCTCTCCATCGACCGCGGTGAGCACGGCGGCACGTGCGTGGAGCTTCACGTGCCCCTGGCGGGGCAGACCGTGGCTGTACCGCGATGAGCGCACCCGAGACAGTCCGCATCATCATCGCCGACGATCACCCGGTCGTACGCGAGGGCTTGGCCGGCATGCTGGGAACTCAGGCGGACTTCCGGATCGTCGGGGAGGCAGGCAACGGCATGGATGCCATCGGCCTCGCTCGTTCGACGCCTCATGACGTGATCCTTATTGACCTGGAAATGCCCAATGTCGATGGCGCCGAGGCGATTCGGGAGATCCGCAAAGGGAATCCAGACGCCAGGGTGCTCGTCCTCACCGCGTTCCAGACCGACGACCGGGTGATGGACGCGATCCAGGCCGGAGCCCAGGGCTACCTGCTGAAGGGCGCTCCGCGCGATGATCTTTTCCGCGCGATCAGGATCGTAGCGGCAGGCGGATCGCTTCTGCAGCCGTCGGTCGCAGCCCGACTGCTCGCCAGGGTCGGTCAGATGCTGTCACCAGATACGGCGGAGCATCTGACAGACCGAGAGACCGAGGTACTGGGTCTGCTGGTCAAAGGTATGCGGAACAAGGAGATCGCCGAAAGCCTTGTGATCTCCGAACGCACCGTGAAGTTTCACGTCGGGATGATCTTTCAGAAGCTTGGGGTGAGCAACCGGGCCGAGGCCGTCTCGCGCGCGATCCAGGCCGGACTGGTCAAGCTCTGACCGAAGGGTCAGACCAGCACGTAACGCCAGATCGCCTCGGCTACGCCGTCCCGATCGTTGCCCGCCACTACGACATCGGCCGCGGCGCGTGCCTCGGGCACGGCGTTCCCCATCGCAACGCCGAGGCCTGCCGCGGAGAGAAGCTCAATGTCATTCAACCCATCACCGATCGCGACGACCTGACTCATCTCGATGCCCAGGCCAGCGGCGAAGTGCGACACCGCGGTCGCCTTACTACATCCGGCGCGGAATACCTCAATCGCATCGCAGTCCCAGGTATGCCAGCGAGTGTGCAGCGCATTGGCCGGGATTGAGCTGCGGATCTCCTGCGCCAGCGGCCCCAGAAGACCGGGATCATCGAGGGTCGTCACACTCAGCGGATCGCGCACGGCGTCGAGATCGTCCTCGTCGATGCGGCCGAACGGCCCGCGCAGTTCCTCGTATGCTTCGATCCAGCGATTCCGCGGGAATCGCCGACCGAGGTAGAGCCGCCCGCCGTGGCGCGGGCTTTCGTACACGATCGCCGGGCGTCCGTGCGCTGCCATCGTCGCCACGATCTGGCGCACCACGGCTGGGTCGTGTGGGTCCTGGTACAGGACTTCACCCGTTGCCGAATCTTGAATCACGGCGCCGCCATGGAGGATAAGGGGCACCTCGATCGCCAGGTCGCTGGCAACGTGCCGTGCCGCGACGAACCGTCGCCCCGTCGCGAGGGTGACGAACACACCCCGATCGACGGCCGCCCGAACCGCCTCGCGCACTGCCCAGGTGATGCGATCTTCGGCATCGACCAGTGTGCCGTCGACATCGAGCGCGATCAGTCGGTACATCTCGGTCCGATTCTAGGAACAGGATGCGCGCATCCTGACCCGTTACCCCGGCTGTGGCTTGCTAGAGTCGGCGCCGATCCTCCTTCAGGGTAACAGAGATGGTCGTCGTGCTCTCCGCCGATCGGGTGACGGAGGCGCTCGTCGACCTGCGCGCTCTCTCCGCCGAACTGTACGACCTGGGGCGCATCGCGGAAGTCCTCGGATGGGATCAGGAGACGATGATGCCCGCGGCCGGTGTGGCCGCCCGAGCCCAGCAGCAGGCGACCATCCAGGGGATCTACCACGAACGGTTGACTGGCCCACACGTGCGCGACGCGATCGCTCGGCTTCGTGACGCGGCCGACGCGCCCTTCCTCTCCGACGTGGACCGCGGTCTCATCCGCACGATGGCGCGCGAGTTCGACCGCGCGATCAAGGTGCCCACCGCACTCGTGCGCGAGCTAGCGGAGGCCACATCGACGGCGATGCCCGCCTGGCAACGGGCGCGCGCGGAGGCCCAATTCTCGATCTTCCGCGATCCCCTGGGACGCATCCTGGACCTCAAGAAGCAGGTCGCGCGCTGCGTCGGCGGCTCAGAGAACCTGTACGACAGCCTGCTCGACGAGTACGAACCCGGCGCCTCGACCGCCACGTTGCGAACGCTCTTCGACGCGCTTCGCGCGAGGACCATCGCGCTCCTTGATCGACTGCGAGGATCGAGCGATCCGCCCAGCCGCGCAGCGATCGAGCAGCAGTACGACGTCGAAGCTCAATGGGCATTCGGTGCCGACGTCGTGAAGTGGCTGGGCTTCTCATTCGATGCCGGTCGCATCGACCGCTCGACCCACCCCTTCTGCGTGCACTTCAGCCCGGAGGATGTCCGTCTCACGACGCGGGTGGCGCCGAACAACCTCGCCCAGCTTCTCTTCGGAAACATGCACGAGGCCGGACACGGACTGTACGAACAGGGGATCGGCGCGGACGTCCGGCGCTCGGCGATCGGCTCCGGGGTATCGCTGGGGGTCCATGAGTCGCAGTCCCGCCTGTTCGAGAACTTCATCGGCCGCGGGCTCCCGTTCTGGATCTTCGCCGTGCCGCGCTTGCGCGAGCGCTTCCCTGCGCAGCTCGCCGACGCAACACCCGAGTCGATCTGGCGGGCGGTCAATGTGGTCGCCCCGGGATTCATTCGAGTCGAGGCCGACGAGGTCACGTATAACCTGCACATCATCCTGCGCTTCGAAATCGAGCGCCGTTTCTTCGCCGGCGATCTGAGCGTGGACGACCTGCCCGATGCATGGCGTGAGGCCTCCCGCGACCTGCTCTCGATCTTGCCTGGCACGGACGATCTCGGCGTGCTCCAGGACATTCACTGGGCGTTCGGGCTGGTCGGCTACTTCCCGACCTACACCCTCGGGAACGTGTACGCGGCGCAAATCTGGCACGTCCTCGGTCGCGACATACGCGACCGCGATGCGCGCATCGAGCGTGGCGAGTTCGAACCGATCCTGCGGTGGCTTCGCGAGCGGATCCACCGTCACGGTGGGACATTCGAGCCGGAAGACCTCATCGCTCGGGCCACCGGAGAGCGGCCCGATGCCCGCCACCTCGTCTCCTACCTGGAGGACAAATTCGCCCGGGTCTATCGGCTCGCATGATGTCTGGGCTACCCACGGTTGTCTGGGGAGAAGATCAGGTCTTCTGCGATGGGCCCGCGCCCGAACTGGATGCGGAGTTCTTCGCCGATATCGCGCGCAATCTTCTGAGCAAGTCAACCCAGGTCACCGTGTCGGTGGACGTCGACGATGCCGAATCCCAGGTTCGACTGGCCGTGGCCGGCTTCGTCGTTCAGCCGATCAACGCCGAGGCACCGGAAGAAGATGAGGAATGCGTGACGCTGGAGCGTCGCGGACCGCTCGAGAGTCTCCTCGCCGATCTGCGCCGACTACCCGCCGGGGCCGCGCTGGGGATGCTTGCGATGGACGGCGCACGTGGCGTCGACCTGGACTGCGGCATTGGGCTCGATATCTGGGGCGAAGGAGCACTGGCCGCAACACGCACTGCGGCCATCGCGCGCGGGATCAGCCTGGACGAGAAGCCACCAGAGGATGACCTCAACGATCACTGATCGACGACCGAACCGTCCTTGTGCAGGCGGGTGCCGACCCACCGCATGCGATAAGGGTGCTTCACCGCGGCATCGGGCGCCAGTTCCACGCCGATCCCGGGACGGGTGGGCACCCTCAGGAAGCCCTCGCCATCGTGTTCAAGGGCGTAGCGGACGATCTCACTCTTCGGAGGTTCGTGTTCGCCGATCGGGTACTCCTGAAGTGCGAAGTTGGGGATACACGCCGCGATCTGCACGCAGGCGGCTGTGCTCACCGGACTCAGCGGGTTGTGGGGCACGACTCCCACGTGATGCGCCTCCGCGAGTGCAGCGATCTTCTTCGCGCCGGTGATACCGCCGCACATGCACACGTCGGGGCGGACATACTGGACCGCGCCGCGCCGCAGGAGCATCTCGAACTCGTAGATCGTGTGCAGGCGTTCTCCGGTGGCGATGGGAATGCTGATGT
The DNA here is from genome assembly GCA_016875715.1 of Chloroflexota bacterium. Classification (GTDB taxonomy): domain Bacteria; phylum Chloroflexota; class UBA6077; order FW602-bin22; family FW602-bin22; genus VGOZ01. The sequence continues at coordinate 14,844 of VGOZ01000031.1, read as the reverse complement.
GCTGGGCAACGAGACCCATCGCGTCGAAGTTGTCGGGCAGGATCGGATCCTCGTAGAAGTACGGGTGGAACGGTTCGATCCCGCGGGCGAGGACCACAGCCTCAGCCGGCGTTAACTGGCGATGGATCTCAATACAGAGATCGACGTCGTTGCCAACTGCCTCGCGGTAGAGACGCACCGTCTCGATCGCGTCGCCGATCTTCGCGGCGTGGGTCTTGAAGAATGGGACGTTCCGATCCTCGTCCAGGAAAGGCGTCAGATGGCCCACTGCTGTGAAGCCATTGCGCTTCGCGTCGACGCACCCGGCCACGAGCGCATCGCGTGTACTGCCGAACACGTGGTAATACACCCGGCATCGGTCGCGCGTCTTCCCGCCAAGCAGTTGATAGACGGGGACACCGAAGTGCTTGCCGGCGATATCCCAGAGTGCGATGTCGACCGCGCTGAGGGCACCCATGATCGCCGCGCCGCGGAAGTGCGACGAGCGGTAGAGGTAGTTCCAGTGATGCTCGATACGGAGCGGGTCCTCGCCGACGAGGTACTGGGCGAACTTCTCGACGACCTTCTCGGAGGCTTCGAGGTAGCCCCAGGTGCCCGATTCACCCAGTCCGAGCAGACCGCTATCGGTGTGCACCTGCACGAACAGGTAGCGATCCACGGGAACAGTCTCCACCCTGGTGATCTTCACGCGCGTACACTCCTGGCCCGCGATTCGGGAGGATGATATGGCCACGTTTTCTCCCACGCTGCTGATCGAGGCAGGGTGCCGGATCTTCGAGGCTGTGGGCGCCGACGCGCCGAACGCGCGCCGCGTTGCGGAGGCGCTCGTCGACGCGAACCTGGCCGGTCACGACTCCCACGGCGTGATCCGCATCCCGCAATATGTCGACGCCGTCCGCCTGGGGGAGGTACTTCCTAATGCCCGGCCGAGCGTGCTGCGGGACGGCGGCGCATCGGCGCTCGTCGATGGTGGGTGGGGCTTCGGGCAGGTCACCGCGCTCTATGCAACCGATCTCGCGATCGCACGGGCTCGCGTTCATGGCGTCGCGGCGGTCGGAGGCGTGCGCTGCAACCATATCGGTCGTGTTGGCGAGTACGGCGAACGCGCGGCCCGCTGGGGCGTCGTGGGCTTCGTGGTCGCGGGAGGCTTCGGCGGGCGGGCTGCCCGCGCAGCACCCTTCGGCGGTCGCGAGGGGTTCCTGGGCACCAACCCCCTTTCGTTCGGGATTCCCACCGCCGACGATGATCCCTTGCTGGTGGACTTCGCAACCACAGCTGTCGCGGCGGGCAAGATCCAGGTCGCCCGTGCAAAGGGTACGCCGCTGCCGCCCGATTCCATCCTGGATCGGGAGGGCAATCCCACCACCAGCGCCGAGGACTACTACGCGGGCGGGGTGATGCTGCCGTTCGGTGCGCACAAGGGATTCGCCCTCGCGATGGTTGTGGAGATGCTCGGGAGAGCATTCACCGGGTCCGATACCTTTGCCGAGGCCGAGCGCGGCGGCGAGGTCTACGGGCGCAGCGGCATGCTCGTGCTGGGACTGAAGGCGGATCTCTTTCGGGCGGCCGAGGACTTCACCCGGGACGTGTCGGCAACCCGCGCTCGGGTGCGTGCGATTTCCCCGGCGGCGGGCTTCACTGAGGTGCTCACTCCAGGCGATCCAGAGGTTCGCGCGCGCCGAACCAACGGGCAGCGGGGCATCTCGGTGGAGGACGCGACAGTCAACGCGATTGCACAGGTTGCCCGCGAACTCGGGGTCACGGTCGATCTGACGGCGACCGGAAGCTGACCAGGCTCTTGCATCGCCAATAGACAACCGAGCGAGCCCACCGTACAATGCCGGCGGGAGTGCACCCACCTTCGCATGACGGATTCCTCCGGTGGCCCGCCGCGCAATCCCCCTCGCAATCCGGTTGACCTGCAGGCGTTTCTAATGCACGTGATCGGTAAGATCATTGATCGCCCGCAGGATCTCCGCGTTGAAGTGGTGGAAGGCGACCACGCGGTTGTGATCGAAACGCACGTTGCCCCGACCGATGCGGGCCGTGTCATCGGGCGCGAGGGACGAACCATCAACGCGCTGCGCACGCTCGTGGTCGCGATCGCAGCCCGTTCGGGCAAACGCGCGGTCCTCGACATCGTCGAGGTGCCGCGCGTTACGCACCAGAGTTGAGTTAGCCGCCCAGTTTCGTCAGCGCCTCGAGTTCGCCCGAGGTTCCCGCCCATTCTCCTGGCTTCGGCTCGACGTGTCGGTAGCGGATCACGCCCGCCCGATCGACCACGAACGCGGCCCGCTCGTTGGAGAGACTTCCCTCCCCCCGTGCGACACCGTATGCGTTGACGAGCTGGTGCCGGTGATCGCTGAGCAGCAGGAACTTCACCGAACCGCAATGTTTCGCGAACGCCGCCTGCGACGGCGACTGGTCGGTCGAAACACCGAACACTTCCGCGTTCAGTTTCTGGAACTTCTCCAGATCGGCACCGTGGCCCGACACCTGTCGCTCGCACGTCCCGGTGAAAGCCTTGGGGAAAAAGAAGAGCACGACGTTCTTCTTCCCCCGAAAACTCGAGAGTGTCACCTTCGACCCGTCGGTCGCATCGAGTGTGAAGTCCGGTGCAATGGTGCCGACATCCGCTGCCACATTTCCCTCCGTTGTCTGGTCGCGGAAGGATAACCGGTACGCGCGCGTTTCTCGGCCGCGGCAAGCGCTGTAAAGATGGCCATATAGAATGGCCCTGATGAAGATTGCCGTGATTGGCCCCGATGTCGCCGAACTCGCCGATCTCCGCGCCGCCGGTGCCGAGGTAGTCACCGGAAGCGGGCGCTCCGCCGACGACGTGATCGAAGCATGCCGCGGTGCCGACATCGTCATGTGTTTCGGTCTCTCCACGTTCGACGAGCGCGTCTTCGCGAATCTGCCCCGACTGAAGTTTCTCCAGCAGTGCACTGTCGGGTACGACTGGGTGGACGTGGCTGCGGCGACCCGCCACGGCGTCGTCGTCGCAAACAGTCCGTTCTTCTGCCTGGAGGAGGTGTCCGATCACGCGGCGATGCTGATCCTCGCCTGCGCCCGGAAGCTCGGCGAGCACCTCCGTGTCTACCGGCAGCACGGATGGGACCGTCAGAAGACCATCGACGCAGTGGCCCCCATCCATCGTATTCGAGGCCGCAAGCTGGGATTCGTGGCGTTCGGAAAGATCGCGCGTTTGACCGCCGAGAAGCTGAGCGGTTTCGGCATGACGTATCTGGCTTACGACCCGTACCTGACGCAGGATCAGGTCGATGCCTGGAAGGTGAAGCTCGTAAGTCTCGAGGAACTCTGTCAGCGCTCGGATTTCGTTTCAATGCACGCCCTGCTCAACGACGGAACCCGCAAGATTTTCGGCGAGGCGCAGTTCCGAGCGATGAAGCCCGGCGCCTACTTCGTCAATACGTCGCGCGGCGGCACGGTGGACGAGATCGCGCTCGCGCGTGCCCTCACCGAGAAGTGGATCGCTGGTGCGGCACTCGATGTGCTCACCCAGGAGCCTCCCGAAGTCGGCAATCCGGTTGTCGAGGCCGCGAACCTCATCCTCCTGCCGCATACGGCCGGCTACAGCGTGGAGGCGATGGCGGACAACCGGCGTCAAACGGTCGATCAGGTGCTTCGGGTTCTGAAGGGAGAGTGGCCGACCGTCTGTGTTAACCCGGAGGTGCGTGCCAGCGCTCGCCTGAGCCCTACACGCGTGTGATCGACTCCGATCGAACCGTCGATCGCACCATTGAGGCAATGCGGCGTGTCAACCGCGCGCTTCGCACGGGTAACCTGGACGATGCCGCCACTCGGAACCTCACCCTGGCGCAGATCCGCGTTCTCAATCGACTGCTGAGCCATGGCGAGACGCCCACCTCGAGCCTGGCGGCCGGCCTGGGAGTCAAGTTGCCGACAGTGACCAGCGTCGTCGATCGGCTTGTCGATAAAGGCATGGCGGCGCGATCCGCCGACTGTGGCGATCGGAGACGCGTGATCGTGTCGCTCACGCCGTCGGGCCGAGAACTCGTTGAGCGCATCCAGCAGGGCCGACGAGTGCGGCTGTCCACTGCGCTCGATCGACTGGAACCCGCGCAGCGCGCAGAGCTCGCTAACCTCATTGAGATCCTAGCCGAGGCGGCAGAATCGGTCGGAGGGGGCGAGGGACGCACTCCGGCGGTACGGGCGGGTGCCGGGCATTGAGCCGAACGATCGCGATCGTCGATCACGCGTTTGCGCCAATCGAGGACGAACGACGCATCGCCGAGGAGGCAGGCGTCACTCTCCTGACCGGCGAGACGCTGGAAGAGGATGGGGTCATCGATCTCGCCCGCGAGGCCGATGCCATCCTCTGTGATGGAGCACCGATCACGAGCCGAGTTCTCGAGGCATTGCCGCGCATCCGTGTCGTCTCCGAGTACGGCATCGGCTACGACAACATCGACGTGGCGGCGGCGACCCGGCTCGGCGTGTGGGTCGCAAACGTGCCCGGATTCTGCACGACCGATGTCGCGACGCACACGATTGCCATGGCCCTGGCGCTCGTGCGCAACCTCGTGCCGTTTGACCGCGCGGTGCGGGCGGGCATTTGGGGGGCAACGAGTCAGGGCCCAATGCGCCGGACCGCGTCGCTCACATTCGGTGTCGTCGGTTTCGGGCGCATTGGTCAGGCAGTAGCGAGCCGGGCCATCGCGATCGGCTTCCGTGTGCTCGCGTGGTCGCCGAGTGGCGCGGCGCTCCGTGGCCCGGCCCTGGGCGTTGAGGCAGTCGGCTTACCGGAGTTGCTCGATCGGAGCGACTTCGTCTCGCTGCACGTGCCCGTGACGCCCACCACGCGAGGCTTGATCGACCGAGTTGCGATCGCAAGGATGAAGCCGGGCTCGCGGCTCATCAACGCCGGCCGTGGCGCGCTCGTCGATGAAGCCGCGCTCGTGGACGCCCTTGCCAGCGGACATCTCGGCGGGGCCGCTCTGGATGTGTTCCCACGCGAGCCGATCCCTTCAGACAGCCCTCTGCTGATGCGTCAGGACGTCCTTCTCACGCCTCATGCCGCCTTCTACAGCGAGGAGTCGCTCGTCGAACTCCAGGTGAGCGCGATGCGCAACGCCATCGCGGTCCTCGACGGTAGCGCACCGGCGACACCGGTTAATCCTGAGGTCTCGGGGAGGCTACGCGTCTCCCGGTGAGCCAGGACACGTTGGACACGGCGCGGGCGCGCCTGGCGATCTCAAATCAGCGGATCGCCGTTGCGCGCCATGGCGACCCTGCGATCTTGCTGGCCGAAGAGGTCGCCTACGCCATCGACCTGGCGTCCACGATCGAGATCGTGCGCCGCGAGGAACTTCTGTGGCGCGTGTGGCGGTCGCTCGCCGAGCAGACGTCGCTCCTCGCGGCGGAGGCGGGCACACCCTGCACCGAGGCGGTCGACGGTCTGGCACTGCGGCGTGCCGCCGCCGATACGATCATTCCGAACGCGAAGTGAGGGTTTTCGCAAAAGCCTCGGTTCCCCACCCCAACCGCACAGGACGGGTGCACGATGCGCACAGAATGGCCACTCCGCTCGGGCGAGCGCCGTCGATCGGCCGGCCGCAGGATGCGCAGCGGGTGACAACCGCGGGCATCGGAGTTCGATCGGATGTAAACGCGTACACTTTTCCTGTACCTCGAGTCGCTGTTGTTAGTATGCGGCTACTTGTACGCGAGGGTGAAACGCCATGCACTGGACTTCCGTTCAGGTTCGGACCGTCTGATGGTTCTGATTGAGACTCGCGCGCGGCGGTTCACCGTGCCCTGGGCAGGCGACTCGCGCTCGATCGAGGTTCCGGCCGGGCACCCCACGATGGAGATCACGTTCACGAACCTCCCACCCCTCGCGGATCCGGCAGCTGCCCTGCGGCACGCAATGGATCATCCCACCGCCTCGCCGCCTCTTCGCGCGCTCGTGCGCCCCGGCAACCGTGTGGCGCTCCTGACAGGCGACCGGATCACCGATTACATGCTCGGGTCGCGCGATGGCCTTGGCCACGTGATCCTCGATTATCTGAATGCGGCGGGTGTGCCGGATAGCGATATCACGCTGGTCTTTGCGCCGGGCACCCACGCCCACCGCAACATCGACGAGAAACTCGGTCCCGCGCTCATCGGGCGGGTCGGGCGATACGTGCGCCATCGCGCCGATGTGGATGAGGACCTCACGTTCATCGGCTATACGCCCCGCGGCAATGCCCTGTGGGTCAACCGTGCGGTTACCGAGGCCGATGTGGTCGTCGGGTTCGGCGAGATCTCGCCCAACACCCACGGTGGATGGACCGGCGGGGGAAAGATGATTCTGCCGGGAGTCGCCGGACAGGCATCCATCGAACACAATCACCGCCAGTTGATGCTTCCGAGCATCCCGCTCGGTCTCGCCGACGGCAATCCGCTGCGCCGAGACATGGAAGATGCCGCGGCGTTGCTCGGATTGGACTTCAAGATCGACGTGCTCGTGGACGAGCACGCGCGCATGGTCGATATCGTGGCCGGGGACTTCGTGGCCGCGCATCGCGCCGCGCTACCTCGTGCCCGGCAAATCTGGATGACTCCGGTCGAGCCAGCTGACATCTGCCTGTTTCACCCGGCGGACTGGCGCGACCGGACCCTCGAAGGATCGATGTTCATCTCCATCAACGGCGCGGACCTGGCGACGAAGGACGATGGCGTCATCATCGCGTGCGTCGCGGCGGTGAATGGGTACTCAGACGGCCCGGGCATGCCGTACAGCGCAATGATGTCATCGCGAGACGCCCTGAAACTGCGTGCCGAGGAGCTCGCTCGGTCGATGATTCAGGGTCACGGCAACGCCCGGACGGGATCGATCCACTTTGCGACGCGCCACGTGCTGGACCGCAAGAAGGTCTATCTGGTCACCGAAGGCATCGATGCTGGTGAGGCGCGAGAGTTCGGTTTCAGTGGCGTGTACGCCGACCCGCAGTCCGCCCTAAACGCCGCCATGGAGGAGAAGGGCAACCGGTCATCGATCGTTGTGAACACGCCGTGCGGACTCTGCTGGCGGCAGATGCCCTGGCGAGAGGGATAGCCAGTCTGTGGAGTTGACGCCCGACGACGTGCGCGCGATCGTCGAGAAGACCAGGGTCGTTCGGGGTCCCAAGCGACTCCTAGCCACCTTCGGCACGACGGTCCTTGAGTACTTTGTGATCACCGAGCCGAGCTACGTCGGACTGCCCGGTTCCGGATCGGAGGAGGAGTCGGTGATCCGAACCGGGAAGGTCACCGCGGCGCGACCGCAGATCGTGACGCCGAACTATCTGATGAACTACTTCCAGGGCTTCGAACACGGGCAGGACTTCGCGCGGTACCTGCGCGCCACGTACGGGAACGATGCCCCCGGTCTCCTCTACTCGTACAGGCAGGAGTCCGGTGACCTCAGCGTCGTGTCCGATCGGCCCGAGGTTGTGGCCGGCCGTATCAGCGATCAACTCGAACGGGAATCGCGAAATCTCGCGGTAGTTATCCAGGGCATCGATCAGTTCTGGGACCTCTCGCTCGCGCATTTCATCCACGCCTTTACGATCGGTTCCGCGCCCCAGAACGCCGCAGAGATCCAGCAGCGGGGCCTTCTCGACAGTGACGGCGGCATCCCGCGTGCGGCCCGGCAGAAGATCGAGGCGATGTTCGTCGCGGTCGCGGCGGGAGAGTGCGATGCGTCCGACCTAAAAGCAGAACTCGATCGCTGGGGCGTCTTCCGCGAGTACGAGGATCGATTTCTCAATCTCTTTCGGCGGCGGCCGTAGTCCCCTCCTGCGCCAGCAGGACACCGCCGAGGATCGCGATCCCGCCGACAATGAGTCCGACGGTTAGCGGCTCTCCCAGAAGCAGGACCGCCAGAGTGACCGCGGTCAGCGGAATGACGTACTGGAAGGCCGCGACGCTTGTGGCGCTCAGGACGGCGAGGCTGGTCATCCAGAGCGCGTACGTCAGGGCGGTCCCGAACACGCCGGCGTAGGCGAGCAACCACAGCGTGGTCGGTGGTACGCTGCTGAGCGCCGCGATCTGGCCGGTGATCGCCCCGAGTCCGAGGAGCGGTACCGCGCCAACGATGGCACACCCCGTGGTGAGCACCAGTGGATCGTGCCGGGCAAGTTCGCGTCGACCGATCCCGGTATAGGCGGCCCAGCACGCGCTACCGGCCAGCGACAGGAGCGCGCCGATGACGCCGGCCGTTCCCAGAGTGTCGGCACCATCGCCGGTGAGGATGACCACGCCGGCGAAGCCGAGCCCGAGCCCCAGGACGATCCTTGGCCGAGGTGCAACCCCGGTGAGCGCGACGAGGCCCACCGCGAGCATGAGCGGACTCGTGTTGGCGAGGAGACTGTTGATCGACGCAGGCATCATACTGAGCCCGGTCATGGAGAGTCCCGACGACAGAAGGAACGATAGGGAACCGAGCAGCACGACGATCCGCCATCGATACCGCATCACCATCCAGAGATTGGCGGCCTGGCCGCGCGCGAGGAGAAACGCACTCAGCGCCAGAGCTGTGAGGACCGTGCGCGCCATTACTAGCTGGAGCGCGCTCACTTCGCCGAGGGCGATCTTGCCCACCGGGTGTAGCGTGCCCCACACGACCGTGGCGAACAACACACCGGCATACGCGAGGGCGCGGGTGCGTGTCATTGTCTGGACGTTCGTTCACGCCGGACCCGGCAGCTGCGGCGCGGTCGATGGCGCCTAGGGGGCAGGCGGACTCGCGGGCGGCGGATCGGATCGCGCGGCGAACCGACGTGCTTCGCGCCGATCCTGCACTGCCCGCATGAACGCGACTGGACCGGCCACATCGGGGAAGGTATCGGGCCGCGCTTGATCGTCCACATCGCTCGCCGTGAGGATGTCGACATCGCCGAAGTCGAAGAGGCGCCCCCATATCGACTGGTGCAGTTGCAGGTCCGTGATGGCGTCGAGGCTGTTGTCGACGACTCCCTTGTTGAGAATCCCGGTGATGCGGAGGACCCGGCGGTCGGTAACGACGATTTCACGCGAGCGCCAGCGAATCCAGGTGGCCGCGATGGAGACCAGGCCGCCCAACGCACACAGCGCGAAGATTCCGGCCACGATCGGGCGCACGACGATAGGATCGCCGGGCAGGAGCGCCTGGCCGTCGGCGATGATGTACCCGGCGAGACCGAGGATCACGACTGAGATTCCGCTGATCAGGGCCCCGACGTGCGGGAGGACGTGGGGCCGCGTGATGTGAACAACCGACTCGCCCGGGGCGAGAAGGCTCAAACGGTATGGCCGGAGCACGGCCGCAGGCTACCACAACGCCTCGGCTGACAGGCGGAGCAAAGCCACTGCCGCGTCGTGCAGTCGCCCGTTCGTGGCCAGAAATCCACCGGGACGGCCGACCAATCGATCGCCGCTGAGGTCGGTCACGCGTCCGCCCGCCTCCTCGACCAGCAGCGCGCCTGCCGCCCAATCCCAGGGCTGCAACTCATCCTCCCAGTAGATGTCCGCGAGACCGCGCGCGACGGCGATCAGGTCGTGAACGGCGCTGCCGTATACCCGTAGAGCCCGCAGCGCTGGCATCGACCGGGCGACGCGAGCGAGCCAGCCAGGGTGAGACTCCCGAGCGTAGCCGTATCCTGTGAGCGCCGTCGATTCGGCAGGCCGGCCGATGTCGGAGACGGCCAGCCGCTCTGCCCGCCCGCCGATGCGCAGAAAGGCGCCGCGCCCGCGCACCGCCCACGCAATGCCCCGGCACCAGGGGGCCAGAATTACCCCCACGTCGGCCTGTCCGGCGCGGCCGAAAGCGATCGACGATCCAAAGGGGGGCCTCGAGCGCGCGAAGTTGCTCGTGCCATCGATCGGGTCGACGATCCAGGCCGATCCGTTGCTCGCCCAGTCCCCTTCCCCGCCTTCCTCGCCGATCAGGGGAACCCCGGGATGGCGGTCTCGCAGAATCCGAAAGATCGCATCCTGCGCGGCAAAATCGCGATCGGTCACCACGTTGGTCATGTCGCCCGCCTTTACCTCGGCGCTAAGCGGAGCCTGCCGCATCTCGCGCTGGGCCGCGCGTGCGGCACGAAGGGCACTGACCAGATAGCGATCGATCCGGTCGTTCACCGCGGCGCGAACGCCGGCGCGCGCTTCTCGAGGAACGCCCGAACCCCCTCCTGGTAGTCGGGACCGCCGAACAGCTCCGTGGCGCGTTGCTCCGGATCGTTCACCGACTCCACGGAAGGGTCCCTCATGATGATCTCGATCGCCTCTTTCAGCCAGCGCACTGATGCCGGTGAGACGGCGGCCATCTCGGCGGCGATCGCCGCGACCTCCGCATCCACCCGCTCGGCAGGCACGATGCGGTTGACCAGACCCATTTCTTTGATACGCGCCGCGCTGAAGCGGCCCGCGGTGAGGAGGATCTCCTTCGCATTTGCCGGTCCGGCGAGCCAGAGGAGGTTACGCAGATCGGACCACCCGAGCGATATTCCGAGCCGCGCCGGCGTGATCCCGAACTGTGCGGATTCGGAGGCAACGCGCACGTCGGCACAGAGCGCCAGTTCGAATCCGCCGCCGATGCAGTACCCGTGGATGAGCGCGATCGTTGGCTTTACGCAGTTGGTCAGGTGCTCGAAAGCACGATGGGTCTTCTCGGCATACGCGCGCGCACGCTCGGGCGTGGATCGCTGCTCCGCGAACTCGGTGATGTCGGCCCCAGCACTGAACGCATCGGTGCCCGCGCCGCGAATGATGAGTACCCGTATCGCCCGATCCGACGCGAGTTCATCGATCGCGCCGGGTATCGCCTCCCACATGGTGACGGAGAGAGCGTTCCTTCTCCGCAGCGCATTAATGTAGATTGTGCCGACGTCACCCGCGCGCTCGGTGTAGATGGCTCTCTCCGACACGACCCGCCCTCCTCCCACGAGAACACGCCCGATCCTAGACGACCGCGCGCCGTCATCTGCGAAACGGGATGGCCAGGACCGCGAGTACGACCGCGACGAGTGCAACGAGCACCAGGAATGATTGCTGCCCGTAGAGGACCTGGGCGGTAGGCGCGGCGAGCGCGAGAGCTAGGCCGGCCGCCGCAACGAGGGCGATGGCAATCGATCGATTCATGGGAAGGGTGGCGCGTCCGCGACCTCCAGGGCGAGCCCGTCGTACGCAAGCCGCACACCAGGCGGTAGACGCGACTCGACCGCGACGTGACCGACCTCGTGGCACAGGTGCGTCAGGTACGCGCGACGGGGCGCGAGATCAGCGATCACGTCGAGCGCCTCGGCGATAGTGAAGTGAGTCGGGTGCGGCCGATCGCGCAACGCGCCGAGGATAAGCGTGTCCAGCCCGCGCAGGCGATCCCTCGACACCGGTTCGATGCGGTTCACGTCGGTGACGTACGCGAACGCGCCGACACGATACGCATGGATCTCAAGGTCGCCGTGGTGGATCGGCACGACTTCAAAAGAGATCGCGCCGATCGAGAAGCAGCGTCGGTGGATCGGTCGAAGATCGATCGAGGGGCGACCTCCGCCGGTGAGTGGTCCTCCGGCGAAGATATAGCCGAACGCCCGCTCTACGGCGTCCAGCGTGCGCGGTGCGCCATAGACGGGCAGAGTGCGCCCGCGCGCGCAGAACACCCTGGTGTCGTCGAGCCCGTAGATGTGATCGGCGTGTTCGTGGGTATAGAGCACCGCGTCGATGGAGCGGACCCCCGCCGCGACGCACTGCAGGCGCATTTCCGGCGTCGTATCGACAAGTACAGTGGTCCCGCCCGCCTCGACGAGGATGCTCGGGCGGGTCCTCCGGTCGCGCGGATCAGGCGAGGTGCAGACTGCGCAGTCGCAGCCGATCACCGGCACGCCGTTCGACGTTCCCGAGCCGAGGACGACGATGCGCACGGTCAGCGACGGGCGCCGGCCACGGCGAGACGCTGCTGCTCGAGGAACCGGTCATACGCGGCGCGATCGAGGGGCAGATCCACCGAAGCGCCGGTGTACCCGGAGAGCAGTAGCGCGTTCGCGAGTTCGAGCTCCGCCACGCCATCCTCAGCGCTCGCCACGGGCGCCTCACCCAGGCGAACGGCACGAGCAAACTGGCGGACGACCTCGGCGTGCCCCCACGGGCCGCGATCGATTTCGATCTCTGCCCAAGCGCCAGCTGGCTTTCCCCAGTGCGCCCCAGACTCGATCGCCTCGCCGAGCGGGCGCTCCAACTGGTACAGCCGGATGTGTTCGTCCACCACGACCAGTTTGCCCCGATCGCCGGTGATCTCATAGCGCGTCTCTCCCGGCCACTCCGCGGTGGACGCGTGCAAGTACCCGGTTGCGCCGCTCGCGTACTCGAGCATCGCGCTCATCGTGTCCTCCACCTCGATGCGGTGCGCGCGCGTGGATGCCCGTGCGGTCACCCGGCTCGGACGGCCCCCGAGCCAGATGAGGAGATCGAGAGAATGGGGCGCCTGGTTCATCACCACACCACCACCCTCGTCCTTCCAGGTGCCGCGCCAGGCTCCGGAGTCGTAGTACGCCTGGGTGCGAAACCAGGCGCTCGCGATCATCACGGTCCGGTACACGGTGCCGAGCACACCGCTCTCGACAATCTCCCTTGCCTTCCGATACACGCCATCGGTGCGCGTCTGAAACATCACCCCTGCGTGAACCCCGGCCTGGCGCGCCAGGCGCACGACGCGATCGGCCTCTGAGGCAGTCACCGCGATCGGTTTCTCGATCAAGACATGCAAACCGCCGCCGATTGCGGCCTCGGCGATCGGCGCGTGGAACGGATGCGGCGTCGCGATCAGCACCGCTTCCACGTCGCCAGATGCGATCAACTCTCGGTAGTCCGCGAACCCGCGCACTCCGTAGCGGGCGACGGCGGCATCGACTGCCGCGGGCACGGCATCCGCGACAGCGACGATCTTCGCTTCGGCCAGTCCCTGTTCCCGTTCGAGGTGTCCGCGGCCCATCACCCCGGCACCGACCAGACCGATCCGCAGCGGTTCCATCACTCGTCCTCCCGGGGCCCTATGCTATCGTGGCTCGTGAAGCTCACTTTCCTCGGAGCGGCAGGGACCGTCACCGGATCTCGCTACCTCCTCGACGTACGGGCGCGCCACATCCTCGTCGATTGCGGTCTGTTCCAGGGGCGGAAGGAGATTCGCCAGCGCAACTGGGAGAGGCTGCCGTTCGATCCCCGCGGAATCCACGCCGTCCTTTTGACTCACGCGCATGTCGATCACTGCGCCTTCCTGCCCGTGATCGTGCGCGAGGGGTTCTCTGGCCCCATCTACGCGACACCGGCGACGATCGATCTCGCCCGCCTCGTGCTCCAGGACTCGGCACACATCCAGGAAGAAGAAGCGTCGTACGCGAATCGGAAGGGCTATTCGCGCCATCATCCCGCGCTGCCTCTCTACACCGCGGCCGACGCCGAACGCGCGATGGAAAGGCTCCGGCCTCTCGGCTATCGGGAGGCTCGGGAGATAGTGCCTGGCGTGGCAGCAACCTTCGGTGACGCGGGCCACATTCTGGGTTCGGCCAATCTGCGACTCCAGATCGACGGACGGCATCGGATCTCCGTTGCCTTCTCCGGCGATATCGGTCGGTATGCCGAGCCGCTCCTCAACGATCCCGAGCCCATTCGTGAGGCGCGCTGGATAGTCTGCGAATCTACCTACGGCGATCGTATCCACGAACGGGTCTCAGACTTCGAGCCGCTCGCGAACGCAGTTGAGGCGATCGTGGAGCGTGGCGGGGTGATGGTGATCCCCGCGTTTGCCATCGGGCGCACGCAGACGATCCTCTTCGGCCTGCGCGAACTGGTGGATCGAGGCCGGATACCGATGCTCCCCGTCTACTTGGACTCACCGATGGCCGTCCGGGCCACGCGGATCTTCGGCCAACACCCCAAGGATCACGACGTGGAGGCGCGCGCGCTCATGGCCGATGGTACGCCGCCACTGGAGTACCCCGACCTGCGAATCGCGTCCACGCGGGAGGAGTCCGAGGCGATCAACAAGGTGGATGGCCCGGCCGTCATCATCTCCGCCAGTGGGATGGCGACAGGCGGTCGCGTTCTCCATCACCTGCGCCAACGCCTCCCCGAGAGAAGAAACATGGTCGTTCTGGTCGGGTTTCAGGCTGACGGCACGCGCGGCCGTGCTCTGCAGGATGGTGCCGGTGAGATCAAGATGCACGGTTCGTGGGTGCCGGTGCGTGCCGAGATCAGAACGCTGCCCGGCTTCTCAGCCCACGCCGACCGGGAAGAGATCCTGCGGTGGCTGCGCGGGTTCGAGTCGCCACCGAATGCGCTGTACCTGACCCACGGCGAGAACGGCGCGCGGACGTCGCTAGCCGACTTCATTCGGGGGACACTGGGCTGGAAGGTCCACCTGCCCGAGCATCTCGAGGTCGTGAGCCTCTCGGGCGAAGCCTGATCGTTCACAGATCGGCCGGTCGGCCAGCGTTCCTCCCGGTTCCTCACCCGGAACTTTCGCCCATCGCGACGGCCTACGCCCTGCGCGGCATCCTCCGCGAACGCGTCACCAGCGACCCGACGGCACAGGGCAAGGAGCATCGGGTAGTGTCAGCCGACACGCGCCAAGAATGCAGTGCGATCTCCCGGGAGGGAGCGGCACACCCAGGATGGAGTCGTCGGCCGATTGACGCATCGCCATCGGATCGAGGATCCAGACACACAACCATTGTGGGGGGGTTGGGATCTGTGACGCCTCTGCCGTCTCAGGCGGGGAGGGAGCGCGGCGGGAGCCCTATCGGAGCCCCACACCGAGGACGTTGATCCTGACGTGGCGCTGGGCAAGGAGGAAGATGAATA
>VGOZ01000030.1 GCA_016875715.1 Chloroflexota bacterium | reverse complement strand
GCCAGGCGCACGGCCCCGACGCGATCGCGTTCGTGGGTTCGGGCAAGATTACCAATGAGGAGAGTTACGTCCTTCAGAAGTTTGCCCGTGCCGTGGTCGGAACCAACAACATCGACGAGCCGACCGCGCGGTACTGCTACGAGCCGACTTTGCGCGGTCTCCACGAGTCGTTCGGATCTGCGGGCGCTACGATCCCGACGCGCGACCTGGAATCAGCGGGGTGCGTGATCGTCATCGGCTCCCACACGGTCGAGGCGCATCCGGTGCTCTCCTTCTGGGTCAAGCGAGTCGTCAGGCGCGGCGGGCGCATGATCCTCATCGACCCGCGCGCGACCGAGATGGCGCGCCTCGCTTCGGTGCACCTGCGCCTCCATCCGGGAACGGATCTATCGCTGCTGTCGGCGATGCTCAAGGTTATCGTCGATGAAAAGATGATCGACCGTACCTTCATCGAGAGCCGGGTGGAGGGGTACGACGATCTGGCCGCATCTGTCGCGTCCATTGACCTCGCCGCGGTGGAGCGGGAGACCGGTGTGCCGGCCGAAGAGATCCGCAAGGCGGCGCGCCTCTATGCCACCGGCGGAACGGACAAGCGATATCCGGTGCCCGGCTCCCTGTGGGGCGAGATCGTGTGGCCGGGTCAGCGCACCGATACTTCGAACTCGGTCATTACGTACGCGTCGGGCGTTGCCCAGCAGGCCGATGGCGAGGCGATCGTGAGGGTGATCGCGTCACTTGCGCTGATCACCGGCCAGATTGGCAAGCCCGCCTCCGGCGTGTTTCCGCTCGCCGGTCAGAACAACACGGTCGGCTCGGTAGACATGGGATGCCTTCCGAACTGGCTGCCCGGACATCAGCCACTCAGCTCGGAACCAGCGCGCGCGGCGTTGGAGGAGGCGTGGCATCGCGGCATTCCCGCCGCTCCCGGTCGCGATCTGGACGCGACCGTGGAGGCCATCGAGCGCGGCGAGATCAAGGCGCTCTACGTCGTCGGAGCGAATCCGGCGCGCAGCATCCCGGACACCGAGCGCGTGCTCGCCGCATTCCGGAAACTGGACCTTCTCGTCGTTCAAGACATCTTCCCGACCGAGACGGCTGAGTTGGCCACCGTCGTTCTGCCGGCCTCGTCAGCAAAGGAGAAGGACGGCACCTTCACGAGCACGGAACGACGCGTTCAGCGCGTGCACGCCGCGCTTCGGCCAATCGGCGAAAGCCGCCCTGACTGGCGAATTCTCGTCGATCTCGCGGTGAGGTTCGAGGAGGACGCCGACTGGTGTCAGCGGCAGTTTGCCTTCGCGGGGCCCGCCGATATCGCCGACGAGATAGCCAGGGTCGTGCCAACCTACCGCGGGCTTGCCTACGATGCGATCGGTATCGATGGCGTGCAATGGCCACTCATCGATGGGGCGACCGGGGCGGCCACGCTGTACGAGAGCGGATTCGAACGCGGACGCGGGCGCGTGTTCCCGGTGCGCGCGTCATCCGGCGCGGTTCTCCCGGACGCCAGCTACCCGTTCATCGGTATCTTCGGTCGCGCCCAACTCTGGAACACCGGTGCAATGTCCGCTCGCTCGCGAGGGCTCACGCGCATGTGGGGCGAGCATCGCGCGCAGGTGCATCCCAGCGACGCGACTCGCCTCGGTATCGGTGATGGCGATCTCATCGCGATCGCCTCGGCGCACGGCCGCCTGGAGATTCGGGTTTCCGTCAGCGACATCGTGGCGGCGGGCCAGTTGTTCGTCCCGATCCATCACCCGGATGCGAACCGCCTTTTGGCATCGCGGCGAACGGGCCGCGGCATGAAGAGTGTCGCCCTGGCGATCACCCGACTCGCCGGACCGGCGCCCGCATCACCGCAGCGTTCAGAGATCTCGCTGATGGATCTCCCGCTCCTGCCGGTCGCGCGGCCTACGAGGGGCTAAGTTCTGCCAGCGGGCCTGCGCCGTGCCGCTGTGTCCGCGTCCTCGCGGCCCGGGTGCACCGTCATCCCTCATGCCGTCGCGACCTGCCATCACGACGATCGGGACGTCGGTCCGCCTCAGCCGACGAGCGCCCCGGCGGGCAGGATGCCCAGCACCACGGTGCCGATGGCCAGGACAGCGAGCACCGCGATGGTCGCACCGTTCATTTCGACGCGGATCGGTGACGCCGAGACCGGCTGGAAGTACATCGCGATGACCACGCGCAGGTAGTAGAACGTCGCCGCGACGCTCGTGATCACGGCGAGGATCACCAGGTCGACATAACCCTCCTGGATGCCGGCGATGAATACGAACAGCTTCCCCATGAATCCCGCGGTGAGCGGGATTCCGGCGAGGCCGAGCATGAAGATCGCGATCGCCCCCGCCAGAAGTGGGGATCGCGCGCCCAAGCCCTTCAGATCCTCGACCGAGGGATCGGAATCGCCGTCGCCCAGAGCACTCAGCCCCGCGAAAGCGCCAAGGTTCGCGAGCGTATAGGCGAGTAGATAGAAGAGGATCGCCCCACCTGCCGCGGTACCGGCCAGGATGCCGATCCCGATGTACCCGGCCTGGGCAATCGACGAGTAGGCGAGCAGGCGTTTCACGCGTGCCTGCGCGATGGCCGCCGTGTTGCCCACCAGAAGAGTCAGGATGATGAGCACGGCGACGGCGATGCTCCACTCCGCGCGGAGCGCAGGCACGGCGAACACCAGGAAGCGCAGCAGTGCCACAAAGACGGCCGCCTTTGTCGCGACGGACATGAAGCCGGTGATCGGCGTCGGTGCGCCCTGGTAGGTGTCGGGCGTCCACATGTGGAATGGCGCGAACGACAGTTTGAACGCGAATCCCACCAGAATGAGGCCGACGCCACCGAGGACGAGCATGTTCTCCGTCAGGTTCGGCCGGGCGTTCGCGGCGATAACTGTTGCGATCGTCGAGAGACGCGTGGACTGCGCGGCCCCAAAGAGAAGCGCCGCGCCATAGATCATGAAGGACAGCGAGAATGCCCCGAGCAGGAAGTACTTGAGCGCCGATTCCTGGCTGGTCTCCCGCGATCGCGAGAAGCCGCTCAACACGTACAGGGCGATGGAGAGGATCTCAATGCCCAGGAGCAGGATGATCAAATCCGCGGCCGCCACCACCAGCGACATCCCCGCGGCCGCAAAGAGGAGAAGGGCCAGGTACTCTCCGCTGTAGGTCGGCTCGGCGGCAAGATAACGGCCCGAGATAAGGACCGTCGCTCCGGTCGCGACGAGGATCGTCAGTCCGGCGTAGAGCGCAAACCCATCGTTGACCAACATGCCCGAGCTCGCGCCGGCGTCCGGGATCCCGAAGCTGTTCCAGACGACAGGGGAACTCGCGACGATGCTGGCCAGAGCCGCGAGGGCGACTGCGATCGTCGCCACTGCAGTCAGGAAACCGCGCCCACGTGTCGCATCGAAAAGGCCGAACATCAGGATCACGAGTGCGGAGACGGACAGAACGATCGTGGGCGCCAATGCGTTGAACTCGATGGGTGGGAAGTTCATGCGAACGCTGCTCCCAGCATCGCGATGAGCGCACCCTGATCCGACGCCGCGGTCCGCACCGACCCCAGTGCAGCGACCACGCTCTCCTGCATCGGGACCAGCAGGATATTCGGTGCCACGCCGATCACGACGATGGCGATCGCCAGGGGTGCCAGAAGGAGCGCCTCTCGTCTGGTCAGATCGCGCTGATCTACCACCCGCTGGCTCTTGACCGGCCCATGCATCATCCGCTGGAACATCCAGATCAGGTATGCGGCCCCGAGGATGACACCGGCCGAGGCAACCACCACGAAGCGCTGACGCGGCTCGAAGGCGCCGAGCATGGTGAGGAACTCCCCGGTGAACCCGTTCAGTCCCGGTACACCCGCGGCGGAGAACACCGC
This sequence comes from Chloroflexota bacterium, assembly GCA_016875715.1. Classification (GTDB taxonomy): domain Bacteria; phylum Chloroflexota; class UBA6077; order FW602-bin22; family FW602-bin22; genus VGOZ01. Next base: position 31,397 of record VGOZ01000030.1, on the reverse strand, counting down.
GAGCAGGAAGAAGGCGGTGATCAGCGGGTAACGCGACGCGAGCCCGCCGAGACTGATGATGTCGGACGTCCCAGTGCGCCGGATCAGCATGTCGGCAATGATGAAGAGAGCGGCCGCTGAAATCCCGTGATTGACCATTTGCAGCACGCCGCCCATCACTCCCTGCGTGTTTAGCGCCAGGATTCCCAGCACGATGAACCCGAGGTGCGAGATCGAGGAGTACGCGAGCAGGCGCACCAGATCCCGCGATCCGATCGCGCAGATCGCGCCGTACAGGATTCCCAGGACCGCCAGCGCGGAGAGCCAGCCGGTGTTCAGCGCGAGCTCGGCGGGAAACATCGGCACGATGAATCGCACGAACCCGTACGCGCCGACTTTGGTCAGCGTCGTCGCCAGAACCAGCAGCGGTATCGGCGACTGCGCGTACGCATCCGGCAGCCACGTGTGCAGTGGCACAACCGGCACCTTGATCGCGAACGCCAGTACGAACACGAGGAAGATCCAGAACGGGACGACCCCGCGAGCGACGCGGGCCATGTCTTCCATCGCGAACGTCATCGGGCCCGCCGCGGCCCCGTGCACGTAGAGGGCGATAATCCCCGCGAGCATCAGCAGCGATCCGGCCGCCGTATAGATAAAGAACTTGATCGCCGCCGCGATCCGCCGGTCGCCGCCGAACACGCCGATCAGCGCGTAGGCTGGGATCAGCATGACCTCCCAGAACAGGAAGAACAGGATGACATCGGTGGCCGCGAACGCGCCCACCATGGCACCGCAGAGCGCGAGCAGGCCGGAATAGAAGATGTGATCTCGCGGCTCCTCGCTCGGCCATCGTGCCACCACCGCGAGCGGAGTAAGGAACGCGGCGAGCACCATCAACCACAGGGAGATGCCATCCACGCCCACCGCGTACGAGATGCCGTACAGAGGCACCCAGGGCACGTTCTCGACGAACTGGTACGTTCCGAGCGCTGGATCGAAACCGGACGCGACCACGACGGCTAGGACCAGTTCCACCAACGCGAAGCCCAGCGCGGTCCACCGTGCGGCGCCCGAACGGAGAAGAAAAACGGCAGCGGCACCGACGAGGGGTAGGGCGATCAGAGTCGTGAGCATCTCGTCAGATCCCGATCCTGTAGACGAAGAAGATCGCGATCAGTGCGGCTCCGGCGAAGATCGCCGCGGCGTAGTGACGCACGTACCCGGTCTGGAACGTATGCCGGAACTCCGACCCCATCCAGCGAGCGAATGCAGGGAACAGGCTGACGAAGCCCCCGATAAGGAAGTTATCCACCGGTCCGGAGGAGATCAGCGCGATCACCCGAACGGGTGCCAGGAGCACCGCGCCGTAGAACGCATCGATGTAGTAACCAGCGCGCACAGTCTCGGCCAGACCACCGAGCGAGCGGCCCAACCGTCGCGGTATCGCGCGGTCCCCTGCGTAAAGCCACAAACCCACCGCGATGCCCGCGATGCTGACGATGCCCGACGCAATCGCAATCGATCCGACTGGGTTTGCCACCTCAACCGGGTGCCCGCCCCAATGGGTGAGCGATGGGTGCAAGAACTTGCCGAACTGAGCGTACGGGAATCCGCCGACGACCGCGAGAACGGTCAGGAGCAGGACGGGCCAGAGCATCGATCCCGCCACGCCGTGATCGCCCGTGTGGCTGTGCGCATTCGATGTTCCATGGAAGGTCAATGAGACCGCGCGGAACATGTAGATCCCCGTGAGCGCGCTCGTAAGAAGGAGAGACCCGCCCAGAATCGCGCTTCCGTGGGGTGACAGGAAGGCTGCGCTAACGATCTCGTCCTTGGAGAAGAAGCCGGAGAGCAGCGGGAACCCGGCGTTTGCCGCCGCCGCGATAGCGAAACACCAGTACACCACGGGCAGTCGCGATCGCAGACCACCCATCTGGCGCATGTCTTCCTGACCGGCGAGATGGTGGATCACGATGCCAGCGCCGAGGAAGAGCACAGCCTTGAAGAACGCGTGCGTCATCAGGTGGAAGATGCTCGCGCCGAATGCGCCCACACCGACGCCCACAAACATGTATCCCAGTTGCGACAGCGTCGAGTACGCGACGACCCGTTTCAGGTTCGTCTGGGTCAGCGCGATGGTCGCGGCGAAGAACGCCGTGACTGCGCCAATCGACGCCACAGCCGCCATCGCCAGAGGAGCATGCTCGTAGATCGGGTGGGTCCGGGCGATCAGATAGACCCCCGCTGTCACCATGGTCGCGGCGTGGATGAGCGCGGAGACCGGTGTTGGTCCCGCCATCGCATCGGGCAACCAGACGTGGAGAGGAAACTGCGCCGACTTCGCCGCCGCGGCGATGAGGAGCAGGAGCGCGATGTTCGTCATCGCTCCCGAACCTTGCCCCGCCGCGACCTCACGGAACACCCCGTCGAAGTCGACTTTTCGGAAGGTCCAGAAGATGAGGAAGCACGCCAGGAGGAGGCCGACATCTCCGATCGCGTTCACGATGAACGCCTTGGACCCCGCGCGCGCGTTCTCCGGCTTGTCGAACCAGAATGCGATCAGGAAGTAGGAACAGACGCCGACGCCACCCCACCCCACCATCAGGAGGACGAAGTTGTTCGCGAGCACCAGAACCAGCATCGAGAAGACGAATAGATTCAGGAAGGCGAAGAACCGGTTGTACCCGAGGTCGAGGTGCCCGTGATGGTCGCGCATGTATCCGGTCGCGTAGACGTGAATGAGGGAGCCAACGCCAGTCACCACCAGCAGCATGACAGTGGAAAGCGGATCCACGAGGAAGGCGATCGGCGCGATGAAGGATCCTGCCGTGAGCCAACTCGCGATGGTGATGGTCACGAACCGCTCCGACTCCGGCAGAACGGACACCCCCGCGGCGACCGCCAGTGCGGCGCCAAACGACGCTCCCACTGCGGCGGAGGCGGCCACGCCTGAAGCGGCACGCCCCACCCGCCAGCCGAACAGGGCACAGTAGAGGAACCCAAGGAGGGGGAGTGCGAGGGCGAGCGTGACCCAGGTCGTCATCGACATCCTCAGCCTCGCAGCACGTTCACTTCGTCGACATCGATGCTGTCGCGCAGGCGGAAGATCGCGACGATGATCCCCAGACCAACGACGACCTCGGCTGCGGCGATCGCCATGATGAATAGCGCGATCACCTGACCGTCGATGACATTGAGGTGTCGCGCGAACGCCACGAAGCTCAGGTTGGCGGCGTTCAACATGATCTCGACACACATGAACATGACCAGTGGATTCTTCCTGATGCAGAACCCCAGCGCCCCGATGGAGAACAGAACGGCGCTGAGGACGAGGTAGTAGGGCGTCGGGGCGCTTTCGATCATTGGACTCGGCCCCGCCCTAAGACGACCGCCCCAACCATCGCCACGAGCAACAGGATCGACGTGATCTCAAACGGGACGACGTACGTCGTGAAGAGCGCGATCCCCAGCGCGTCGAGTCCGAGCGGCGTGGTGGAGACTGGCGCGATCGGCAGCGCGGCCATTGCGCCCTCCTGAATCGAGATCCACAGGACCAGGAGCAACATCACTGCGAAGGCGCACGACCACACTACCTGCGACCGGAGACGGTCCGGACCGGCTGGCCGCTGTGGATTCATCAGGGTGATCACGAACAGGAAGAGGATCATGATCGCGCCCGCGTAGACGAGGATCTGGACTGCCGCCAGGAACTCCGCACCCATGCTCAGGAACATCAGCGCAACGCAGAACAAGGTCGCCACAAGGAACAGCGCGCTGTGCACCGTGTTTGGCAGCGTGATGACGAGCGTCGCGGAGCCGATTGCAATCGCCGCGACGATCAGAAAGAAGACTTCGCTCAACGACACTTAGGTCGGCCTCGAGACCAGGGCCTCGCCCGCGCGAGGGTCGGGGACGAGGAGCATGTCCTTCGTGTAGACAAACGATGCCCGGTCGTAGTCGGCGAGTTCGTAATCGTTGCCGAGCACGATCGCCTCGGTCGGGCATACCTCCTCGCAGTAGCCGCAGAAGATGCAGCGGATCATGTTGATCTCGTACCGCCGCGCGTACCGCTCACCTGGGGAGATCCGGTGCTCGTCCGTATTCTCCGCCGCCTCGACGTAGATCGCCCGCGCGGGGCAGACCCCGGCGCAGAGCGAACAGCCGATGCATCGTTCGAGACCGTTCTCGTAGCGCATGAGTTTGTGCCGCCCGCGGAAGCGCGGGTGGACCGGCCGCCGCTTCTCCGGGTACTGATACGTCACCGTTGGACGGAAGATGTGCCGGAACGTCGTCCCAAGCCCGCGGACGAGGGCGCCGACATCATCGACGAAGCTCGCCACCTAAACCCTCCCCTCGATGATGAGCACGCCGATCGCGGTGAGGAACACGTTCAGTAGTGAGACCGGCAGAAGAACGCGCCAGCCGAAGTTCATCAGCCGGTCGTACCGCATCCGTGGCAACGTTGCACGCACCCACACATACACGAAGAGCAGGGCCAACACCTTCAGAAGGAACCACCACGGCCCATCCGCGATCGGACCCTTGTAGCCGCCCAGATACAGCGTCGTCGCGATCGCCGAGACGGTGATCATGTTGATGTACTCAGCCATGAAGAAGAGCGCGAAACGCATCCCACTGTATTCAGTGTGATATCCCGCGACCAGTTCGGATTCAGCCTCGGGAAGATCGAAGTGTGCGCGGTTTGTCTCGGCGATCCCCGAGATGAGATAGAGAAGGAACCCGAGGGGTTGCAGGAGCAGGAGCGGCACGACTCCCTGAAACTCCACGATCTTGGTCATGTTGGGTGACCCGACCACAAGGATCACCGCCAGGACCGAGAGGCCCAGACTCAGTTCGTAGGAGATCATCTGCGCCGAGGCGCGCACTCCACCAAGCAGCGAGTACTTGTTGTTCGATGCCCATCCCGCCAGGGTGATGCCATAGACGCCTAGGGACCCAACCGCCAGGACGTACAGGATGCCGATGCTGGCGTCCGAAAGGTACATTCCGATCTGGCGACCACCGATCTCGATGGGTGGTCCGATCGGAATCACCGCGAACGCGGCGAGCGCCACCGTCGCCGATATGCATGGCGCCGCGAGATACACGAAGCGATCGGCACCTCGCGGCGTGGGGCTCTCCTTGAAGAAGAGCTTGATGCCATCCGCGAGTGGCTGCAGCAAACCGAACGGACCCACGCGGTTGGGCCCGTACCGGATCTGGATGCGGGCCGCCACCTTTCGCTCGAACAGCGTCATGTAGGCGAAACCCGTCAGCAGCGCGAAGATGATGATGAGACTCTTGACGCCGGCGACGACGATCTGAAAGACGAGTTCGCTCACGCCGAACCGACCGGAAGCAGGTCGAACGTCGAGCCGGCGTGGAGGACAGGGCTTCCTCGGCCCTCCGGTCCGACCGGCCACTGGATGCCCCGGTATCCGACGCGATCGAGCGTCACTCCCGCGTAGTGTGGGACTTCGCGCGCTAGCGCGGCGGCCATCGCCTCCGAGTTCGATTCGGTGTAGGCACCGCCGATCGCGTTGGCCAGATCACGCAGGATGCGCCACTCCGGTCGACCATCGCCGGGAAACGTGGTGCACGCCCGCATCCTCTGAATACGCCGCTCGAGGTTCGTGAAGGTCCCGTCCTTCTCGGCGAAGGTCAGCCCCGGCAGCGCGACATCTGCTGCATCTGCGGTCGGACCGAGCAGGCTGTCGATAACGACCAGACAGGGAATGCGCCCACGTAGAGCCAGAAGGTCGGCCTCGAGCGGTCGCCCCACGACGAACAGGATCTCGATCTTCCCCGATTCGATCGCGCCTGCGATCGCGCTTCCCGAAACGCCGCCCTCGCCCGGCACGACACCGATGTCGATCGCGCCCTGCTCATTTGGGCCGGTGACGAGAGGGAAGATCCCCGCGCCCTCGCGGCCGAATGCCTCGCAGAGCAGGCCGATATTCGTCACCGCGTTCAGAACGCGCGGATCGGCCCCCACCGAGCGCGGGTAGAGGATGGAGAGACGCTCCGCGCCGCCGATGGTGCGCGCCGCGGCGACGACCGCCGGGCTGATCGGGTCTGCGCCCGCCTCCGCGGCGAACGCCTCGATTCCGCGCACACGTCGCGCTGGTATCGGCGCCACTGTCGCGCGGGTGATGCCGTAGCGTGTGGCGCCCTCCTCAACCGTGGCGTACGCGGCGGGTTCGGCCTCACTGGCCTCCTTCGCCTTCGCCACCGCAGCGTCGTGCGCCCGCTTGACGGTGTCGGCGAAGGCACGGGTCGCGTTGGACTCGGCGGCTTCGTGACGACGTGCCCGCGCCGCGTCGAACTCCGCCGGCAGGAGCCTCGCGATCGCCTCGAGAACCCCGCCCAGATCGTCACCCGCGGCGATGAACGGTTGCCGGTAGGGCGAGCGGTTCACGTCGAGTGGCTCGCTCCCGACTACCACGACCTGGGCCCCGCGGCCGAGCGCCTTCTTGATCCGCAGATTCAAGACTGGCTGATCGATCAGGGTGTTCGCGTCAACGATGAGAATGACATCCGAACGATCGAGTCCCTGGATCGAGCCGGTGACAGCATCGATCCCGAGCGGCGATGTTGGGTGGGCGGCGCGGCTGTGATCGAGATTCCCGCTCCCGATCGTGTCCACCACCAGCCGTCGGAATGCGAGCAAATCCTCGTTCGTGAGTCCAGTGCCGGCTAGACCGGCGATAGAGCCTGGTCCGCGTCGGTCGATTGCCCCCCGCACGGCGGCCGCAACCGTGTCGATCGCTTCCCCCCAGGTCGCGTCGGTTAACCCGGATCCCCTCCGGAGGCGCGGTCTGGTCAGGCGTCCGCTGGTGTACGGGTATCCGTAGCCAAAGCGCCCGCGGTCGCAGAGCCAGCCATCGTCGACGGTCAGGTTCTCGCGAGAGAGGAAGCGTTTGATCTGATTGTCGCGCACGTCGGCCCGAACGTTGCACCCGACGGCACAGTGCGGACAGATCGTTGATACCGAGCGGATGTCCCAGGGGCGCGCCGAAAACCGGTAGCGTGCGCTGGTCAGCGCCCCGACCGGACAGATTTCGATGGTGTTGCCCGAGAACGGGGAATCGAACGTGCGGCCCGGGGCCAGTCCGATCTGACTCTCCGTTCCCCGCTCGATGACTGTGAGCGATTCATCGCCGGCGATCTCCCGCGCAAAGCGCACGCAGCGATAGCACATGATGCAGCGCTCCCGATCGAGGAGCACTTCGTCGGAGAGTACGAGCGGCTTCTCGAAATGGCGCTTCTCGTCGATGTACCGGCTCTCCGCGCCGCCGAAGCCGAACGTGTTGTCCTGAAGCGGACACTCACCGCCGCGGTCGCACACCGGGCAATCGAGCGGGTGGTTGAGCAAAAGGAACTCGATCGTCGACTTCTGGGCGCTCACTGCCATGGGCGACGTCGTCTTGACGACCATTCCCTCTGCCACAGGACTCGTGCACGCGGTCTGTGGCAGGGGAGGTCCGGGCGCGATCTCGACCATGCACATACGGCAGGCGCCGACGGGTTTCATCTTCTCGTGGTAACAGAAGACCGGGATGTGCACGCCGACTGTTTTCGCGGCGTCCACGAGCAGCGTGCCGCGTGGGACGCGCACGGTCTTGCCGTTGACGGTCAGCGTGACGAGGTTATCCATCAGTCGAGCGGCTTCACGGGGCGGCCGCTCGCCGTCGGGCAGGTGCCCGTGCGCGCGTGATACTCCCACTCGTCGCGCCACTGCCGCACTGTGCTCGTGATGCAACTGGTGGATGCGTCGCCGAGCGCGCACAACGTCATCTTGTTCGGTGGACCGAAGCCGATGCGATCAGCGATGGAGAACAGTGTGTCGATGTCCTTCGACTCTGCCTGACCGTCGCAAATGCGTCGCGCGATCTTGACCATCCAGCGCGTTCCTTCACGGCAGGGCGTGCACTTGCCGCAGGACTCGTGGTTGTAGAACTCGGCGAGGCGTAGCGCGGCGTGCGGCACACAGCAGTGCTCATCGAGGACGATCTGTGCACCCGAACCCAGCATGGTCCGCATGCCGCCGAGCGTGTCAAAGTCGAGCTTGACGTCCCAGCATTCCCCTTTCAGCCAGGCCGATGACGCGCCCCCGGGGATGAATGCCTTCATCTTCCGCCCACCCCAGACACCGCCACCGAGGTCGTTGACGAGATTGCCCACCGTGAGCCCCAGCGGCCCCTCGTGGTTTCCGGGCCGGTTCACGTGCCCGCTCAGCGAGTAGATGAAGGGACCGGTGTTCCGGGGCGGCGTGCCGAGCGACGTATACCAGTCAAGGCCGCGGCTGAGGATGTGCGGCACGTTGCTGATGGTCTCGACGCTGTTGACCACGGTCGGCCCGGCGTAGAGGCCCACCACCGCCGGGAAGGGCGGTCGCGAGCGGGGCATCGGCCGACTGCCTTCGAGTGATTCGAGGAGCGCCGACTCCTCGCCACAGATGTACGCCCCTGCGCCGTGAATGGTGTAGGCGTCACAGTTGAAGCCGGAGCCGAGGACGTTGGTCCCCAGATACCCGCGATCATAGGCCTGCTGGATCGCGTTCTTGAGGCGGTGATAGCCGAGCGCGAATTCGCCCCGGATGTAGAAGAACGCCTTCGTGATCCCCACCGCGAAACAGGTGATGATCGCGCCCTCGACGAGTTGATGTGGGTCGTGCTCGAGCAGTTCTCGATCGTGGAATGTCCCCGGTTCGCTCTCATCGCCATTGACCACGAGATACTTCTGCATGGGACCCTTCGGCACAAACGACCACTTGAGTCCAGTCGCAAAGCCGGCACCACCTCGTCCGCGCAGCCCGGAGTTCTTGACCAGTTCGATCAGTTGGTCTGGTGTGTACTCCGCCAGGGCCTTCTTCAGTCCGGCGTAGCCGCCGTTCGCCTCGTAGACATCGATGTCGTAGGCGCGTGGGACCCCCACGTTGCGGGTCAGAACCTTTTCGTACTCAGCCACGGTTGGCTGCCTCGGCCTGGAGGATGGGCCACGGTATTCCGTGCTCGCCGGCCGCTTCGAACGGCCGGGCGCGGAGTTCGTCCAGAAGCCGATCCACCGACTCGATCGTCAGACGCTCGGCGTACTCCTCGTTGTTGATGAGGATGACTGGCGCGGTGCCGCACGAGGCCAAGCACTCGAACGGGCGCACCGTGAACATTCCATCGCCGGTCGTCTCGTTCAGACCGACTCCGAGGCGGTCGAGGAGGTGCTCGATGATCTCATCGGCACCGCGCAGGTAGCACGCGATGTTCTTGCACACCCCCAGGACGAACCGACCCTTCGGCTCGCGATAGAGCATGTCGTAGAACGTGACGAGCATATACACGGCGTTCGGATCGAGTTCGAGCAGGTTCGCGACCTCTTCGATCTGCTCCTGCCCCAGATACCCGGCATCGCGCTGCGCCGCGCGAAGGGCGGGGAGGATGGCGGTCCTGCGCTGGGGGTAGCGGGTGAGGGCCGCCTGAATCTCGGCGCGCGTTTTCTCGCTCAGTGGCACAGTCGGCGGTTCTCCGGGGGGCGTAATATAGCCTAACGGTCGACGTCGCCCAGCACCGGGTCGAGACTGCCGATCAGGGCGACCAGGTCTGCGACCAGTCCTCCCCGGGCAAGCCGTCCGATCGCGGAGAGGTTGTAAAAGCTCGGTGTCCGCACGTGGGCGCGGTACGGCTTCCCACTGCCATCCGCTACGAAGTAGAAGCCGATTTCGCCGCGCGGCGACTCGATCGGCAGGTAGATTTCTCCGGCGGGAACCCGATAGCCCTCGGTTGCCAGCTTGAAATGGTGGATCAGCGCCTCCATGCTGGTCGCCAGTTCGGCCCGCGAGGGGAAGCTCACCTTGTGGTCGTGGACCGTGAAGTCGCCGCCCGGCAGACGATCGACAGCCTGACCGATGATTCGAAGGCTCTCGCGCATCTCCCGCATACGGCACAGGTAGCGGTCGTAAACATCGCCGTTCGTGCCGAGCGGGACATTGAAATCGTACGTCTCATAGCCGGAGTACGGCTCTGCCTTGCGGATATCCCAGTTGACGCCCGAACCGCGTAGGCACGGCCCCGTCAGCCCGAGCGCGACAGCGTCGTCGGCGGAAATCTTGCCGATCCCTACGGTGCGCTCTCGCCACAGTTCGTTGGATGTGAGCAGATCCTCGTAAGTGTCGATGCGGGGCGGAAAGGCAGTGAGAATCTCCCGGACCTTCGCCGGGAACTCCTCCGGGAGGTCGTAGTAGAGCCCGCCCGGCCGGATATACGAGGTCATCAGACGCTGACCGGAGACCATCTCGAAGATGTCGAGGATCATCTCGCGTTCGGCCAGAGCGTAGAAGAACACACTCATCGCACCCAGATCCAGCGCCTGCGTTGCCAACCAGACGAGATGCGAATTGAGGCGCGTCAACTCGGCCAGGATGACCCTGCCCACCTGTGCCCGCGGCGGCGGGTCGATGCCGAGGAGCCTTTCGATACCGAGCGCGAACGCCAGGTTGTTCGACATCGGCGCCAGATAGTCCATCCGATCGGTCATCGTGACGCCCTGGTGGTAGGTCTTGTGCTCGTACGTCTTCTCGATCCCGGTGTGGACGTAGCCAATGACCGGATCGCACGAGAGGACGACCTCACCATCCAGTTCCAGCACGAGGCGCAGCACGCCGTGCGTCGCGGGATGCTGCGGCCCCATATTGAGGAGAAGGCGTCCATCCTGCTCTACCAGCGTCGCCGACCCGACCGGCTTCACCATCGTCATTGCCATCAGCGCGCTCCTCGCACCGGCTCGTTGAGGGTCGGCTGAGTGGTGGTGAACTCGATCTCCTCTTCGATGAGCGGGTAATCCTTGCGCAGGGGATGGCCCTGCCAGTCCTCGGGCGTAAGGATGCGCGTCATCTGAGGATGCCCCGCGAACGTGATGCCGAACATGTCGTAGGTCTCCCGCTCGGCCCAGTTCGCGGCGGGCCAGAGGTCGACTGCCGAGGGGATCGTCGCAGCATCCTCGGGCAGCGCCACCTTCACGCGGATGCGCTGATTGCGCGCGAGAGAGGAGAGGTGGTAGACAACGTCGAAGCGAGGTGTGCGTCCGAGATCGCGGCGCGTAGTGACAGGGTCAAAGGAGAGGTAGTCGACCGCAGTCACATCGCTGAGCCGGGTGAAGCGGAGGGTTCCGTCATCGCGGAGCGCCTTCAGAACCTCGCGCGCACTCTCGGCAGGGATTCGCACGGTTATCTGTCCGTGCGTCGTCTCGTCGACGATCGCGTCCCCGAACAGATCGACCAGTCGCGCGAGCGTCGGGTGGAGCGGTGGCGGTTCTGGCGCAGACGCGGCCGCGTTTGTGTCGGTCACGCCGCGCCCGCGCGTGCGCCCCGCGCCTCTGGGCTCGCCGCCGATGTCGGCGTCGTGTTGCCCATGATCTTCTGCTGCAACTTCATTACGCCGTGCAACAGCGCCTCAGGTCGAGGAGGACAGCCCGGTACGTACACGTCCACCGGCACGATCTTGTCGACACCCTGCACGATGGCGTAGTTGTTGAAGATGCCGCCGCACGACGCACAGTCACCCATGGATACGACCCACTTCGGGTCCGGCATCTGCTCGTAGAGCTGACGGATCACCGGAGCCATCTTCTGGCTCACGCGACCGGACACAATCATCAAATCGGCCTGTCGGGGGCTCGCCCGGAACAGTTCCGAGCCGAAACGGGCGATATCGTGCCGCGACGCAGTTGTCGCCATCATCTCGATGGCGCAGCACGCGAGTCCAAACGCCATCGGCCACAGCGACTGCGATCGCCCCCAATCGGACAGTTTCGTGAGGAGCACCCCGGGGGCGCCCGATCGCTGTTCGGAATTCACTCCCATCGCAAGGCTCCTCGCTTCAGCACGTACAGATAGCCCACCAGCAGCAACCCGACGAAGAGCGCCATCTCGACCAGACCGAACAACCCGAGTTGGCGGAACGAGACAGCCCAAGGGTAGAAAAACGCAACCTCGATGTCGAACAGGATGAAGAGCATCGCGATCAGATGAAAGCTGACGTGGAAGCGCTGGCGCGCGGGTGCGAGGGGGCGGATCCCGCTCTCGTACGGGACATACTTGCCGGGTTGTGACCGCCGCGGCGCGATGAGACCGGGCAGCGTCAAGATGACCGCCATCAGCCCTACGCTCAGGGCAAGCAGGACCAGGATGGGAAGGTACGCGTTTGGCACAGGCCGGCAGTATAGAGCACCCGCTGGAGACCATCGTTCGCCCCTGGGCGGGATATCGGTTCGACCTCGTCCTCGACTACCTGAGACGTTCGCCTTCGGCGATTACGGAGACGATCCACGCCTCGTCGTATGCCCGCGCCTTCCGATCGGATACGGGTCCGGTAGTGGCCCGTGTGACGGGCGTTACCCCGGGCACGCTGCGCATTGAGATCGCCGGACCCGGCGCGTCGGGACTCGCGCTCGATGCGATCGCAGCCCGGCTATGGGATGCGCTGGGACTCAACCGGCCACATCCGGAGGTCGCAACCCTCCACGCGCAAGATCGGGTGGCCGGAGAACTTCTTGCGCTCTACGCGGGTCTTCCGCCCCTGTGCATTCCCGACCTCTTCGAGACGCTGGTGTGGGCGATTCTTGGCCAGCAGGTGAACATCGCGTTCGCGGGCCGTATGAAGCATGCGCTCGTCCGTGCCTATGGCGAGCCGGTTGAGGCCTTCGGAGGGAGCCACCATCTCTTCCCGTCACCGCCGATCCTCGCGCGCATGACCGTGAGCGAGGCGCGGACGCTCCAGATCAGCCGCCAGAAGGCGGAGTACATCCGAGGCATCGCCGAGAGTGTGACTTCAGGCGCCCTCGACCTGCGCTCACTGCGCTCCTGGGATAACGAGACGATTGTTGATCGGTTGACTCGCCTTCGCGGCATCGGTCGGTGGACCGCCGAGTACCTGCTGCTCCGAGGACTGGCGCGTCCTGACGCGATCCCGGCCGGGGACATGGGGCAGCGGGCCGCGATCGGTCGTATGTACGGCCTGGGGCGCCACGCCTCCGAGCAGGAGGTGCGGACCATCGCCGAGCGTTGGCGGCCGTGGCGCGGCATTGTCGCGTTCTACGTCTGGTGCGCGCTCCAGCGGCGAGAGGTGCCGACGCCTCAGGTTCTCGGGGACTCCGCGAGTTGAGCGAGAACCTCTACCGCTCGCTCCAGGTCCTCGTCATCCTCCGGAAGTAGCCAATCTCCAGGACGCAATTGATCGATCGCGTCTCGCAGAACGTCAAGCTCATCGGGCGCGGCGCGCGTGCGCCTGCGGCGGTGCGTGCCCTCGTATGAGCGTGGTGCGTTCATCCCCCAGTTAGCCCCTTCGTTCACCGAACATGAGGTACACGGATTTGAGCGGCTTTTTGTCCATTCAAGGCGAACTGATAGATACGCAGCGTGTCTTCGCTGAAGCAGGCGAAAACGACGCGGTCGAGTGCGTCCGGATCATCGGTCAGGATCCGACGGACGGTCTTCACAGCGATCGTCGTGGCCGGCGCGAGCGGATAGCCGTAGAGGCCGGTGCTGATAGCCGGAAACGCGATCGACCGAAACCCGTGCGCGCGCGCGACCTCGAGGCTCGACCGATAGCACGATGCCAGGATTTCGGCTTCGCCGTGGTCGCCTCCCCGCCATATCGGACCGACGGCATGAATGACGAAGCGTGCCGGCAGGCGATAGCCAGGGGTGAGGCGGACCTCACCAGCCGGACAGCCTCCGAGAGCCAGACACGCGGCGAGCAGCTCCGGCCCCGCCGCGCGATGGATCGCTCCATCCACACCCCCGCCGCCACGCAACCCGCTATTCGCCGCGTTGACGATCGCGTCCACGTCGAGCGTCGTGATGTCCACGACCATCGCCTCGACGCGCGCCATCTGATCAGTCGCCCACAGGGAAGGGGCGGATGCCGTAACGTCGATTGGCCTCCAGGAGTCGCTTCACGAACTCTGGCGCGTAGCCGTGCGGGCGATCCCGGTACGAAACCCAGTCGGTCAGCGAATCGCGGACGTGTTCCAATGTGGCCGGCTGATTTCCGCTGGCGAGGAACATCCGAAACACGCTCTCGATGACAGGAGTATCAGGAGTGATGTAGTTCCGTTCCTTCGAACAGTGGGCACGGATCACCGCGATGGGGTTGTCGCCATACGAGACCCGACGGGTCTCATAGATGACCCGTCCAGCCTTCTGGTCGACCACGGGCACGGATTCCTCGGCGACGGAGCCGACTCTCTTCTGGCATTCGGGGCAGAAGCGCCCCTGGGCGGCGGTCCGGAAGGAGATGCCGCTTGCGTCGTACCACGACTGGTCGATGTAGTAGCGTACCGGCTCGCCGGTTCCAGGATCCTCGGTCGGTACAGCAGTGAGATCGCTCATGGCACGGGACTTTATACACTCGCATCGCTCGCCAGGAGGTTCCCCATGCCCTACGTCGTGATCGAACTGTTCGAGGGTCGTACCGTGGAGCAGAAGCGCGCGTGCGCGAAGGCAGTGACCGACGCCATCGTGACGCATTTGAAGGCCACACCGGAGTCGACACACATCATCTTTCACGAGATGAAGCGTGAGAACCAGGCGCACGGCGGTAAGCTGGCCTGCGACTAGGCGAACTCCTCGCCCAGGGTGACGGGCTCACCAAGCGGTTCGTCCACTATCTCGAGGCGCAGGGGCATATCCGTCCGCGCCTGATCGAGAAGGAGCGGATCGCGCGCCGCGACTATTCGCCAGCCGATGCCCGTCGGGCGCGGGAGATCTGGCGATATCACCAGCGTGGGTTCTCAGTCCAGAACGCGGTGGAGGCGGTGAAGCGCGCCGATCTTGCGCTCGCCTATGTGCTGATGTCCGTTCCGGCGCGCCGCTGGCGGGATGGCCTCGACGGGGCGGCCCAGCACGAGAACGTGCTGGAGGCGGCGATTGTCTATGGCGAAGCCGAGAACCTCATCCTCAAGCTGCGAGCGCCGGATGATGGCGATATCTACCTCGTCCTGGGCGCGGTCCTGCGGGCCGCGGCGATTGCCGGCCAACCGACGATCCTTCGGGTTACACCGGCGAGCCTTCCGCGGCGATACTCCCAGGGATCCGCCATGCAGGCATATGTGCTCATCAAGGCATCCGCAAAGCAGGTCGAGCGTGTGATCGAAGCTCTCCGCCCGATCGGCGGCGTCGTGGAGGCCAGCACGGTGTACGGCGAGACCGACGTGATCTGCCGGGTCGAGGTACCGGATCAGGCCGCGCTCGATCGATTGGTGATGCACGATCTCCACGCGATCGACGCGGTCCAATCGACGCGCACCTTCATCGTGGTGAGCGACCTGCACTGGCGCAGAGCAGACGAATGATGATGAATGATCCGGCTGTGCGCATCCGACGGCGCCAGCGGACGCGTGCGCTCGCGAGAGACCTCGCGACCGAACTACAGCGTCGGCTTCCCACGGTCCCCATCGAATGGGAAGCGATCACCGACGCGCCGGTCGATACGGAAGATGGGACTCTGATCGTGCGCACCGATGGGGTCTCGATCCTGACCGTGCTGGGCATCGCGCGCGATCTGGCAGCTCGCATTGCCGGCGCCGAGGAAGGCATCCGCATCGTTCCGCGCGTGTGGCCGAGGACGATCTGGTGTGCCCGCGGAGGAGGCCCGGCCCCCAGGCGGCTGAGCCGGGCCGATCTCAACCCGGCGGCACAGCCCTGGAGCGGGCGAGACGACCGGGGAAACTATCTCGTGTGCCGCGATAGCGGGCACGACGGCGAGCATCTGTGGCAGTACAGCGAGGTGATGGACGGCAATGGCTCGACCGACCAAACGTGAGCGGCGCGAACAGCGTCGAGAGGCGACCAGGGTCGCGAAAGAGGCGGCCGAGCGCCAGTCGCGCGTCCGACGGTGGATCATCATTGGTGCATCCGCCGCCATTCTGGCGGTGGCGGCGGTCTTGGGGGTCCCCGCGTTCGTGGACGCGCTGCGCCCCGCACCTGTCCTGAGCTTCGTCGATCAAGGCAGGGAACACGTCGATCCCGCACAGCCGACCCCCTTGTACAACTCGAATCCGCCGACATCGGGTCCGCACTATCAGAGCTGGGCCCCCTGGGGTGTGCACGACCAGGAACTGCCGGATCCGCTTCTGGTCCACAACCTCGAACACGGGGGCGTTATC
The DNA here is from genome assembly GCA_016875715.1 of Chloroflexota bacterium. Classification (GTDB taxonomy): domain Bacteria; phylum Chloroflexota; class UBA6077; order FW602-bin22; family FW602-bin22; genus VGOZ01. The sequence goes on along the minus strand of VGOZ01000030.1, from coordinate 15,257 downwards.
GTTCACTACAACTGCCCGGAAGCGTGCCCGGAGCTGGTCAACCAGTTGCGGGATCTCGTCGGATCGTACCGGTCGAAGGTCATCCTCGCACCGAGGCCGCGTGCGGACGTTCCCGCGCTCATCACACTCACTGCCTGGACGAAGATGGACCGCCTGGACGCGTTCGATGCCCAGCGCATTCGGGCGTTCGTTGAGCGGTTCCGGGATAAGGGCCCGGAATTGGTACCCGACTAGACCCGAGGCGGCGCGCTCGAGGCTACGGAGGATGTATTGATATCCGCTACGACTCGTGATAGGATATCTCCGTATTACGAGTCAGAAAATGCAAGCTGACCGAGGAGGTACCGCGAATGATGGGTCTCCAGGCCCGACCGTATGTGTCTCTACGCGAAGCGATGGATCGTCTGTTCGACACCGCATTCACGTCGCCCAACGGCGGCGCTGCTCGCGAGACGGCGAGCGTGCCCGTGAATGTCTTCGAGGACGGCGATACGTATCGCGTCCAGGCGCTCGTTCCTGGTGCCACCGCCGAGACAATCTCGGTGACGGCGCAGCCCGGTGGATATCTGATCATCTCGGGCGAGTCGAAGGCGAGCACTCCGGAGAGCGCGCGGGCGGTGTGGTCCGAGTACGGCAACACCAGGTTCCGGCGCGACATCGCTCTGTCGCTGCCGTTCAGTGCCGATGAGGCGCGCGTGACCTACGCCAACGGTGTGCTCGACATCGTACTGCCGAAGTCACCCGAGGCACGGCCGCGCACGATCAAGGTCCTGGGCGGCGGATCCTGATGACGCAGAGGCCGCGGTGCTGAGTCGCTCAGCCCGCGGCCTCCGTCCCGACGACGCCGATCGTTTCGGGTTCCGCAATCAGGTCGACCGTGCTGACCGGCAGATCGACGGAGAAGATGGATCCTCGTCCAGGCTCCGACTGCACGGCGATGCGGCCGCCGTGATGCGCCACGATCTCCCGCGCGATATAGAGACCCAGGCCGAGGCCAAGATGGCCGCGTCGATACGTGCCCGCGCCCACCTGAAAGAAGCGATCAAAGACCCTCGTCGCATCGTCTGCGGACATCCCGACGCCCTCGTCGTGTACGGAAAGGTGCGCCCACCCCTCGCTGCGCGCCAAATGCACCACGATCGGACCACCCGCCGGTGAGTACTTGACGGCGTTGTCCAGCAGATTCGTGATGACTTCATCGATGCGTCGCCGATCCGCGACCACGGGACAGGTGTCGATCCCGTCCAACGAGATCGTGTGTGCGTCGGTCGTTGCCTGAACGGCCTCGGCAGCCCCCCGCGCCAATTCGGTCAGATCGAACGGGGAGACCTGCAGTTCGAGCAGACCGATCTCGATTCTCTGCAGATCGAGCAACTGCTCGATCATCGCCAGCATGCGATCCGCCTGTTCGCCGATGCGCTCGACGATCGTTCGATCCTGACCAGGCCAATCTGAGAGGCCGGCGCGCCGATCGAGCACCTCGCTGTACGCCTTGATCACCGCCACCGGCGTTTTCAGTTCGTGGGAGACCACCGAGAGGAACTCCTGCCTGGCCGCGGCGCGAGCGTGATCGCGCTCGATGGCGCTATGTCGCAGCAGCAGTCCTACCCGTTCGGCGACGAGGCGCAGGAATGCCGCGTCGTCACTGTCGAATGCGGCCGGCCGACGGCTCCCCACGATGAGCAGGCCCTGGGCTTCCCGATCCCCGGGGATCGGGATCACGAGAATCGAACGAACACCGATGGTACGGAGGCCCGAGGGCGCCTTGGGGTTCTCCTGCGCGTCGGCGCAACGGTAGGGCACGCCCGTCTTGAAAGACGCCGCGAAGGCGCCGCCAGCACGTGTATCGATGCGGTCGAGACCCGCGGGCTCCCCGAAATTCTCGATGCGATGTTCGCCGGCGCGAACCAGTTCCCACGTCTCGGGTGCCCGCGCCACACCGTGCCCGGCCTCTACCTGCAGCAGGTTCCGGCAGAGCATCACATCGGTGATGTCGGCCGCCATCACATCATTGATGACCGCCGCCATACGCTGGCAGAACGGCTGCACCTGGACCCGCTCGATCGTCCCAATGGCACCGACCGTCTCGCCGTACCGTGCTCGCCGGCGCTCTGCCTCGAGGAGCCGTGCGTTCTCGATCGCGATGCCCGCGATTCGCGCGAGGATACGGACCCAGCGCACCTCCGATGGCACGAAGAGCGCCTGCCGCGCCGCCGCGAAAACACCGACTACGCTGCCACGAAGAACGATCGGCGCTGCCGCCAGGGCAAGGTCGCCTCGACCTAGATACGGAGAGTTGCCCGCGCGATCGACTACCGCCTCGGCAATGATGGCTGCCCGCGCTTCCGGGCCACCCACTCCCAGCGAGACCGATCCATCGGAGCGGTGAGGTAGGTTGTCCGAGGCGATCAGGCTCAGCACACTCCCCTCGCACCGCAGGATGTAGGCACAATCGGCATTCAGAAGGCCCCGTGCCGCGGCGAGCAGCCCGCCAAGGGCCGGTCCCACTTCGCGCCCATCGCCGAGTCCGGCCAGCGCGAACTCCAGATAGCCGGGGTCGTCGCTGCCAAAACTCATCGCTTTGATGCCTCGATCGCCGCCGCGCGGTAGTCGACGAACCGGTAGCCCAGCCCTCGTTCGTTGAGGATGTACTTCGGTCGGGATGGGTCCGGTTCGATCTTCTGGCGCAGGTAGTTGACGTACTGGCGCACATAGTGCTCCTGGGATAGGTATTCGATGCCCCAAACGCGGGCCAGAATCGACTCGTACGGCAGGAGCCGGCCCGGGTTGCTGGCCAGGTGATACAGAAGACGATATTCCATCGCCGTCAACTGGACCCGACTGCCCTTGAGGTGAACCTCACCCCGCCGAAAGTCGATCGTCAGATCCTCGTCCACCATGATCGCGGTTCGATTGACCGATGGCTGCGCCTCAGCGCGGCGCAGCACGGCCTCGATGCGCGAAGAGAGTTCGCGCTGCGAGAACGGCTTGGCGACGTAGTCGTCGGCGCCACTCCGCAGACCGCGGACGCGGTCGTCTTCTCCACCGCGTGCGGTCAGCATGATCACCGGCACGTCGGACACCTCGCGGAGCCGCCGCAGCGTCTCGAAGCCGTCGACCCCGGGCATCATCACATCGAGCAGAATCAGATCCGGCAGGTGCTCGCGCACGCGGGTGAGCGCTTCCTCACCGCCCGTGGCGATGAGAACGACGTAGCCCTCCATCTCCAGCCATAGGCGCACAGCATCGACGAGATTCGGCTCGTCATCCACGATCAGGACGCGGCGCTCGGCCGGGCCCACGGTCACCATGCGGATTATACGACCCCTTCTTACAGGGATTTAAGCCGGGACCGACCTAGAATTAACGTTATGGCAAGAGTCATCGTCGAGGACGCCGTCATCGCGACGGGTCGTACTCCGGAGACGATCGAGCGGTGGATTCTGGCCGGACGGATCGATGCCGAGAGAGCGGGAGATGACTGGCTGATCGATCTGTCCTCCTTGCTGAATGTCGCGGCCGTGGAAGAGATGGGTGGAAACGGCCATACCCACCATCCAGAGGACGTCCGCTCGCCGATCGGCGCCGATGCCGATGTGTCAGGCGGACGACGCGGACCGATTCAGTCCGCTGTTGAGTCCGCGGTCATTCGGCTGCCCTCAGGGTCGGAGACGATGGAAGCCGCAGCTTCGGAGACAACGGCAGTCGCAGCGTCGGAGACACTGGCGCAGACGGTGACCTCGACGACCACGGGGTTCGGCGAGGCATCCACGCCGGCCGATGGTGCTCCACTTGCACCTCTGGCGAGGACTGAGGCGTCGTCCAGCGGCACTGTGGAGATCGCCGCGACCGCGATCGCGGCCCTGAGCGCCCGTCTCGAGCAGGCTCTGGGTGAGATCGAGCGAATGCACGACGAGCGGATGAAGATGGCCCTTCAACTGGGCTATGCCCAAGCGCAGTTGAAGGTAGCCAACGAGCAACTGCGCGCGCTATCGGCACCAATTCCGGAGCCGCCATCGCTGGTTGAGCGCATCAGGAAGTTCTTCCGCGGACGATAGCCGCATCGGTTCGGCGTATCCTCCGGCTCGGATAGGAGACGGCCTTGCGCGCGGCACGGTGGCACGGCAGAAACGACCTCCGGGTGGAGAACGTTCCCGACCCGACGCCGGGTCCCGGCGATGTCGTGATCCGCGTGGCGTACTGTGGCGTCTGCGGTACGGACCTCGAGGAGTACCGGGAGGGGCCGATCTGGATCCCCACCGTCGAGCCCAATCCTCTCACGGGGCGGCGCGCGCCCATCGTGATGGGGCACGAGTTTGCCGGGCATGTGGTCGCTGTCGGTCGGGAAGTTAGCCGCTTCCGCTTGGGTGACGCGGTGGCGCCCGATGTCGTGATCTCCTGTGGGCGCTGCTACTGGTGTGTGCGCCATCAGGTCCACCTGTGCGAGCACATGGCCGCGCTGGGTCTGCATGGCGATGGCGGTCTGGCGGAGTTCTGCGCGGTACCTGAGTCGATGTGCGAGCCGGTGCCGGATCGCGTGACAATGGCCGCCGCCGCCCTTGCCGAACCTCTCGCCGTCGCGGTGCGCGCGGTGCGACGGTCGCGCTTGACGGTCGGTGACAACGTCGCGATCGTTGGTGTGGGTGCGGTCGGCCTGCTCGCGCTGCAGGCGGTCCGGGCCGCCGGTGCGGGCTTCGTGGCCGTCGTCGAGCGGTCACCGGCACGCAAGGCGATTGCCGCGGACCTCGGTGCGGATGCCGTGCTAGACCCTGGGACGGGCGACTGTGCGCTGCACCTACGCGACCTCACCGGGGGCGTCGGGCCCGACGTCGTTCTCGAGTGCGCGGGTGGCCCCGGAACGTGGGTCTATGCGGCCTCGCTGGTGCGGAGAGGGGGACGTGTGGTCGTCATTGGCCTGAACTCATCTCCGGCGCCTGTCAACGTCACTGCAACGATCGTGGCGCCGGAGATCGAGGTGATAGGCTCCCTCGCCCACGTATATGACGAGGACTACCGGGGCGCTATGCGGTTGCTGGGGGCGGGCCGGGTCGACGCCGAACGCATCGTCTCCCACCGTGTGCCGCTGGCCGATGTCGTCGCGGGCGGGTTCGATCGGCTCGAACACCACAAGGCCGAGACCTTGAAGATTCTCGTCACCGTGGGAGGTGCGCAGTGAGCGGAAAGCAGGGAATCGGGACAGATCGCGCGGCGGCCCCGATCGGACCCTACAGCCAGGGCATACGATGGGATCGCCTCGTCTTCACCGCGTCGGTGCCGACTTCCAATCCCGCCTTCGGTCCCGCTCCGGAAGGAGATGTGCGCGCCGCAACGCGCAACGCGCTCGAGAATCTCAAGGCCATTCTCGAGGCCGGAGGCTCATCGCTCGACCACGTGCTCAAGGTCACGCTCTACATCAGGGACATGCAGGATTTCGAGGCCGTGAATGAGGTGTACCGCCGGTACTTCGCGGCGGAGCCGCGCCCGGTCCGGTCGCTCGTCGCCGTGGCGTCCGCACGGTCACCGGTTAGTTTCGACGCGATCGGATACGTGCCGGACTGATACGGCCCGATCAGTCACCGAGCGCGGCGAGGTACCGTTCGGCGTCCAGCGCGGCCTTGCATCCCGCGCCAGCTGCGGTCACAGCCTGCCGGTAGTGGAAGTCCTCAACGTCGCCGGCGACGAAGACACCGGGGATGTTCGTCTGGCTTTCCGAACCTGCTCGGGGCACGACGTATCCCTTCTCGTTGAGTTTGATCTGGCCCTTCAGGAACCCCGTATTAGGCTGGTGGCCGATTGCGACGAAGACACCGTCGGTCCGATAGTCGCGCAACTGGCCGGTCTTCACGTCTCGCAAACGGACGCCAGTGACGTTCTCGGTGCCGAGTACCTCATCGATCACGGCGTTCCAGACGAAACTGATCTTCGGATCTTTCTCGGCACGCTCCTGCATGATCCGTGAGGCCCGCAAAGCCTCGCGTCGATGTACGACCGTGACCTTAGTCGCGAACCGTGACAGGAATGTGGCCTCCTCCATCGCCGTGTCTCCGCCCCCAACCACCACAAGTTCCTTGCCGCGAAAGAAGAAGCCGTCGCACGTCGCGCAGGTGGAGACTCCGCGGCCACGCAACCGGGTTTCGGAGTCGAGCCCCAGCCAGATGGCGGATGCGCCGGTTGCGATGATGACGCTTCGCGCGCGGATCGTCTGGCGGTCTGTTGAGATCGCAAAGGGTCGATGCCCGAAGTCGACCGCGGTCACGTCTTCATCGACCATCTGCGCGCCGAAGCGTTCGGCCTGCTCGCGGAAGCGCGACATCAACTCAGGCCCCTGAATTCCCTCCGGAAAACCCGGATAGTTCTCGACATCGGACGTCAGCATCAATTGGCCGCCAGGCTCGGCGCCGCCGATCAGGAGCGGTTGCAACGAAGCGCGAGCGGCGTAGATGGCGGCGGTGAGCCCGGCGGGACCGGATCCGAGAATGACGAGGTTCTGAACTGCTGCGCTCATGGGACCTGGGCTCCTGTCCATTCGAATAGCTGGATCTGATTGCCCTCGGGGTCGACGATCGTTGCCAGGCGGTAGCCATCCGGGCGGATCTGCAACCGAGAGACGAACGGTACGCCACGGCTCTCCAGCGTGGCGACCGTCCCCGCCAGATCATCACAGGCGAGGTTGGGCACGAAGGCGTTCTGTTCGACCGTCTTGGGGCCGTTCGCTGCCACGCCGCCGCCGTAGATCACCAGTTGCACGTCCCCAACGTTGAACGCGACCCACTGCTCGTTCTCGGCGATCTGCGCGACCGTCAGACCGAGCAGGTCCCGATAGAACTCCAGCGCAATCGGCCAGTGCTGCACCGATAGCTGAACGAATGCGAGGCGCCGGATCACGATCGGCCGAAAGTCACTCCGTTGCCCTGAATTGTAGTCGCCAGTCGACGAAAATCTTCGCGCTGGTCGGGCCACGTACGGTACACGCGCGCCCGGCTGCCGGGGTGATAGAGCGGTACCAGGGTGATGCCCCGCCAGGGGATCTCGCGACCCACATGGTTGGCGAGGCGAGCGCCGTGCGGTTCGATGTGGCCCAGCGCTGTCAGAGCGTGCGTCCCGAGCGACACGATGACCGGCGCGCGAACGATGGTGAGTGTGCGACGCAGGTGGTTCAGGCATCGGGCGCGCTCCGTGGCTCCGGGGGCGCGGTTACGGCCGCGGTCGTCTCGTGGATTGCACAGGACAGCGTTCGTGACGAACACGCGCGATCGCTCGATGCCGGCGTGCAGCAGCAACTCGCCGAAGTTCGCCCCGGCGCGATCGCCGCTCAGAGGGATGCCGGTGCGATCGGCGCCGAGCCGCCCGGGAGCCTCGGCGACGAAGATTGCGTCGGCGACCAGCGGGCCGTTGGCGCACCCGAGGGCACGCCTTCGGCCCTCCATCGTCGGACAGAGGCGACACGCCTGAACCGTCGCGACAAGCGCCTCGTACTCAGAGGGGCGGACCTCCGAAGTCAGGTCAGGTGAGACGAATGACCCGGAAGGACTCGGCAGCATCGATCAGTTGACCCGCCCCAGCCCGCTTCGCCCAGTCGCGGACCATGGGTTCGGGATCCCAGTCACGCATCTGGCTGCGGTGCGCCCGAAGCGCCTCGACCTTCAGCGCGATCGTCTCGCCGATATCGACCCACGTGTTGGCCTGACCGAAGGAGGTCAGCCACAACTCGGGGACGCTGAACGGTTCGAGACCTTCGGCGAGGAGATCGGGGAAGGTAGGCCGATTTCGCGCGAATGGGTAGACCGCGGCGATAGTCGCGCTGGCAACGGCAACGTGGTCGGGATGATTTACATAACGATCCACGATCCGCACCGTGGGATCCATCGCGATGACCCTCTCGGGCTTGTACGCGCGAATCAGGCGCACGATCTGGCGTCGAAGAGGTTCATCGTCGACGACGGCGCCATCCTCGTGCCCGAGGTAGAGCACCTCCCTGACGCCGAGTATGCGCGCGGCCTCGGCCTGCTCCTCCTTGCGCAGCGCAATCAGTTGCTCGCGAGTGATCGCTGGATCCTCGCTGCCGCGCGAACTGTCCGTGCAGACGACGTACGTGACCTCGTAACCGTCGCGTGCCCAGAGGGCGACGGTTCCAGCGCACCCAAACTCCGCGTCGTCGGCGTGGGCGACGACGACCAACCCCCGTTTCACAGACCGGTCCGGAAGAGCATTTTGAAAGGCTCCACTTTCTAAAATGGGGTGTGCGGAAGGCCCAATGGTAGAGTACGCGCCCGTGTCGACTGCCCCCTACGCCCCGCTTGTGGATGCTTTCGGGCGGCAGATGGGCGATCTCCGAATTTCGATCACCGATCGCTGCAACTTCCGCTGCGTCTACTGCATGCCCGAGGAAGGCCTCAAGTGGCTCAGCAACGAGCGGGTCCTTACGTTCGAGGAGATCGCCCGTCTCGCGCAGATCTTCGTCCGACTGGGGATCAGGGGAATCCGACTCACCGGCGGCGAGCCCACGGTGCGCAAGGGCCTGCCCGATCTGATCCGCATGCTGGGTCCGCTTGCCGAGGAGGGCCTCGAGAGCCTCAGTCTGACCACCAACGGATTCACTCTCCGTGAGCAGGCGAGAGACCTCGCCGCCGCCGGACTCACGCGCATCAACGTTTCGCTCGATTCGCTCATGCGTGAGAAGTTCCATCGGATCACCCGTCGCGACTGCCTGCAGCGCGTTCTCGATGGCCTCGAAGCCCTCGAGCAGTATCCGTCCATCGCGCCGATCAAGGTCAATGCGGTCGCGATCCGTGGCTTCACCGAGGATGAGGTCATTCCTTTCGCGGAGTTGGCGCGTCGGCGCCCGTATGTGGTCCGCTTCATCGAGTTCATGCCTCTCGATGCAGACGGGAACTGGCGGCGTGAGCAGGTCCTGGCCGGCCGCGAGATCTACGAGATGATTCATCGGTGGCTACCGCTCGAACCGGTCCAGACCGTCGCGAGTTCGACCTCCCGCGTCTATCGTTTCGCGGACGGTATCGGCGAGGTTGGGTTCATCAATCCGGTCTCAGAGCCGTTCTGCTCCTCCTGTGACCGGCTACGCCTCACCGCGGACGGTCAGGTACGCACGTGCCTCTTCTCGATCGACGAGTGGGATCTGCGCGGGCCGATGCGGGCGGGAGCGTCCGATGCAGACCTGGTCAGCATCATTCGACTCGCCGTCGGTCACAAGGAGCTGAAGCATCGTATCAACGAGGGGCCGGCGTTTCAGCGCGCCTCTCGTTCGATGTCGCAGATTGGCGGCTGATTCGCCTCGAGCGGAAGGATTGTTCACCGACGTCGCCCGCCCGTTCGCGATCGCGCCGATCGCGGGTGAGCTCGCGTGCGGCCCCGGCGGTGTCGAATGGACCGTCGATCGGCTATCGAGGGACGGTGCCTGGCGCATCCTGATCGCGGCAGAACGCGATGCCGTGGGTGATGAGTTTCTCCGCGCGCTGACCTCCGGGCTCGATGCGCGTGGAATGCACGCGCACGTCGAAATGGTGTCCTCGAGCACCGCGACGAGCTCGGACATCGACCGCATCGTGCGGGCAGTTCGCGATGGTGATCGCGATACGATCGTCGCGGCCGGGGGTGAGACGGCCATCGCGATCGCCCGTGTGGCCGCGGTCCATCTCGGGAAGGGCGACGATGTGGTGCAGAAGTTGCGCGTCGTCGCTCTCGCGGTGGTCCCGGACTTCTCTACGTGTGGTCAGTCCGATGAGTGGTTCTGGAGCGCAAGCGGGAGCCTCCAGCGCGTGCCGGTGCGAGTACCTGACCTGCTTGCCATCGTCCCCGCGCCGGGGGGGTCCGCCGCCCGATCTCTACTCGGCGGGGTCAACTGCCTCGCGCGGGCAGTCGAACTCATCATGGATCCGGCCGTGGGCGCGTTCGCATTCCACGGCGCGACGAACGCCATCCGCGCCACACTGCTCCATCTGCTGCCGACGACGGGCGGAATCCCTGCTCGGCACGCTGAGCCGCTCTTCCTCGGGTCCCTGCACCTTGCCTTGGCGGCGGCACGCACCGCGCCGACACCGCTGGACCTCTTCGCGAATTCCCTCGGTGCGCGACTGGGCGAACATCCCGGCGCCATCCGGGCGCTGTTTCTGGAGGGACAGTTCGAGAATGCGCGGACCGGTGCGCCCGAACTGATCGCCGCTCTGGAGTGGCCCGGCCCGGACGCCCCGGGCGCGACCCACATCTCGCTGAGCGAACGCGTGCATCAAATCCTAGTGCGCGTGCCGCGCCTCGATTCTCTTCGCGGATCGCGTAGAGTGGCAATCGAGACCGCGTTCGAGGAGACGGCCGCAATCTGTCGATCGGAGCGCATCGGCGGCTACGAGCGGTTCCGGGAGATCGCCAACAAGGCGCTATAACTCCGCGCGTGGTACAGACCCGCGATTGGCGCGCGCTTGTGCGACCTGCGATCGAAGGCCTGGATCCGTATGTCTGGGAGATTTCCTCCGCGGAGGTCGCTGCGCGGTTCGGTGTTCCCGTTGAACGTGTGGTTCGATTCGACACCAACACGTCTCCCTTCGCGCCAATCCATCTCGGAGGGGCGCTCGGCGAGTTTGGCACGACGATGCCGCTCAACGAGTACCCGGATACCTCATACGGACCCATCGTCTCACGCCTGTGTCGGTATACGGGGTTGCTGGAGGACCGCATCGTCGTCGGCTGCGGCGCGGACGAGATTCTCGATCTGACGGTGCGCGTGTTTGTCGAGTCCGGCAAACGGGTCGTTGTCTCCCGGCCCAGCTACGCGATGTATCCAGTTCTGGTCCAGGCATACGGCGGCGTGCTGATCGCGGTCTCCGATAGAGAGCCGTTCCGGCGCGATGTCGCCGCCCTCATCGCCGCGGGGCGCAGCGCCGATCTCCTACTGCTGTGCAACCCCAACAATCCAACCGGCGATCTGGTCGGGAGGGATGACATCGAGCGGATCGTACGGGAGGTCGCCTGCCCTGTGGCGGTCGATGAGGCGTACTTCGAGTTCAGCGGCGTGACGGTGGCGGATCTGACCGATCGCTATCCCAATCTCGTCGTCATCCGCACGTTGTCCAAGGCCTTCTCCCTAGCCGGACTCCGCGTGGGGTACGCGCTGGCATCGGAATCGATGGCCGAACTGCTCAACCGCGTACGACCGCCCAACAGCGTGGGGAGCCTCTCGATCGCACTGGCGGCGGCGGCACTCGACGCGCTGGACGTGATGCGTGCGAACGTCGCGGCAATCCTCGCCGAAAAGGAGCGGTTCACGGCGTCGGTCGGGCCATACGTCGAGGCAATCTTTCCCACCGCCACCAACTTTCTGTTCCTGCGCGTCGAATCCCCTGAGCGGGTCGTCGCGGCGCTCCTCCGGAACGGACTGGTCGTGCGCGATCTGAGCGCGCGGCCAGGTATGCGCGGTTGTCTCCGGGTGACGGTGCGGCGCTCTGAGGAGAACGACCGCTTCGTCGCCGCGCTGGCGAGCGTGGCTTAGTGCCGGTCGACTGGGCGGGCGCGCGCTGGAGCACACGCGTCGCGCGGGACGGCGTGGAGCGTGCGATGATCGAGATCCGCCTCCGGGTCGCGGGCTACGATATCGATGCTGCGGCCATCGTCAACAACGCCGTTTACGTCCGGTGGCTGGAGGACCTGCGGACGATCTGGATGACGCGGTTTCTTTCGTTCGAGGCCTGCGTTGCCCGGGGAATCTCGCCGGTCTTGACCCGAATCGAGATCGACTATCGTCGCGCGCTGCGATTCGGCGATCCGGTGGTTGGGCGCGCGTGGGTCACCGGCCTGACCCGCGCGACGGCGACATTCGAGAGCGAGATCGCTCCCCCCGAGGGCGACGGCCCCTATGCCCGAGCCCTACAGACAGTCGCGTTCGTGGACATCGCGCGGAATCGGCCGATCAGGATTCCAGAGGAGTTCCTGGTGCCAGTCCCGCCCGCCTGAGCCCCGTTGCCCGGTCAGGCGAAGGCGGGGATCCACTCGTCGAGGATCCACCGCATGTAGGTCAGGTACCGGACCTGCGAGTGCACGTAGTCGCCGGTGCCCCCCTCATTGCACACCCAGCCGCGGAACCCGGCCCGCCAGAGGATGACGGCTGACTCCCGGAAGTCGATATCGCCGTCGTCGAGAAGGACGTTCCACGAATAGGTCCGGTCATGTTCGGGCACGATGATGCGCTTGTAGTTCTTGACCTCCCAGTAATTCGTGATCGGTGCGAGAAGCCTCACCTGATCCCGCCACGAATCCGGCCAGACGTGAGCGACGCGGTACCAGTTGCCCAAATCGGGGTTGGCGCCCACGTTCGGCTCGTCGATCAAGTCGATCAGCTTCAAGATGTTCTGGGCCGTATCCTGGACCCCATCGTCGTGAAGTTCGATGCTGAGGAGCGCCTTCATCGTCGCGAGCCGCTGCGCCAGGCTCTTCAGACCCTGCGCCGCGAGCGCGAACGTCTCCACACGCGCGAAATCGCCCCGATAGAGCGGTCTGGCTGCGAACTCCATGGGGTCCATCCCATCGGGGATCGGCACGTTCACGCTCATGTCGAAGATCGCCGGCCTGAGGACCTCGCAGACCGCCAGGCAGTGATCGAGCCGGCGCGTGTCGTACTCGATCAGTTCGGGCATGTGGAGGCTCTTCCGCAGGGCGTTGAAGCCCGCGACCTCAATGCCCTCATCGTCGAGGACCTGCTTCACCGCCCGGAAGCTCTCGGGAGAAGTCCGATAGAAGTTCGGCAGGGCGTCGTAGAACACGACTCCCTCCACGCCTCTAGCCTTCCACCAGCGCAGCGACTTCGCGACCGCCGCGGCGTTCGCGGCGACATCTCCATGGAACTCGCGAAGCGCGGGACCACTGCCAATTGCGAGACGCATTTCGTATTACCCCTTGATTCCCGACATTACGACGCCGCGGACCAGGTATCGCTGCCCGAGGAAGAACAGGATGATGATCGGGACCGTCATTATCACCGACATCGCCATGAGAATGTGATCCTGCGGCGCCGCGTCCTGCGAGGGCGAAATGCTGAAGAACCTGATCCCAATCGCGAGCGTGAAGAGTTCCGGCGTATTGAGGATGATGAGCGGGAAGATAAACGAATCCCAGTGCGCGATGAAAGCGATGATCGCTACGGTCATCACCGCGGGCATCGAAAGCGGCATGATGACGCGCAGGAGGATATCCAGATATGACGCACCGTCGATCTTCGCCGCGTCATCGAGGTCCAGTGGGATCGTCATGAAGAACTGCCGGAACAGGAAGATAAAGAATGCGCTCCCGCCAAACCAGAACGGCAGGATGAGCGGCCAGTGGGTATTGAGCATGCCGAGGACGTAGTAGAGGAGGTATCGGGGGATGAGGGTGACGACATCCGGCAGCATCAACGTGCTGAGCGTGATACCGAACAGAATCCCGCGGCCCGGGAAGCGGAAGCGCGCGAAGGCATACCCGCCGAGCATCGACGTGAAGGCGGTGCCAATAGTCGCCAGGATGGTCACGTAGACGGTGTTGCGGACCCAGAAGGGAAATCTCCGCACATTGAACACGTCCAGATAGTTCTGCGGGCGCCACTCTGTGGGGAGCAGTTCGGGCGGTAGAAGACGAATCTCGTAGACTGGCTTGAACGAACTGAGCAGCGACCAGAAGAACGGCACCATCAGGATGATCGAGAGACCGATCGCGATGCCGTGGAGCGTGAAGCGCCCGAAGAAACGACGCCTGCCGGCGGCGCGGCTCCGGACCGATCGATGCGATGTGGTCGCGACTGTGGCCATTACTTCACCTCACCGCCGTAGTGGACCCATCGCTTGGAGAGCTGGAAGTTCAGCGCGGTGAGGATGAGGATAATGACAAAGAACACGATCGCCAGGGCGCTCGCGTAGCCGTACTCACTGAACGTGAAAGCGTTCTGATAGATGTGAAGGGCGAAGAACCAGGTTGCGTAAGCGGGGCCACCGTCAGTCGCGATGAACGCGTTCGCGAACGCTTGGAGGGCGCCGATGATCCCCAGAACCAGATTGAAGAGGATCGTCGGCGAGATCATCGGTACGGTGACGTTCGCGAACCGGGACCATAGGCCCGCACCATCGATCTCGGCCGCCTCGTATAACTCCTTCGGAACACCCTGTAGCCCCGCGAGGAAGATAAGCATACCGTTGCCACCGATCGCGCCCCATAGCGCTACGAGCACGAGCGACGGAATGGCGGACTCGGTGCCACCGAACCACTTCGGGCCCACGATTCCCTGGCCCGTCAGGTTGAAGGAAACCTGCCAGATGACCTCGTTGACGAAGCCGTACGCCGGGTGGAGCAACCACGCCCAGATGAAGATGCTGGCGACGATCGGTGTGAGGTGGGGGAGGAAGAAGATCGTCCGGTAGACGTTGGTGCCGCGAAGGCCCTGATTCAGGAGGACCGCCGTCATCAGCGCGCCGACGATCGCGAGCGGGACGTACATGATCGCCCACTGCCCGGTGCGAGCCAGCGAGGGGAAGAACAACACGTCGGTCACACAGCTGCGCGATCCTTCGGGGCACGCTCCGATCATGCGCTGGAAGTTTTCGATCCCGACGAACTCCGGCGGTAGCGCGATGCTGTACCGGTGGAAACTGAGCACAACGGCGGCGAGCATTGGCCCGGCCACAAAGATGAGAAACCCGAGGATCCACGGCGCCAGAAAGATGTAGCCGTACATCGCCTCCTGACGCGCGAGATTGCCCCGACGTCGGGCGACAGGCGGACTTCCGGTGATCGCTGCCACAGGTCTCACCCCCCTTCGATAGCATAAACAAAGAGAGGGCCGTTTCCGGCCCTCTCTCGCGCCGCATCGCGGAACTAGACCGGCGGCTTGTCCAGGATCTCCTGGGCGGCCTTCTGCGCTTCCGCCGCGCCCTCGGCGGGCTTCTTCTGGCCCAGCCACACAGCCTGCATGATGTTGTTGATGGCTGTGTCAGCCTCGTTGTACCGACCGTTCTCCGGGTGGCTCCACGGCTTGAGCGGCGGGTTCTTGGCCGGATCGACGACCGCATCCCAGATCAGACCGCCCAGAGTCGGGAACTGGGCCTTGAACTCGGCCGAACCCCAGATGTCATAGCGGCTTCCCGGGCTGCCGAGCGCAAGTTTGAACCGCTCGAACCCGTGCTGCCGGCTGCCGTACAGCTTGACGACCAGCCACGCCTCGTCCGGGTACTTCGTACTCTTGGCCATGCCGTAGCCGTCGGACGAAACCTGCGTCTCCACCTTGC
>VGOZ01000029.1 GCA_016875715.1 Chloroflexota bacterium | reverse complement strand
GACGCCGGTCCAGGGGATCCCGCCCACCTCCTCGGCGGCCGGGACCCACGAGAACGGCGTCTTCCGCAGGACCGTCCGCCAGTCGTCGCCATCGCCGTGCGGGAATGCGATCGGCTGGATGCCGCCGAACCAGGGGTTGAACCACGCGTGGGTTCGGTGGGCGTCCTGCGCGCCGTAGAGGTGCGCCACGCCATCCGCGTTCGTGCGCCAGGAGACGATCCGCCCGTTCTGTTCCGGCACGATTGTGAACGTCATGCGCCCGTTATCGACCGCGACGCGCTCCGGAGCGCCCGGTGTCGCCACGACCGCCGGTGCGGGGCCGCGACTGCCCACCCGCGCGACGACCGAAGGGATGCGTCACTGATCTCGCTCGTGGCGGAGGTCGATCGTCGCGGCCTGCGGTCCCAGTCCCTCCGGTACTGGTAAGGTGAGAGGAAGAGCGCCGGGCGCATCGTGCGACAGGGCCGACAGGTTACCGGCGGAGACGGTCGCCTCACCGATCGTCACGGACGCGTCGACGGCGAGGCGTCGCGTCTGGGCGTTCTCGACCTGGAGCGTCGTGGCTGCCTCGCCGTCGAGGAAGAGCGCCGGGCCAGGATCGCGCGCAGCGCCGGACGGACGGGCGCCGCCTCGGCCGGCGCGTCCGGACGCACGAATTGCCGCCAGCGCGCCCGGACCTCACGCCACGTGCCCGGTGCGACGACGAGATACGTCGTCGGGGCGACCGCACTCTCGCCTGGCGCGAGGTCGAGCCGGTGCAGCACCTCAGGCGCGGACCGGTGGAGGCGCAGCCGCGCCCGGGGCGTCCAGATCGTGCCGAGACACCATCCGTGCGCCTCGTAGGCGAACCACTGCTCGGCGAGATGCTCGTCGGGCGCGAGCGCTAGGTTGGCCCAGTCAGGCCAGTCGGCGGCAATGTCGTAGAGCGTTGTGCCGTGGAGGGGTGCGGCCACTTTCGCGTCGCGGTCCGATTGCTCGGGGTTGGTCGACCACAGGAGGCTGTGGCTCCGCGGCATGGCGCCGCGATTGGTGGCCGCCAGCCCCATTCCGACCAGACCTGACGGCGTGAGGGTGATGGTCCGTTCGAAGGCGAGTTCCCGATCGCGACTCGTCGCGGCCAGAATCAGGCTCGGACGACCCTGCCTCTGCTCGATCCGTGCCTCCCAGACCTGCCCCAGCGTAGGCGACGGCCAGAACGGCGGGCCGAACGCGAACTCGACTCCGCCCAGGTCGGTCCCATCGCGCCGTGCGAGCGAGATCCCCGGCCGCCATTCCTTCGGCCCGAGACCGGCTGAAACGGTGAGATCCCCCGTCACGAGCGACGCGCGCTCGGGGCCGATGCCCGCGGCGACGACGCGATGAGAGGCTGGCTCCATCGCTCGACCATTCACGACGACTGTTGTCGTCAGGTCGAACGCGCCGGCGCCCCAGGCGGCCAGCGTGATAGGGAGCGTGGCGGCACTTTTCGCCGGGACCTCGAGCGCCGCGACGCGGTCCGGCGTCACGGCGACCCATTCCGGTGCCGCAAGTGTGACAGCGGCGCTGAGGCGGCTCTCGCCGCGGTTCTCGACAACGAGCCCGCCGGTTGTGGCGATGCCCGGTTACAACGCGTTGAAGCCCTCGATCTTCGCCTCGACCGTAGCCTCGGCGGCTTCGATCGCGCGCCCCAGATCGATGACATCTTCGCCGATCGTGACGCGCACGCGGAGACGATCGCTCGGGCGGCGCGTTCGCTCCCGCGGCGGCGTCGGCGCCAGGCCCACATTGATCGGGAGCGTTGTGGCGATGCCGCGCGCGGCCGTCGCTCGCGCGAGCGCATCGGCGCGCACCCGATCCTCACCCCGCGCGCTCCCGGACACTTCCGCCCCGGCCGCGCGCGAGAGCACGCGCACCTCGGTGCGCAGGTGCCCGCCCGGCGCGATCCGGATCGTGCCTCCAGGGATCGAGACCTCGTACTCCTCGGCCACGACCTCTCGGACGGTACACGCGGCGCGATCGATCGTCACCGCGAGGCGACGGCCATCCTTCTCCCACAGGTAACGGAACACGCCCGCGCCGTCGACGGTCTCGTCATCCTCGGCTAGGGTGATCTCCCGCTTCAGATCGCGATACCAGTCCACGTCGGCGAAGAAGCGGCGCGCCGCGTCCAGGCCGAAGATCGTCGGCAAGAAGTTCGGCACGAACACCGCGGTACTGGGCATCCAGAAGTAGCCGCTCTTCTTGTAGAGCGGCAGCGCGCGACCGTTTCCCGGCCAGGTGTGGAGCGCAATGCGGGCGTAGCCGAGTTCCACCGTCCGCTGGAGCGCGACCTTGAGCAGATCGCGCCCCACGCCGCCGCCATAGAACCGGGGGTGCGCGCTGAGGATCCCGACGTAGGTCGACTCCTCATCCGGCGGGAACGGGTACAGCGTCAGATAGCCGACCGCCTGCTCCTTCCCATCGGCGTCGGGACGCTAGGCGACGAAGACTGCCAGCGGATCCATGTCCCGACAGTCCTCGAGGACGCGCCGCGCCGATGAGCGATCGCCGCCGTAGGGACCGTTGCCGCCCCAGGCCGGAGAACTCTCGCGCCACATGAGCGCGAGTGCCTCGGCGTGCTCCAGTTCGAGCGTCCGGATGTGGGGCATGGGATCGGCGATCTGCACCGCCAGCGGCGCGGATCGCTCCCGTGTCTCGATCATGAGTCAGCCACTCCTCTTGAGCAGGCCGGCGCGCTTGGCGTACCGCTCGGCGAAGCCGAACACCACCAGGCCGATCGGGATCGTCAGCACGCCGATGATGAAGAGCGGGATGAGGACGTCCACCATCTGGGCTAGCGACTGCCCCTCGAGGAGCGCGCGGCGCACGCCCACGAGCGCGTACGTGGCCGGCGAGATCGTCCCGAAGAACTGCATCCAGCCGGGCGTCACCTCGATGGGG
This sequence comes from Chloroflexota bacterium, assembly GCA_016875715.1. Taxonomy (GTDB): domain Bacteria; phylum Chloroflexota; class UBA6077; order FW602-bin22; family FW602-bin22; genus VGOZ01. The sequence continues at coordinate 32,466 of VGOZ01000029.1, read as the reverse complement.
TAGTACACACCGGACACGAGCAGGATGCACGACTGCGTGACGAACACCATCTGCATGCCGCGCTCGGTGAAGAGCAGCGGCAGCGTCGAGACCATGATCCCCAGGCCGACGAAGCCGATGCTCGCGATCGCCAGCACTGCGCCAGCGGCGAGGACGTTCGCCTCGCTGAGATCCAACTCGAAGAAGTGCTGGAGGATCACGAGGATGATCCCCGTCCGGACGATGCCGTACGAGGCCGCGAAGATCACCTGCCCGACCATGTGGGTCAGACGTGAGACCGGGGCCATGAACGTGTATTCGATCGTCCCCTCCCAGCGTTCCCAGGAGATCATCTCGGCGATCGCGTCGAACGTGGTGGCGAGATAGCTCCAGACCAGACTGCCGATGAGCAGGTACAGCACGACCGCGTTGCTCTGTACCGGCTGGCCGCCGATCTGCCCCATCGCCGCGCCGATGAAACCGACGACAAGCGCGTGGGCGCAGCTATAGACCAGGAACGCGATCTCCCAGCCTCAGTAGCGCCGGACGAGATTGATGTTCCGCTCGACGAACGCGTACGTCGCGCGGACCTCCTGAACGACGACGGCCATCAGGGGGCCTCCTTCCCTTGCTCTTCGTCCTCGTCCTCGTCGTAGTCCCCGTCCTCGAGGCTGCGACCGGTGAACGTCATGAACACGTCTTCGAGCGAGCCGTCGCCGCCCGCGGCGCGGTTCCGCTCCTTGAGCGCGGCCGGGGTATCGAGCGCGACGATGCGCCCGCTATCGATGATCGCCAGCCGGTCGCAGAGCCGATCCGCCTCGACCATGTTGTGGGTCGTGAGCAGGATCGTCGCGTCGTGCTTCTGCCGAATGCCGAGGATGAACTCCTGCACGTCCTTTTTCGACCGTGGGTCGAGGCCGGTCGTCGGTTCGTCGGGCAGCATGAGCACTGGCGAGGTGAGGAACGCGCGGGCGATCGCGATCTTCTGCTGCATCCCGCAGGACATGTTCTCGAGCGGCTCGTCGATGCGGCTCCGCTTGATGCCAAGCTGTTCGAGAATCTCGATCGAGCGGGCGCGGGCCGGTCTCGCCGGCAGCCCGTAGAGGCGCGCCGCGTAGACGAGGTTCTCCCACGGCGAGAGTTTCTTGAAGAACGCCGCGTCGACGCTGACGCGGTTGATGAGGCGACGCACGGCCATGTCCTGCGTGACCACGTCGAGTCCGAAGACCGAGATGGCGGCGGCGTCGGGCAGGAGGAGGGTGGAGATGAGGCGGAGGAGCGTCGACTTGTCCGAACCGTTGGAGCCAAGGACGCCGAAGATCTCGCCGCGCGGGACGGCGAGCGAGACATCGTCGACCGCGGCCACCCGCTTCGCGCGCTTGCCGCGGAGGCGGCCGAGCAGCGAGGGGCTATCGCGCGTGAACGACTTCGTCGCGCCCTGGATGGAAAGGGCGATCGCCGCATCGGCGGCGGTCGGCACGGAAGCGGGAGGGACCGGACGGGAGGTGGGTTCGGAGGGTTGAATCGCGGTGGTCACGGGGTTCTCTCCTTCACGCGATGGACAGCGGCGGACGGATCGACCGGTTTGGCGCTGCTGCCCACGGCGAAAGGCGCGAGAGAACCTGCCGTGGGCGGGACTACTGGCCCACGGCGGCGGACTGACTCAGACGAGAGTCAGCGGTCACCGCTGCTGGGCCCCATGGTCCCGGGCGCACGCCGGTCCGAACCAGACAGGTTCGGACCGGGAACGATCTTCCTCACCATACAGGACCAGCCTTGCACGCGATGTGGGCGCGGTGGTAAGCCCGTGACGTCGGTTCCGTCAACTACAGAGTGCATTCCGAAGAAGCCGGGCTTCCCGCCGGTCCCTGGCACCGAGACCATCCGGACCGCCAGATCCCAGGACCGCGGGCTTCCCGCCCGCCCGCCGACATCCGCGCCAGGCATCTCCGAGCGCGTGTCAACCGGCTGGTGCAGAGTCTGGTTCGCGACCCGCGTCCCACCGGGCTTGCGGAGCGTGGCGGGCGCCGCCGACGAGTCATCGTCGAGGCTTTCTCCTATTGCGCAGGAGGACCCTGTCCTCCTGCTCCTCGGCGTCGCGAAGCAGGCGCGAGATGCCCAGACTGTTCGCCTCGCTGACCGATATCAGTCCTGATGTCTCGATGAGGGCTATCGACTACCTCGCTTGCATCCGCACCTCATACAGAGGAGTCTGGGTGGATTCCCGTCTGAGCCAGGATTCCGGGCAGTGTCAGTCCAGCTTCAGCAACTGGTCGCTCAGCACCGTCGGGCACCAGAACTTCTCGATGTAGCCGACGATCAACCGCGTCGCCTCGTCGTGGGGAACGTAGGGCGGCTGGGCCGGGTTGTACATGCAGTCGGTCAGGTCGCGGACGAGGACCGGCTCCATGCCGCGTCTCACCATCTGCTTGATTGAGAAGGAGCGGTTGAGGATGCACATGTTCGTGTGCACCCCTATCTCGAGGACGTGGCGGATCCCGCGGTGGTGGTAGTAGCTGTACAACTCGCGGCCGTCGGCGGAGATGACGTCTCGGGCCTCATCGATCCCGATCGCCGGGTGCTGACGCGTCCACGACACGGGCATGCCGCGCTGCCAGTCCGGATGCGCCTCGTCCGGGCACGTATCGCACGGATCATTCGCGTCGACCGGCAGGGGTGGATCGCCATGGGGCAGGTCGGCCGGCGGCTCGATCGCCGGCACCGCCAGCAATCGCTGGCGCGCGGGATGCCCGGCGTACGTGGGGATGGTGTCCGACGGCGCGTGGACGATCAGGCAGCCGAGATCGCGCAGACGGTGGACCAGTTCGTTCATCCGCGGCAGCATCCGTTCGAGCCGTTCCTCAGCGCCGCGGCAGGTGTGGTGGTTCCACACGTCGCAGAGCACGAGCGCGGTTTCCGCCGGCAGCCACGACACCGCGCGATGGATCGGCTCCCAGACGCGATATCGGCCCCGCGTGACGAGCGCCTGGGTGCGCAGCGTGAGATCCAGCATCGGCATGGCGTCCACCCTTCGTAATTGGCGCGTCCCGCGCGCCAGGTCGGCGGCATCGTACCGTCCCCGACGCTCGTGCGGGACGGAGCCTCGCGACGCCCGAAGCGCCTACCCGATCTGTTCGCCAGATCCGCATCAGTCTGCGTTGGCGCCCGGAGCGGCCGTGTTTCGCGCGCCGTGTCGTCCACGGCGACGCGACCCGCGTAGACTCACCGCCCGTGACAGCCCCTGCGTCGATCCTCGCCGCCCTCGCCGCCCACGCGGCCGAGGTTCCTGACCGACCGCTCCTGCGGTTCGGCGATCTAACGTACTCTCGGGCCGGAACGCTTCACCTGGCAGCGGCCTGGGCGTCGCGCCTCCGGGCCGAGGGGGTCCAACCCGGCGACCGGGTGGCGCTCTTCCTCGCCAACTCTGCGGCGTTCGTCGGCGCCTACCTCGGCGTCCACCTCGCGGGGGCGATCGCCGTTCTCGTCAACACGCAGTACCGTCAGGTCGAACTCGATCACATCCTGCGAGATTCGGGCGCGATCCTCTGTGTCACCGATTCGTCCGGAGAACGGGAACTCGCCGCGCTCGGGGAGAGCCACGAAGGCGCGCCGCCCGATCTGCGATGCTCCCTCGTCGTCGAGCGCGATGCGCCCCGGCCGTCGCTGACGCGGAGGGCCCCCCTTCCCCCGCTGCCCGCGGCGGACGCGCCGGCGATCATCGCCTACACGTCGGGAACCACCGGCCGTTCAAGGGGCGCCGTTCTCCTCCATCGCAACCTCATCGCCAATGCCCTTGCGGTCACACAGGCATGGCACTGGGACGCGCGTGACCGCCTCCTGCTCATGCTCCCGCTCTTCCACGCCCACGGGCTCTGCGTCGGCATCCACGGCACAATCTCGGTCGGTGCCTTTGCCGACGTTCGGCCGAAGTTCGATGCCGCCGAAGCGCTGGATACGCTCCTGAACGGCGAGCCGACGATGTTCTTCGGCGTGCCCACGATGTATGGCCGGCTCATCGCCGAGGCGCGTGCCCGCGCCGCCGCACCACCGGGCCTGCGCCTCTACGTCTCTGGATCGGCGCCGCTCGGCGTCCAGACGTTCGAGGAGTTCCGCGCGCTCACCGGTCAGGCGATCCTCGAACGGTACGGGATGACCGAGACGATCATGAACTGTACGAACCCCTACGACGGTGAGCGGCGCCCTGGCAGCGTCGGCGGCCCCTTTCCCGGCCAGGAGGCGAGGATCGTCGACGTCGTCACTCGACGTCCGATGCACGATGAGACCCCGGGTGAGATCCAGGTCCGAGGGCCGCACGTCTTTCCCGGCTACTGGCGGAACGAGGGTGCGACCGTCGAGGCGTTCGATGCCGAGGGCTGGTTCAACACCGGCGACCTCGGCTGGCGCAGTGCTGACGGCTACTTCACCATCTCTGGCCGTGCCCGCGAGTTGATCATCAGCGGCGGCTTCAACATCTATCCCCGAGAGGTCGAGGAGGTGCTTCTCACCCACCCCGGGATCGCCGATGTTGCCGTCTACGGACTGCCCGATGCCGACTTCGGCGAGCAGGTCGCGGCGGCGGTCGTGCGCGCGCCGGGTTGCGCGGTCACCGATGACGAGATCGTTGAGTACTGCCGCGCTCGCCTGGCGAGCTACAAGAAGCCTCGCCGCGTGAGCTTCGTCGCGGACCTTCCCCGCAACGCGATGGGGAAAGTGCAGAAGCACATCCTCCGGGAGCGCGCGAACGCCTGATAAGGTTCGGCATGCGCTCGTTTCTCGACGATCTGCCCGAGAGGTTTCGCGCCTTCAACGCCGTCGATCCCGCCTGGGTGGCGGCCCTTCCCGACCTGCTTGCCGGCCTGGCGAAGGACTGGGATCTCGCGATCGGCCCTTACTACCCGAACATCTGGATCAACTACGTCGCTCCCGCCACACGCGTGCTGCCGGGCGGCGGACGTGAAGGGGGAGTCCTGAAAGTCAGCCGCTACCTCGATGAGACTGCCAATGAGATCGCGGCGCTGCGCAGGTGGGAGGGTGACGGCGCGGCCCGCTTGCTGCGCGTGGATGAGACGCGGGGCGCGATGCTTCTCGAGCGGATCGATCCAGGCACGATGCTCGTCGATCTGGCGGAAAGCGACGACGATGAGGCGACTCACATCACCGCCGGTCTCCTGCGCCGCCTCTGGCGACCGCTCGACCCGACCGACCTGCGTGGCCTTCGCCCGTTGGCCGACTGGTGCGCCGCCTACGATCGCAATCGCCCCGCGCTCATCGCGGGCACCGGCGGTTTTCCCGCCGACCTCTTTGCCCGCGCGGACGCGCTGCGTGCCGCACTGCTCGAAACCACCGACGCACACCACGTCCTTCACGGCGACATGCACCATTTCAATGTCCTGCGCGACTGCCGCAGGGGCTGGACCGCGATCGACCCGAAGGGGCTCGCCGGCGATCGGCATTTCGACATCTGTCAGTTCATGCGCAACCCGTCGGACCGCACAACGCTGGAGATGAATCGTCACCGCCTCGACATCTTCTGCGTCGAACTCGGCCTCGATCGTGCCCGGGCGCGCGACTGGTGCTTCGTCCACGCTATGCTCGACGCCTGCTGGGAGCACGAGGACGCGCCGACCGCCGAGAATTGGCGGCCGCGCGTCGCCTTCGCCGAGCAGATGCTCCGGCTCTGACGGAAAGCGCATCGCGCGCGACGCCGGCAGTCCCTCAGTCGTCATCCCGTGTAAGCAGAACCCGGGGGATTAGCGCGGCGCCCACCACGCCGATCACCAGGTAGCGAGGCACCGACACCCAGATCAGGCCGGGCAGCGGCTCGGCGACAACGATCGGCACGCATGCGATCAGCGCGACGATCAGGCACGTTCCCACGACGTAGCGTGCCGCGTCCGGCCGAGCGGCGAGTGCCCGCGCGACGAACGCGCCAAGCAGGTTCACACCCAGCGCGATCGCCACGACCGGAATGAGACCGGGGTCCGGCAGTCGGGCACCGACCATCCGCTCCACCAGCGGCACCTCCACGATCGAGAGCGACAGCGCGGCGATGGTCCCGATGATCGCGCCGATCAGCGCGGCGAGCATTGCCCGGCGTCCACTGATCTGCTCGTCGATCACGGTGGCCAGTGTACAGTCCGGCTCCGGGTGGACGCGCCCGGCGTCGTTATACTCGGCGCGATGCACGGCCCGGCGTCTACTCCGCGCCGTACGCTCGCCGAACGGCGTGCGCTCGCCGAACGGCTGGGCGAGATCGTCGGTCCGGAGAACGTCCTCTGGTCCGACTACGACCTCATGCTCTACGAGTTCGATGGCTCGATCGACCGCGCGATCCCGGATGCCGTGGCTCTGCCGGCGAGCGCCGAGCAGGTCGCGGCGATCGTTCGGCTCTGCAATCGCGAGCGAGTGCCGGTCGTCCCGCGCGGAGCTGGCACCGGCCTCTCCGGCGGCGCACTCCCCATTGAGGGCGGTGTCGTTCTGTCGTTCTCCCTCCTGAACCGTATCCTCGAGATCGATCTGCCGAACCTCCGTGCCATTGTCGAGCCGGGCGTGGTAAACCTCCACATCTCCCACGCCGTGGCCGAACACGGGCTCTACTTCGTGCCCGACCCCTCCAGCCAGAAGGCCTCGACCATCGGCGGCAACGTTGGCGAGAACTCAGGCGGGCCACACACACTCATCTATGGCGTCACGACGAATCACGTCCTGGGCATGGAGATCGTCACCGCCGAAGGGGAGATCATCCACACCGGTGGCAAGGCCGTCGACGCGCCGGGCTACGACCTCACCGGGCTCTTCTGCGGATCCGAGGGCACGATGGGCATCGTCACGAAGATCGTGGTGCGTCTCACGCCGGTCGCCGAGGACGTCAAGACGCTCCTAGGGATCTTCGAGACGATCGAGGCGGCCTCGCAGACGGTCTCCGACATCATCGCCTCCGGGGTCATTCCGGCGGCGCTGGAGATGATGGACGGTCTGGCCCTGCAGGCGGTCGAGGCCGCCACCCACGCCGGGTATCCGACCGACGCCGGATCGGTCCTCCTCGTCGAGGTGGAGGGCATGCGCGACGGAATCGAGGATCTGGTTGAGGGCATCCGCGCCCTCTGCGACCGCAACGGCGCGCGCGAGGTGCGCCTCGCCGCCTCGGCCCGCGAGCGCGCGCTGCTCTGGGCCGGACGGAAGAACGCTTTCAGCGCGATGGGCCGCATCTCGCCCGACTTCTACGTGATGGATGGGGTCATCCCCCGCACCCGTTTGCCCGAGGTGCTTGCGAAGATTGACGAGGTCTCCCGCCGCACCGGCCTGCGCATCGCCAACGTCTTCCACGCCGGCGACGGTAATCTCCACCCGCTCTGCCTTTTCGACGGCGATGTTCCCGGGCAGACCGAGCTCGCCCGCCAGGTCGGGGCGGAGATCCTGCGCATCTGCGCCGAGGCGGGCGGCGCGCTCACCGGCGAGCACGGGATCGGGATCGAGAAGCGGGATCTGATGCCGCTCGTCTTCTCCGACGCGGATATGGACGTGATGCGACTGGCGCGGCAGGCATGGGATCCGACCGGGCTATGTAACCCGGGCAAGGTGCTCCCGACGCCTGGCCTCTGCCTCGACGTGACCGAGACGCGCCACGGGCGCGCCGTGCTGGTGGGCTGGTGAGCGCGGGTCGCGAACTGGGGCGTCGCGCGGCCCGGGCCCTGGCGGTGGACGATCGGGCGCCGCGCTACGAGGCCGCGCTGCGGGACGAGGCCGAGGTCGCTGCCGCGCTCACGTGGGCCGCGGCCGACCGCCTGGCCGTGATCGCGCGCGGCGGCGGCACGCGGCTCAACCTCGGGAATGTGCCCCGCGCCTACGATGTCGCGCTCTCCACTGCCCACCTGGGCGGCATCGTCGAGTACGAGCCCGCCGACCTCACCATCACCGCCCGGGCGGGCACACCCTTCATCGCCCTGCAGGCAACCCTAGCCGAGAACGGGCAGTTCCTCGCCCTCGACCCGCAGACCCACCCGGGCTCCACGATCGGCGGCATCGTCGCGACGAACGCGAGCGGCCCCTGCCGCCTGCGCTACGGGACGGCGCGCGACCTCGTCATCGGCACCCGGGTCGTGACCGGGAACGGGACAATCGCGCGGAGCGGCGGCCGAGTGGTCAAGAACGTGACCGGTTACGATCTCAACAAGCTGTACATCGGCTCGCTCGGCACGCTGGCGGTCCTCACCGAGGTCACTCTCAAAGTCTCGCCTCGTCCGCGGGAGGAGCGTACGCTCGCAATCCTCATGCCCGACATCGACGCCGCGTGCGCGCTGACCTATCGACTCCTTCGGTCCGCGCTCACGCCGACGGCGATCGAGGCCGCGCCGGCGGATGGCGAAGCGGTGTGTGTGACGATCCACCTCGGCGACCGCAGGGTTGCGCTGGATCGTACGGTGCGCGACATCACCGCGTACGCGGCCGAGGCCGGCGCGGGCGGGATCGAGATGCTGGACGAAGATGCGGCGCGCGATGCGCTCGACCTGCTCCGGGCCGAACCGGTCGCACCGGAGGGCGGGCTCCGCGTGCGGCTCGCAGTGCCGATCGGCGAGGTCGCGTGGGCCTGGAGGGAGATCGCATCGCGCGCGCGGGCAGCGGGGCTCGCGCACGACATCCGGGCGAGTTCTGGAGTCGGCGTTCTCCGCGCCGCCATCGCGCCCGGCGATGGCGCGCTGGCTCTCGTGCGGGCGCTGAGAGCGCTCGTCCGCGAGCATCTGGGCACCCTGGTGGTCGAACGGTGCCCGACCGCGATGAAGGCGGAGATCGACGTGTTGGGCGATCCCGGCGACAGTCAGATCATCGCCCAGCGTCTCAAAGCCCGATTCGATCCACACGGGATCATGGCCCCTGGCCGCTTTCTGGGCCGGCTGTGAATAACGCTTCGCCTGGCCTGCGATCACGGCTCGACGTTCCGCGCGAGGTCGTCAAGCGGTGCGTCCACTGCGGGCTGTGCCTCGATTTCTGCCCCACCTACCGCCTGCTCGGGAACGAACTGGACTCGCCGCGCGGGCGGATCTATCAGATGCGCGCCCTGAGCGAGGGCCGCATCCAGGCCGACGACCCCAACTTCCGTCTTCACATCTTCCGCTGCCTCGACTGCCGCGCCTGCGAGACCGCCTGTCCCTCGGGGGTCGACTACGGACGCATGGTCGAGGCCGCGCGCGCCGAGATTCGCGCCGCAAATCGCGCCGAGCGGCTGACTCGCGACGTGCTGCTTGACGGTGTGTTCACGTCGAACCTCGCGCTGGACGCGCTCGGCACTGCGACACGGGCGTATCAGCGGAGCGGCGCTCAGCGCCTCCTGCGCGGCAGCGGCCTGCTCCGTATCCTGCCCGGGCCACTCAAGAAGCTCGGCGACATGGAGGCGATGCTGCCGGACCTGCCGGGGGGCGTCCGGCCCGCCGCGCTGCCGCCACGCACGTTGCCGCCGCGGGGGGAGGTCCGTCACCGGGTTGCGTTCATCACCGGATGCATCGCGGCGCGGTTCTTCGATGCGACCAACGCGGCCACGGTGCGCGTCCTGGCGCGGAATGGGTGCGAGGTATTTGTGCCGCCGCCGCAGAAGTGCTGCGGTGCGCTCCACGTCCACGCCGGCGAGAGGGACACCGCGCGACAACTCGCCCGTCACAACATCGCGACCTTCGAACGCAGCGGCGCAGACGTGTACCTCGTCAACGCGGCAGGGTGCGGATCGACGCTGAAGGAGTACGGCGAACTACTCGAGGACGACTCCATCTGGTCGCGCCGCGCCCACGCCTTCGCGGAGAGGGTTCGCGACATCACCGAGTTCCTGGCTAGCATCGACCTGGAGACGCCGCGCGGAACGATCGAGCGGACGGTGACCTACCAGGACGCTTGCCATCTCGCGCACGGCCAGGGGATACGCGAGCAACCGCGGAGACTGCTGCGCCTCATTCCCGGACTGCGGCTCGTTGAGATGCGCGAGTCGGACTTCTGCTGCGGGTCGGCCGGGATCTACAACATCACCCAGCCGGAGATGGCCGGGCGCCTCCTCGATCTCAAGATGGAGTCGATCATCGCCACCGGCGCGGACGCGGTCGTGGCGGCGAATCCCGGCTGCATCATCCAGATCGCCGCCGGCATCCGCCAGCGCGGCCTGCCCATGGAGGCGATCCACCCGGTCGACTTGCTGGGCGAGGCGTATCGCCGCGGCGACGCGATGGCGCCGCCGGGAGCGTAGCCCGACGCGCTGGCTCTGGCGCTACTCGGCGACGGGCGGGTCGAGGTACCGCGCCGCGGAGCGCTGCACTGCGCCCCAGGCATCCTCCGCGACGACGTGATCGGGCCAGTTCGAGTAGAGCCGGGAGAAGCGATGACCGGCAAGGAGATCGGCAATGCGGCGCACCTCCCGCCCGGCGAGCGGAACGAGGTTGGACTAGCTGTACATAAAGCTAACCCAGCGCTGATCGCGCGCGACGGTGGGCATGTCGCCGCTGAAGAACGCGCCTCCGCCATCGTCCCACAGCAGCGCCTGGAACCCGGCGAAGTGGCCACCCACCCGCAGGAGGCGGAGCGGAGCGGCTGGCAGAGGACTGACCTCCTCGCCCTCCCAGAAACGCAGCGCCGGGTGGGTCCGGCGCACGTGATCGCGGTCCCGCGCGTGCAGCCAGATCGGTGCGTCGCCGAACGCGTCGCTCCAGTGCGCCGAAGCGGAATAGAAATGCGGATGGGAATCGCGATCGCCTGAACGCCGCCGAGTTCCGCTAGCGCCGCCACCGCCTCGCCGTCGATTGTGCTGATGCTCTCCCAGAGGATGTTCCCCGCCAGAGTCTGGATCAGGAACGCCTGCTGGCCGATCGCGAACGATGGCTCGGTGCGCATCGCGTGGAGCCAGGGGGCCACCTGCGCCACGACCGTACGCCGAACCGTGGAGAGTTCCATCACCGTCGTCCACCTCTGACCCACCCAGCCGACGTACTGCCGATCGTCCTCGCAGGTCTGGCAGTGCGCGGGCGGTTCGTCCGCCCGATCGACCTGCTCTTCATACTCGACGCCGCAGGTCACGCACATGAATGCCGTCACGGCAAGTGCGCCCCCTGTTGGACGAAGCGCGGCACAGAAGGGCGTGGGAAGTCGTGCCCGGCCTGGAACTCGATGAGAACGGGTCCATCGGCGGCCAGGGCGCGGTCCCAGGCAGGGCCGATCTCTGCCGGCTCGCGCACCGGAATACCGGGGATGCCGCAGGCCTCCGCCATGCGCACCAGGTCGACATCGCCGATCTCCACCGCGTAGGGAGTCCGGCCTGCCTGCCGCTGCATGTAGTCGATCATCCCGATCCGGCCGTCGCGGTGGATCCCCAGCACGATTGGCAGTTTCGCCTGGGCGATTGTGACGAGATCGCTCGACGACATGAGGAAGGATGTATCGCCGGCGAGGGCGACGACCTTCGCACCGGGCCGTGCCATCGCCGCGCCGATCGCCGCCGGCAGGGCGTATCCCATTGTCCCCCACGACCCGGACTGGAGGTGCGAGGACGGGCCGAACGCGCGGACGACGAGCGGCGCCCACAGTTTGACGTTGCTCACGTCGCTCGTGACGATCGTGTCGGCATCGAGTCGGGCGTCCAGTCCCTGGAGCGCCAGCCCGATGTGCCAGGGCCGGGTCGCGGCGTGGCGCTTCAGTTCGATCTCCAGGCCCCGTGCGAACGCGGCCCGGGCGGTCTGGCACATCTCCCGCGCTTCGTGCGCGAGCGGGGAAGCGGCTACTCGGTTCACCAGCGCGCGCAGCGTCGCGGCCAGCGTCTCGATATCGGCGAACCAGGGATCGCCTGCCACCGGCTCATCCGCTGCGTCGAGGATCAGCAGACGATCGTCGGCCGCGGCTCGCAGCGTCGCGTGCGCCTCGATGCCGGGGCGGATGCCGACCCCGATGACCAGGTCGCACGCGGACAGCGCGGCCTCGACCCCCGGGTGGCTGCCCATAAGTCGGTATGGACCGAGGGAGAGAGGATGGACGGTCGGGAACGCGCCGTGCCCCTCCCAGGTTTGCGCCACCGGGGCGACGAGCGCTTCGGCGAACGCGACCAGGGCGCGACTGACGACCGGGTACCAGGCGCCTTTGCCGGCGACGATCATCGGCCGGCGCGCAGCCGCGATGCGCGCGGCGAGGGCATCGAGATCGGCGGAAGCCGAAGAGGTCCCACGAACGCGCGGCGCGCCGAGAGCGATCCGCGCATCCGATTCGAGGAGGTCGCGCGTCATCTCCACGTGGACGGGTCCGGGACGACCAGTGCGGGCCAGATGGAACGCATCGTCGATTGCCGGCACTAGCGCGTTCGGACCAAGAACTCGGGTGGAGCGCTTCACGACCTGAGCGAACATCCGCTCCGTGAAGTCCGGCGTGTCGACGCCGTGGAATGTCTCAAGGTACGCCGTCGAGGGCACCGCGCCCGTCACGTGAACGACGGGGGCGCCACTCGCGAAGGCGCCGGCAACGCCGGTGATCGAATTGAGTGCGCCCGGCCCGGCCGTGACGACCACGACCCCGGGCTCGCCCGTGAGGCGGCCGTAGGCCTCGGCGGCGAGCGCGGCGTTGTTCTCGTGCTTGACCGTAATGTGGGTGATCTCCGGCGTATCGGCCAATCCGTCGTAGAGGCGCAGGACGTGGTCGCCATTGAGACCGAAGACGACGCGGGTGCCGTTCCGCCGGAGCGCCGCGACCGCCGCATGGCCGGGGGCGAGGAGAGTCTCGCGAAGCAATGTGTCGCTCACGGGGACGAGTGTACCTGGCCCGTGCGCGCGATCAGGCGAAGCAGGCGGGCTCCCGCGCCGGCGCTGACGGCGAGAAGCGCGAGCGCTCCGCCGACCACCGGGACGTTCCCGAGAAGGAGGCGGCAGATCCCGCCGCCCAGCGCGCGCAGCGTCGCGGCCAGACGCGGCTGGCCGGCGGCGTCGCGGCCCAGCAGGTCTCCAACCGAGAACGTCGCGATGCCCCAACCAGCGGTGCCAAGGAGAAAGGCCACGGCGAGAAGGAGGATCCCGGGCACCGCACCGACAAGATTCACGAGCAGAACTGCGCCCAGCGCCCCGCCGAGGAGAAGTGCGAGCAGACCGAGGGCGAGGGTACTGCCCGGCCGTGCCACGATCGTCGTCCGACACCAGGACGCGGCGGCCGGCCAGCGCCATCCCACCGTGGTCGCGCCCAGTACCAGCATGAACGCGGTGGCGAGATTCGCCGCACGGAGCACTGTTCGGGCGAATCCGACGAGATCGTCCCTCCAATCGGGTCCGCGGATCGTCATAGCAATCGCGCCGGCGCGTCCAGACCGAGGTGGATCGGGAGCCTCGCGCGTGGTGCCGGAGAGCGCCGGAGCAGCGGCGCTCTCGCCGAGCGTGAGTTCTCGCGCGTCCACCTGCAGCCGGCCGCCGACGTCTCCATCGAGATGGAGCGTGCCCGCGGCGATTGCGCCCCCGCCGCCGAGCGCCGCGCCATCGATCTGGCGCAGACTTCCGGCGACCGCCAGCGCATTGCGGGCGATCGCGCCGCCGAGGACCATTTCTCCTGCCAGCGCTCGAAGGTCGCCCGCAAGGATCGCACCACTCTCCATCGATTGACCGGCGGCCAGTACGTCTTCGGAGATCGTGCCGCCGACGAGAACGCGCTCGCCGATCGCGAGCAAGTCGCCCCGGATATCGCCAAAGACCGCGACGCTGCCGCCGATCGCCAGCACGTCGTCGTCGATGCGCTCCTCGGGCGCGATCACGATCGCATCGTCGATCCTGATCTCCAGCGCCCGGGCGGGGTTCGGTTTTGCAGGGCGATGGATAGAGCGAGCGCGAGGCCGAGCATGGTGCCGCGCACGGCCGCGGCGACCGCTCTATAGTGGCGCGCAGGGCGGAGGGTCAGCGTGATGCCAGGAGTGCCCGCCTTCGGCCGGAATCTCTGGTGTCTATTGACCCAGAACGTGTTCATCTTCCTGGGGATCGCCCTCCAGGCGCTGATCCTCAACCTCTATCTCGTCGCGCTCGGGTATCGCGAGGACTTCGTCGGTCTGCTCCAGTTCGCGCAGACGGCCGCGATCGGCCTAGCGGCTCTTCCGGCGGGGTCGCTTGCGCCGCGCCTGGGACCACGCCGGATGCTCATCGTCGCGACGGCCGCGCTGGGCACCTCCTTCGCGGCGATGGCGCTCATCGAGTCCCCCGCTCTACTCGTCGCGGCCGCGATCGTGAACGGTGCGAGTATGGCGAGCATCTTCGTCCCAATGGCGCCGTACCTGATGGACAATGCCGCGCCCGAGTTGCGCCGCACCGCGTTCTCGGCAAACTTCGCGGCTCTCTCCCTCGCCTCGGTGGTGGGGAGCGCGCTGGGCGGTCAGGTCCCGGCGCTGATCGGTGGCGGCGACCTCAACGGCTACCGGGCCGCGCTGCTCGTGGGCGCGTCGCTCACCTTTCTGGGGATCCCGCCGCTCCTACTTGCCAACGATCGCCGCGTGGCGGAGAGCATGGTTCCGACCACACCGGCGCCCGTGGGCGGCCGCGTCACGACCGAGCGCATCGACACGCTGGCGATGTGTGCCGCGACAATTCTCATGTCGGCCTCGACCGGTCTCGTCGTGGCGTTCTTCAATGTCTACCTGCGCGATCAGGTACACGCGAGCACGCAGACGATCGGGACGATCTTCGCGGTGGCCTCGTTGGCGATGGCACCGGCTAGTCTTGTCGCGCCGGCGCTCTCGAGGCGGATCGGCCTTGTCGCAACGATCGCGCTCTCGCGGATCCTCTGCGTGCCGACCATCATCGCGTTGATGTTCGACCCAGGCCTGGCGATCGCGGCGCTGGCGTACATCGGGCGTTCCGGCTTCATGAGCGTCGGTCAACCGCTGGATAACGCCTACGTGATGGAGCTGTATGAACCGCGCAAACGCGCCCGCGTCTCGGCGTTACGGACCCTCTCCTGGAACGGCGGCTGGGCGGTCGCAACCGCGCTCGGTGGTATCGCGATCGTGAATCTCGGCTACCACCCGATATTCCTCGCCGCGGCGCTGCTGATGCTCGGGTCGGTAATCGTGCACTACATGGTGTTCCGAGGCCGGGACGCGTCGCCGCGGGCCTGAGCCTCCTACCAGTCGGCGACGCTGCCGTCATCCTGGTAGAAGTGTTCCCCGCCCAGCTCCTCCGGATAGGTGGTAAGCACCTTCTCCGCGGCCCGCTCGTCGATCTCGATCCCCAGGCCCGGCCCGCGCGGCAGATCGACGTAGCCGTCGCGCACGACCCAGGGTTCCTTCAGCATCCCCTCGCCGAGGCCGACATCCACCTGCTCCTGGATCAGGAAGTTCGGCACCGAGGCGTCCACCTGCACGCAGGCGGAGAACGCGACCGGGCCGATCGCGCAGTGAGGCATGATGTGTATGTAGTACGGCTCGGCCATATTCGCGATGCGTCGCGTCTCGGAGATGCCCCCCGCGTGCGCGACGTCGGGCTGGATGAGCGATACCGCGCCGATCTCCAGCAGGCGGCGGAACTCCCACCGGCTGAGCAGCCGTTCCCCGGTCGCGATCGGATAGGTGATCTGGCTGGAGACGAGCTTCATCGCCTCGGGGGTCTCCTGCGGCACCGGCTCCTCCACGAACATGGGCCGCACCCCCTTGATCTCATTGCAGATCTCCACGGCCAGACCGGGGGTCATCTTGGCGTGGAAGTCGAAGGCGAGCTCGACGTCAGGTCCCACCCACTCGCGCATCATGTATGCCGCCTTTACGAACTCGTCGATCCGTGACGGGGGCTCGTGGGCTCGCCACTTCCCGACCGGCCCCGCCTTGAATGCCCGGTAACCCCCCTTCTTCTGAAG
Source organism: Chloroflexota bacterium (assembly GCA_016875715.1). GTDB lineage: Bacteria > Chloroflexota > UBA6077 > FW602-bin22 > FW602-bin22 > VGOZ01. Next base: position 16,656 of record VGOZ01000029.1, on the reverse strand, counting down.
CATGTCCAGCCGCTGCCGGGCGCGTTCGAGCGAGGCTTCGTCCAGACCGTGGATGCCCCAGTGGGCGTAGACGCGAATGCGATCGCGCGTCGCGCCTCCCAGCAACTGGTAGATCGGCGCGTTGAAGTGCTTCCCGGCGATGTCCCACAGCGCTTGATCTACGCCCGAGAGCGCCGACATGAGGATCGCGCCGCCCCGGAAGAACGCCGAGCGGTAGACATGCTGCCAGTGGTGTTCGATCCGGAGCGGATCCTTGCCGATGAGGTAGTCGCCGATCTCCGCGACCGCAGCCATGCCCGAGCGGGCCTTCCCCTCCAGCGTCGACTCGCCCCACCCGACCAGACCGGTATCGGTGGTGATCTTCACCAGGCGCGCCCGCGGCGCGGGATAGAACTGCTCGACCTTCGCGATCTTCATCTCACCGATGCTCCCGAGGTTGCACGCTCGAAGCCTGTCGGGCGCGCCAGTACCCACTCCGGTGCTGGCTGAACGCGCTCGGGAAGCGCCAGCGCAAGGCCCAGCGAGTACGCCTCAGGCGTGAGTCGGGCGCCGATGAACTCGGGCCCGCGGACGATGATCCGTTCGTAGATCGAGTGCAGGAGCTCCGCCCTGCCCGACGGCGTCGCCTTCGCCCAGGTCTCCGGAAGGGCGCGCAGCTTGGCGACCACCCTGTCCGGGGCGACTCCCGTGCTCGGACGCTCGCCGGAGTCGATCCTTGACGCTTCGTCGCGCAGCACGGCGATCTGCGCCAGGTAGGTCTTGTCGTCGATCCGGCCCGCGGCATGGTCGAGCGCAAGTTCTCGCTTCATCCGTTCAAGTCGAGCCCGGTTGACGGTGATCGGGCGAGCTTCGGGTGCTGAGAGGACCCTAACGATGCGCTCGACGGTCGACTCATCGACGCGGATCCCTGTCACCTGGCCGACGATCCACGGCTCATAGACGTTCGCCGAATGGCTCGCCTTCGGACCCCAGTCCGGACACAGCTCATGCTTGGGACGGAGCTTTCGCTGTCGGGGCGGCGACCCCATGGTCCCGTCGGTGCGTAGCCGCTGACCGCAGACGCAATAGAGAAGCCCGCGGAGCAGGTCGATCCGCCTCGGAGGACGGCTCCCGCCGTGGCGAGCTCGACTGGCTCGCAACGTGGCGACGCGTTCCCACAGCTCGTCAGACACCGGTGGGCTGGCACGCCATGACGCGGGCGTCCGGTCGCCCTTTCGCCCGACCCAGCCGTTGTAGATCGGGTTCTTGAGCATCTCTGTGACGCGCCGATCGTTCAGGCTAAACTCGTTTGCGACCTCCCGGATCGACAGAGTTCCAACCGCGTAGCGCTCGAAGATCCGGACAGCGACATCGATGGCGTCCGGGTCGATTCGCAGGACGAAGGCAGGCGGGATCCGGACAAATCCCAGAGGTGCCCATCCGCCTGGATCGGCGAGGCGTCGGAACTTCGCCGCATAGCCATCCGTGATCCGCTCGCCGAGGCGTCGGCTGTACCGCTCGGCCTCATGTGCCTCGGTGACCATCTGGTCCCAGTCGCGCGGATCGGAGCTCATCAGGCGTCGATCGCGCATGACCCAAGCGACGCCGGATGGATGGAGGTGATCCTCGATCAGCTCGAGGGTGCGCCGGAGATTCCGCTGCCAGCGATCGAAGTAGCCGGTCAGCAGGACGTCGAACGAGCCGGCCTTCGCAGCCGACAGCATCTCCGCCATGGTGTTGGACCGCCACACCGTACGACCGCTCTGTGCCACCGAGTAGACGATCTTGGTGTCGACGAGGCCGTAACGCTCGACGAAGCGATCCATCTGCTCGTGCTGAGACTCCGGTCCGTAGCGGTCGTACTGGCCTTCGGTCGACTCGCGCACCCAGCGCGCGGCCCGAAGACCGTGGAGTTCATCGAGGGAAGGTGGGAGTCTACGCGGCGGAGCTAGACGCAACGGAAAGCCTCAGCGTGAGCCCGGCCTCATGGGTCGGATCCGCTATTCTACGCCACTGCCCTGCCGGCTCCGGATCGTCGGAGTCCTCTGCCTCGATCGCCTCGCGAACAAGTCTCGCGAGCGCGATGACGACGATGTTCTGCTCTCGCTGATGGCCACGCGCGCCTGGGCGTCTCGTACTCATGGCTCGAACGGCGGGGCCACGGGCCAAGGTGGGTGGCCCGGCGGCCGCCCTCGACCCGAGGGCGACCCTTCGGGCGGCCGCTGACCGCGTGTGCTTGCCCCGTGGCCTCGCTACCGCTGGCACGCCTGGAGCTCCAGGAATCGCCTGAACAGACGGTCATTGACCGAGTAGCGGCCGCGCTGGCCGTTCGCCAGGCGGTCGATGTGTCCTCGGGCGGCCAGGCGGTGGAGGGCCTGGCGGGTAGCGGGCGGCGCGACCCCGAGACGTTCCGCCTCCCCTTCGATCTCACCTGAGGGTCGGGCGACGCTCGCCGAGGCGACGACGGAAACCACCCGGCGCTCGACCGGTGCCATTGCCGACCAGCGAGCCGCGAAGATCTCCTGGCTGACCGCCGCGAAGGCGCGCTCGAAGGCCGCGGCGAACTGCGCCCGGCCGACCCGCCCTGCTTCCGCGACATCGAACGCGAAGTAGGCGAGCTTCTGCAGGTAGTACGGTCGGCCGCCGGACAGCTCGACGATCTCGGCAACGACGTCGTCGTCGAACGTGACGTTTAAGTCCATGAGGGGCCTCGCGATCGCGTCCCTAGCCGCCGCGCCGCTGAGTGGCCCGAGCGTGATGGGCTCGAAGAAGCGAACGAGCGGCTCGTGGGCGCCGCGGATCGAGCCAAAGAGCCCGGGCGATGCGGAGACCACGAAGGCGATAGCGACGCCGCTCGCGTAGAGCTCCAGGGCGATCGCCCGGAGCTGCAGCAGGGCGTCGCCGGGCGTGGTGATGAGGTCAACGTCGTCGACCAAGACGATCATCGCGTGGCGATCGCCAACGCGTGCAGCGCGCCGAAGCAAGGCGCGAAGCTCCTTGTCGACCTCGCGCACCGGCTTTCGGAGACGCGCCTCCGCAAGGCCGACGTCCAGGCCTACTTCGAGATCGACCTTCGTGGTCCAGCCACCGTCCGCCTCGGCGGCGATCGCGCCAGCCAGCGCGGCCAGGAAGTCGTCCCTCGACTGCGGGTACGCCATGGTCAGCACGACCCGGTCGCCCGCGGCCTCCAGGCGACGGCGCCAGTGCATGAGCAGCGTCGTCTTGCCGATCGCCCACTCGCCGAGCAGCGCGGTGTGCTGCGGGTGGCCCTCGCGGGTCCGCGCCACGCGCGCCTCGAGCATCGTGGTCTCGGGCTCACGGCCAGACAGCAGCGGCGGGAAGATGCCGCTGCCGGGTCGGAACGGGTTCGCCGATCGTGTTTGTGACAACTGTGACAACTCCTGTCACAAAGCCTCAGAGATGGTTCGGCCGGGGAGCGCCGCTGGCGCCTCCCCGGCCGTTGTGCACCTGTTGATCCACACTCCCCTACGGCGCGCCGGCCGGGACACGGAACCAGGAGCGACTGCGCATCGCGCACCGGACCGTGTCGAGGTAGACCTCGCTGTAGGGGACGCTGCCGGTCTCGAGGAGCGGCCAGAGGCAACTCAACATCGCGCTGGCGACCATCAGGTTGGTGGCCAGGAGCTGGGGCCGCTCGACCACGTGGGCCAGGCAGCCGTCGACTCCGGGCGCACCGTCGCGATCGATCTCGCCGATTTCCGGGTGGATCTCGACGAGGTGGCCGTCGACTGACCAGCCATCGCGGCGGCGGACGAGCTGGACGTTACCGTCCGTCTCGTCGTTGCCGCCGCTGATGAGCGTCGCGTCCGAGAGGGTCGCGACGTGGCGGTCGACCAACGCTCGCGTCGGGTGGTTGTCGACCGCGAGGAGGACGAGGTCCCCTTCGCAAACGACATGCCCGACGTTGGCGCCGGTCACGAACTCCGCGACGACCTGCACCGCCAGTCCGGCCGATCGAGCGACCCGGGCCAAGGCCTCGGCCTTGTTCGTGCCCAGATCGCCGACCGCGCAGGCCTGCCGAGTGAGGTTCCCCGCTTCGAAGGCGTCGCCGTCGACGAGGACGAGGAGCGGCGGTTCGGGCCGGTTCGCCAGGTACCGCGCGAGCGGACCGACGAGCTGACTTCCGATCCCGCCGCAGCCGATGAGGACGACTCGGTTAGGCATCGCTCGGCCCTCCCGGCTCGCGCGGTGGTGAGACCGGCACGAGCCAGTAGGAAGGGCGATAGCCCAGTTCGTCCGCCATCCGACCAGCCTTCTCGACGAGGCTGTCGAGCTCGCTCCGGCTCGGCCGGGTCCGACCGGACCCGAGAGCTGGAAGCAAGCCCGACGTGCCCTGCGTCGAGCCATTCGGCCACTTCTTCGGCCGGGGCGGGGGAAGGAGCTTCACCCGCTCCAGCCAGTTGGTCGGTGGCTCGACGAGTCGGCGCGGCCGTTCGAGGACGAGCTTGAGGCTGGCCTCGAAGCGGTGGCCGTCGACCGCGATCGCCGCCGAGTAGCTCGGACGGCGCCGGTCGAGATCACCGACCACGAGGTGCAACCCATCGAGTTCGGCCTCGTCGGCCTCGTCGATCGAACTCGCGAAGGCACCGAAGGCGCCATGCGAGTGGATCGTGCCGACGAGCCGCGCCCGTGCGGGCAGCTCCTCCTCGGCGAGCGTGAACTTTACCGAGGATCCACTGACCCGCTGGGCCGGCACGTGGACCGCGAACTGTCCGTCCTCCCACAGCAGGAGGACGAGCGCCTCGGTCCGACGCAGCCGGTACACGGCGCGGAGGAAGCCGACCACGCGAGCCATCAGGTCCGCGGGGACCTTCGGGAGCACGTACTCGACGTACTCCTCCGCTGCCGGCAGGTGGGCGAGCCTGTCGACCTTGGTCTGGCTCTCGCCGAGGAGTGTCTGCTTGCGCAGATACACCCCGTCGCGAGCGACGACGAAGGCCGGTAAGGCCGTTCCATCGGCCGACGTTCCAGCGACGAGGACGGGGAACATCACCCGCCTCCCCGTCGCTCTGGACAGCGATGCACCATGTGAACGAGCCGCTCGAAGCAAGGCCGCTCGGTGACGAGCTGCTCGCGGAGTGGCCCGCTTTGCTGGTACACCGCCGCCAGGACCGTGATCGCCGCGTCCTCGACGTGACGGATCGGGAGCCTCCCGACTCGCTCGCCGATGAACGGAGCGACCATCAGACCGAACGACCGTGGCCGGATGGCCGGGGTCCGATTGACGTGCTCAGGAAGCGAGCGCATCGGGCTCACCTCCTTCGCCCGTCGCCTCGGGCTCCGGTGTCCGAACCTCGGCCTCCGGAGGCTGGTCGGGCTCGGGCGTCGCCGCCGGCAGGTTCGTCGGCGCCACCCCGGCCATCTGCGCTACGACCCGTACTGGCGGACTCTCCGCCAGTACGGGTCGTAGCGGATGGACAGGGCCGCCAGCGGGTCTCGCCGAGAGCGGCTGGCCCAGGCCCGGAAGCCACCGGCGAACGGCATTGGGTGCCGTCGCAAGTCCTGGTTGAACCGGCTGCCCCAGAAGGCGCCGACCAGGGCGTCGATCCGCTCGCCGACGGATGTCCCTGTAACCCGGACCGATCCGAGACAGACGATCCCGTCGTCGGATGTGTTCGGCAGGGTCGAGCAGAAGAGCGTCGCGTCGAGCGAGCCGATCGGCTCCGTGCGGAAGTACGTGGACACACCCTCAATCTGATCGCCAATGGTCGAGACCACGAACACGACGTACGGCAGAGCCAGGCGATAGCTCGTCGGCTCGGCGCCGTGGCGCCGGTTGGCGTGGTACTCGATCGTCCGCCGCGACGGCGGCTGCTCGACGACGAAGACCTGCCGGTCGGTCGTCCCCGAGCGGAGCCAGAAGCGGCAGCCGGTGGGCAGTCGAGGGCTGATCGCGACCTGGCTGCTCGTCAGCTCGGTGAGCAGATTGGGAAGGGTCACCTCCCGGTCGATCACCTCGGTGACGAGGCTGACAAGGTCGCCTTCGATGCGCAGGAACGTGCGCGACTGCATGGCGATCGAGCTCCTTTCTCACGGGGCCGGAGCCGGCGCGTGGGACGCCACCGGCTCCGTTCCCGCGTTACGGCTGGCGCGTCAGGCCGCGAGGCCCTTGACGCCGGCCTGCTTCTGGAACTCGATCTCGTCGCCCGGGCGGACGACGTAGTCGTCCTCCACCCGACCGCCGTTGACCGAGACCGCCGCGTCGCGCGGGATGTTGAGGACCTGTTCGAGGACCTTCCAGATCCCGCGGATGCTCTTGCCGGCGAGATCGAGATCGAGCTCGTTCACGCCGTAGATCACCTTGGTCGACGCGCTGGTCGCTTCCATCGCCTGCATCGGAAACCTCCTTACATAAGCGGGGTGCCGCTCGATGGCGGACCAGGCAGGCGAAGGCAGTGCGGCACGCTGCCTCCAATCGATCGGCGAGGATCGGCCCGGTCCGGCGCGCATCAGCTGATGGGCACCGGCGGGCGCGCTCGCCGCCGGCTCAGGAGTCGTCTCTGGACATCACCTCCGTTCCGGCGCGGACGTTGTCCGCCACCCGAACGAGCGAAGTCGGTCGGAACGAGCCTGCAGCCGTCAGCGAGGAGCCCGATGGTCCGAGCCGGTCACGCTGCCGCCCCAGCGAGGACGGAGCGCCGACCGGCGAACTGGACCGTCGAGGAGAGTCCTCGCGACGGCCGGGTCGCCCGGCCAGAGCTCCGCCCGCTCAGCGGGTGGCGGCGCGCCTCGCGTGTCGATCGCGCATCGAAACGAGCGCGATTGGCAGCGTCTGTGTGGTTGTTAAGGTGCCTGTCGCCGCGGCCATGTGCGACCGCAACGCCGGAGCTGAGGGGAACACGGCAGATGCCGCGGGAGCCCGCGCCGGTGGGACTCCGCCAGGCCCGAATTGGGCGATGGCGGCGGCTGGCCCGCCTTCGAGGTCTGCAACCTTGGGTCGGTTCAGCCGCCGACTCCCACGCTAGTCCACGGAACACCGAGAATCAATAGCTAGTGTGTACGTAAAAGTGTACGTCTGCGGGCCACCAGGCCGATAACGACGAACAGAGCGATCGCGAACAAATTGACCGTGGCGACACCCTGGCCTGGGCGACCAACGCCACGGGGTCCGTTGCTTCCACGCAGGAGCTAGCTGCGCGGCAGCCGGTCCAGGGCGTCGAGGATGAGGTCGAGCCCGAATGCGAACTCGGTCCCGTAGTCGAAGCCCGACGCCATGAGCTCGATGCCCACAGCCTTGAGGTTGGGATACTCGTCGCCCGGCAGCTGCCCGATGAGGATCTCGCCGACCTCCGCCAGCGCCTCCGGCGTCGCCACCGGGATGCTGCGGGCCTGGAGCGCGAAGCCGTAGATGTAGCTGTCGAGCAGGTTGTAGGCGTGGGTCGCCATGGTGCTCGAGAAGCCGGCTCGCCGCAGGGCCCCGAGCATCGCGTCGTGGTGGCGCAGGTTGGCCGGGCCGGGCGAGGCCCGCGACTCCATGAGGTCGACGGCCCAGGGGTGGCGGGCCAGGACCCCGCGGGTCGACTCCGCCCGCCGGCGCATCGCCGTCCGCCAGTCTGCGTCCGCGTCGGGCAGGTCGATCTCGCCGTACACGAGGTCGGCGAGGCCGTCGAGAATGTCGTCCTTGTTGCGCACGTGCCGGTACAGCGACATCGCCTCGACGCCGAGCCGCTGGCCGATCGCGTGCATCGTCATCGCCGGCAGTCCGCCCTCGTCCGCTAGAGCCATGGCCGCCCGCAGCACGACTTCCCGGTTGAGGCGCGCCGGCCGCCCGCCCCGCCGCCGCGACATCCCCTCCGCCGGAACTGTCATCGCTAGTCCTTCTTGACACAGCTGTGCTCATGTCATACGCTTACGCTATAAACATACCACAGCAATGGACGGGAGGCAAGCGGCAATGGGCATGGTGGCGGGTCTGATCGGCGAGCGCGAGGCGGAGGCGCGGACCATGAAGGTGATCATGGCGGACCGGTACGGCCCCCTCGAGGGGCTCGCGGGCCGCGAGATCCAGCGGCCGGACGTCGGCGAGGGAGAGGTGCTGGTCCGGGTCCGGGCCGCCGGCCTCAACATCGCCGACGTGTTCGGCGTCCGGGGCTCGCCGTTCCCGATACGCCTGGCGTCGGGCCTGACGCGCCCGAAGTACGGCGTGCCCGGGCACGACCTGGCGGGCGTGGTCGAGGCGGTGGGCGCGGGCGTGACGGGGTTCAAGCCGGGCGACGAGGTGTTCGGCGAGGGCCGCGGGACCTGTGCGGAGTACGCTGTGGCGGACCCGGACCGCCTGGCCCTCCGGCCGGCCGGCACCACACCCGAGCATGCCGCGGCCATGGTCATGGCGGGGCTGGCCGCCCTCCACGGCCTGCGGGACGCGGCGAGGCTGCAGGCGGGGCAGAAGGTCCTCATCAACGGGGCCTCGGGCGGCGTCGGCTCATTCGCGGTTCAGATCGCGAAGGCGATGGGCGCCGAGGTCACGGGCGTGACGAGCACCGCCAACGCCGAGCTCGTGCGCTCGCTCGGGGCAGATCACGTCATCGACTACCACCGCGAGGACTTCACTCGCAGCGCCGCCCGCTACGACGTGATCCTCGACAACGTCGAGAACCGGTCTCTCTCCGACGTGCGCCGGGTGCTCGCCCCGCGCGGGGTCCTGGTCCTCAACAGCGGCACTGGGGCGAGCGGACTCAGCCTCCTCGTGCGTCTCGTGTGGCCGATCGTCCGCTCCCTCGTCTCGCAGCAGAAGATGCGCCGCTTCCTCTCGACCCCAGCGCGCGCCGACCTCGAGGCGCTGGCACGGCTCGCCGAAGAGGGCAAGTTGCGGTCTGCGATCGATCGGGCCTACCTGCTCGCGGAGACCGCGGACGCGCTCCGCCACGTCGCGACCGGGCACGCCCGCGGCAAGGTCGTGGTCGCGATCTGACTGCCAAGTCCCGACAAGCAGGACAGAAGGAGCATCGACATGTAACGGATCGCCACACGTGGTCGAGCTCATCTGGATCCTCTACCTCGAGCGCCCGATCGAGGATCAGATCGTCACCGCTAAGGTGGCCAAGTGCCACCCCGAGGGCTTCACCTTGGGCCAAGAGTCCCTCCTCCAAGGGCAGTCTAGAGAGGTGCCTCAACCGCGGCAGCGCAGGCCGTCCGTGGCGCTCGAAGCCAGACGATCGCCCGCCTCGCTGCCGACGAGCAGCGCAGTGTAGTCGGATGGCGTGCCGATCACCGTTGTCCGCGCACACACCGAGGCCTCGGTCCTCTCCGCCGTGACGAGGGGCGCGCCGCACAGTTCCGCCCGCAGCTGAGGGAGAGCGCGGGTTGAAGCTGAGCTGAGGATCGCGCCGGCAAAGTCCTGGCGCCTCCCTCTCCCGTCGCGGCGGGAGAGGGTCGGGGTGAGGATCCTTTCGACGCATCGGCCATGGACGGCGGCTTGCTATGGACGAACCCATGGACAGCGCTGCCGGCTCTGTGCCGGCAGCGCGTCCGAACCGCGATCGCTCAGGGCAGCGCCATGAAGATCGTCACGCCCAGGTCGCGGTACTTCTGCCGCTCGGTTGGTGTCGTTGTGGTCCCCATGCCGTTGCCGATGCCCGATCCGGCGAGTTGCTTCGCGACGTTCGCCATACAGGCCTCGACCGTCCGCAGCGGGAACTCCGGGTGCGCCTCGATGGAGAACTCGAGGTCGTTCGGCCCCCAGGTCACGTGGGTGATTCCCGGGCGCGCCAGGCGCGTGATATTGGTGACCGCCTCGACCGACTCGATCTGGATACTCAGCAGGACGGTATCGTTCCACCAGGCCGCATAGTCGTGACGGGATGCCGGCGCGGCCCGGTTGCGCACGCCCAGCCGGTTCGGCCCCCCCCAACTCCGCCGCCCGCGCGGACCGTAGTAGGCGAAGTCGAGCGCATCCTGCACCGTCGACGGCTCCATCACCTCGGGCACGAGCGCACCGGCGATCCCGAAGTCGAAGAAGCGGCCAACCTTGTGCGCTTCGCGCGTATGAGGGATGCGCAACTGAACGGGGATGCCGAGTTCCTCTGCCGCGCCGGTGAACGCGACGAGCAGTTGGTCGCTGTACGGCGAGTGCTGCCCATCCAGCCAGATGAAGTCGTACTTCCCACTGGCCCAGGCCGCCGCGATCTGGCTCTTGCTCCAATCGATGTCCGCGCGCATCGCGACGGTCTCCTCACCGGCGGCGATGCGCGCGCGCAGGTTCTTCCGATCCGGCATGTGGTGCTTGCTCCCTCTAAGGTGATTCGCGTACCCGGTGTCTCCCGGGGGGCCCACAGTACACGATCCGCGCGCTCTCCGGGCCAAAGGCGCGGGTGGCGGCGACGGTGCCTATGCCTCGCCCGCCGGTTCCCACGGGCTGCCGGCAAGCAGGCCACCGTCGACGTAGAACGCCTGGCCCGTCGTGTACTCGGCGGCGGGTGAGGCGAGGTAGAGGCAGAGCCCGACGAGATCTTCCGGCCTGCCGGGACGGCGCACGCTGAGTCGATCGAGGATCCACTTCCGGCGCAGCGGGTTGCCCCAGAGGCCCACCCGCGTCAGGTCGGTCTCGATGAATCCGGGGCAGAGGCAGTTCACGCGAATGCCCTGCGCCGCCCACTCGATCGCCATCACCTTTGTGGTCTGCACGAGGGCCGCTTTGGTGAGCCCGTAGACCGAGACCTGTTCCAGCCCGATCGCCGCATTCACTGAGCCGATATGCACGATGCGCCCGCCAGAGTGACGCGCCATGAGCGGCACGACTGCCTGGCTGAGGAAGTACACCGACGTCAGGTTCGTCTGCATGATCCGCGCGTAGGTCTCCGGCGTGACTTCGGCGATCGGCTGGCGTGTGTTTGTGCCCAGGCAGTTGACGAGGATATTGAGTCGCCCGTGACGCGCCTCGATCGCCGCCACGTGGCGCGGCAACGCGGCGATGTCGGTGAGGTCGGCGAGGAGTGGTTCGGCCTGATGGCCCTCACTCACGATCGCGTCGACGGCGCGTTCGAGGCGCGCCCGGTCCCGTCCACTCGCGATGACGTGTGCGCCAGCCCGGGCCAGCGCCGTAGCGAGAGCGCTGCCAATCCCGCCCGAGGCTCCCGTAACCAGCGCGACACGTCCCGCCAGGCCGAAGAGCGTGGTCAGGTACTCCAGCTGCTACCTCCCCGTGGCGATGATGGTCCTCCGCAGTGCGGTCTACGCGGTCGTGTCCCGCCAGAAGCGCAGGAAGTTCCCGCCGATGAGCCCAATGACCGACCGCTCATCCATGCCTCGTTCGAGCATCCGCGCGGTGAGATGCGGCCAGCGATCCCACGTCTCCAGTCCCTCGCACTGTTCGTTCGGGTCGAAGTGGTGCTCGGGCAGCCAGCCCACCCAGTCGAACCCGCCGCGCTGCACCGCCTCGGCGACCGTCGCGTACTCCCAGCGCATCACCTGGTAGTACGGCTTCCCCCAGTCGGTGCCGACGCCGACCGCGGCCGCGCCTGCGACGTTCATCACGTGGAGCAGATGATCGATCATCAGATCGATGGTCGCGCCGCGACCGTCTCGGCTGATGATCGCTGGTACCGCGACGACGCCGACGAATCCGCCCGTCTCGCCGACCCGCCGCAGGAGCGCGTCTGGCTTCGCGCGGGGGTGGCCCGAGATCGCGCGGGCCGCGGCGTGGGTGATCGCGATGGGGCGATCCGACGCCTCGATCGCGTCGTATCCGGTCTGGTCCGAACTGTGCGAGACATCGACGACGATGCGCGAGCGGTTGAGCCGCTCCACCAGCGCACCGCCGAAGCGACTCAGACCGCCATCCCGGCGCTCGAGGCAACCATCGCCGTACAGATTGCGCAGGTTGTAGGTCACCTGGACGATCCGCACGCCGCGCTGCCAGAGAGCATCGACCCGGTCGAGGTCGTCGCCGATCGGGTCGGCATTCTGGCAATTGAAGACGATCGTGCGCTGGCCGCGCCGATGGGCCGCCGTGATGTCGTCCGCGGATCGGGCCAGGACGATTGCCCCATCGAACCCGGCCAAGATCCGCTCCGATCGATCGATCGACCGCTGGACCTGCTCCCAGGCCCGGGAGGGCGGCCCGGAGAAGAGCAGGCTGGTGCTCCCCGCCGTCACGCCCGCGCGCGCCCAGTAGGCAAGGTACCCCTCGCGCAGCACCGCGTCGGTGCCGATCCGTGCGGCCAGTTCCTCCCCGAGACGGGCCTGGATCTGGGCACGGGAGACGCCCTCGGCCTGAAGCTTCCGCGCCAGATCAGCCATTCCCGGAGCCAGGTACATCTCGGCATCCCAGTTCGGCGCCAGCGTGTCGACGACCGGTTGGGCGGCGTGCAGCGCACGGGCGCGGGTCAGGAGGGGCGACTCCACGGGCGCAGTGTAGGTCGCCCCGGCGACTGGGACTCAGGCCGGTCGTCCGCGCAACGGATCGGTGGTACGCTGCCCGCGCCGCCACCCGCGGTCACGGGAGGCCAGATGCCGACGATCGCGATGATCGGTGCCGGGAGTGTCGTGTTCGCCCAGCGACTGACGACCGACATCCTCTCCTACCCAGAACTGGCCGACTCGACGTTACGGCTCATGGACCTCGATCCGGATCGCCTCACCTCCATCGGGGCGCTGGCACGGCGGCTGGTGCGAGAACGGAACCTTCCTGCCCGAATTGAGACGACCACTGACCGGCGTAAGGCGCTCGACGGTGCCGACTACGTCATCGTCGCGATCCAGGTCGGCGGCGTGGACGCGGTGCGGCCCGATGTCGAGATCCCCCACCGTTACGGCGTCGACCAGGCGGTCGGTGACACGCTCGGTCCCGGCGGCGTCTTCCGAGCGCTGCGGACCATCCCGGTCCTCATCGACATCTGCCGCGACATGGAGGAGCTCTGCCCAAACGCACTGCTCATCAACTACTCCAACCCCATGGCGGTGAACTGCTGGGCGATCGGCCAGGCCACGCGCATCAAGGTGATCGGCTTCTGTCACTCGGTGCAGGGCACGTCGCGCCAGCTCGCTGGGTACATCGGTGTGCCGTACGCGGAGGTGTCGTACTGGGTCGCGGGGATCAACCACATGGCCTGGTTCCTCGAGTTCCGCCGCGGCGATGAAGATCTCCGTCCGCGGCTCTTTCAGGCGATGGCCGATCCCGCGATCTACGAGAAGGACCGCGTGCGCTTCGAGGTGATGCGCCATTTCGGTTACTTCGTCACCGAGTCCACGCGCCACATGTCGGAGTACGTGCCCTACTTCCGGCGTACCCAGACCCTCGCCGAGCGGTACGCGCCCCCGTGGCGCCGCGACTACGACCTCTACGTCCAGCGCCAGCAGAGCTACTACGAGGGGGTGCAGCGCCAGGTGGATGGGCTCGACCCCATCCCGACCGATCGTACCGACGAGTACTGCGCGACCGTGCTCCATGCGATCGAGACAAACACCCCGGCGCGGGTGAACGGGAACGTCATCAACCGCGGCCTCATCGCCAACCTCCCGGAGGGTGCGTGTGTCGAGGTGCCGTGCCTAGTCGACGCCCGTGGGATCCACCCGTGCGCCGTCGGCAACCTACCGCCGCAACTCGCGGCGCTGAACCGGAGCAACATCGCCGTCCAGGAGCTGGCTGTCAAGGCGGCGGTAGAGCAGGACCGCGACGCGGCGCGCCAGGCTGTCGCGCTCGATCCGCTTACGGCGGCGGTCCTCTCCCTCGACGACATCGCCCTACTCACGGACGATCTGTTCGTGGCGTCGGCGGCGTGGCTCACCTGGGCGAAGCCCCCGATCGCGGCGCGGTAGTCCGCACCCGGCCTGGGTGCTGGCATCCCCTGTCTACCGGGTCGCCGGACCTACACTCGCGGGGCGATGTACGTCGATCGCGGCACGATCACGGTCTACGTTTCGGATATGGCTCGCGCGATCGGGTTCTACAGCGAGACGCTCGGTCTGCCGGTCGCCTATCGCGGCGGCTCCGGGTTCACGGCGATCGCCGCCGGCGGCGGATGGAACATCGGCCTGCACGCCACCCATCCGGGGTCTCCGACTCCGCGCGCGCGCGGCGCCCTCTCGGTCGGGTTCGCTGTCGCGGACCTCGATGCCGCGATCGCCACGCTGCGCGGTCGGGGCCTCGCTCTCGACTCGCCACCACCGTCCGTTGGCGGTATCCGCCTGGCCCATTTCACTGACCCCGACGGGAACCCACTCTACCTGTACCAGGTGGCCGGTTAGGACCGCCAACCGATCCAGCGCCCGGGCGATTCGCTCGCCGCGGGCCTGGCCTGGACCTACGGGGCCGGCTTCCCGAACCGCTCGTACGAGACGATCTGCGCGTACGGCTTCCGGCCGCGATTGGGTCGCGCCTTCGCCGCCGCCGCCTCCTCCGGCGTGCGAGGCCGCGGATAGCCAATGGACAGGAACGAGCGCACGCTCCACCCATCGGGCACGCCCAGCAGCGCGCAGGCCTGACGATCGCGCTCGTCGTCCGCGATCGTCGAGATGCAGGTGCCCACGCCGTGAGCGTTCGCGGCGAGCATCACGTTCTGAGAGATCCGCCCGGCGTCGAGCGACTGTCCGCGTCCGGCGCCCTCGATCGCGAAGGCGATCCCCATCGGCGCGCTGGCCATGTGCTTGCCGTAGGGGATGATCTCGGCCAGCGCGCGCAGCGTGGCCCGATCACGGATCACGATGACGTTCCACGGCTGTGAATTGCGGGAGCTTCCGCACCAGCGCGCCGCGCGCAGCATGTCTTTCAACGTATCCTCGGCGATCGGCCGATCGAGGAACTCCCGCGTCGAGTAGGCGGTGACGAGGTTCTTCATCGCATCCATGGGCGTTGATTGTACGGAGTGGGCGGCCGGGCGCCCCCTCATGGCGTCGGGTACGGAGTCCGTGCCGCGGCGGTCGCGGTCGTCGCGGCCGAGGCCGTCTGGATGGCGGCAATGCTCTGCGCCAGCGCCGTCGCCGTTCCGGCTGCCACAACGTGGGTCGCGGTCGTCTGCGCGACCTGCGTGGCGGCGACGGCCGTCTCGATTGCGCCGGACATCGCGGTTGCGGTTGCGGCCGCGACCTGGGTGGGGTCGGCGGTCGGGGCGATCGTCGGCGGGACGCTCGTGAGCGTGGGAGTGGGGACCGAGGCGGTGGCCGTTCCCGCCGCGTGCGTTGCCGTCGCCGCGGCCGTTTCCGAGGCGCGCGCGCGGGCGGTCTCGGCGGACACGGCGGTGACCGACTCGCGAGCGAGGAGCGTCTGAGTCGCGACTGCGGTGCCGGCAGCCGCGGTGATGGTTGCTCCCGGCCCTACGGTGGCCGTCTCCGTCTGCTGATGCGCCGCCACGGCGGTCGCGGCGATCGCCGTCACCGTGACCTGCTGCGCCACCAATGTCTGCACGATCTCGATCGGCGATGCACCCGTCGCTGTTACGACCGGCGTCGGTCGCGGCGACGGGGTCGGCGAACTCACCGACTGGACCACAAGGACTGTCACGCGGGGCGTGGCAGTTGCAGGAGCGACGGACGGTGCGCTCGAAGAGAAGTAGAGGTAAACGAGCAGGCTCAGGCCGAGTACGGCGCCGGCCGCCAGAGCGAACACGGTCCAGTCGCTCCGCGGATTCTCTGGAGGAGAGACGGTGACGCGGCGTCGGCGATCCACGCGGGAGGCGGAGTCTAGTGGCTTCAGGATCGCCCCTCACCCTCTGATGCGCTCCACACTCTCCCGCTGCCGCGGGCGAGCGTCGTCCTGCCGACAGACGCCGTCGGCAGGACGACTCAGGCGAGTGGCCGGCGCCATCACTGACGAGCGCGGTCATCCCCCTCCCGCCGCGGTGGGAGAGGGCGAGGGTGAGGGCAGCCCAGCAGAACCGGATGCCGGCCCGATCGATCCTTTCGCGGATCGCTGCTTTCCCTATCCTCCGGGCGATGCGGGAGGCAACGATGCGACGACGGGCGATCGTGGTGGGCATGGATGGAGCGAGTATGGAACTGCTCCGCATTCTCGCCGCCGAGAGGCACCTGCCGAACATCAGCCGGCTGATGGGTGAAGGAGCCTGGAGCGAGGTGATCGGCGTCTTTCCGACCCTCACGCCGCCGGGTTGGACCGCACTCTGGACTGGTGCCTGGCCGGGCACGCACCGGGTGATGGACTTCAATATCCACCGGCCCGGGCATCCGCTCGCGGAGAGTGACTGGGGCATCAACACGCGCCTCTGTCGCGCGGAGTACCTCTGGAACGCGATCGAGCGCGGCGGCGGAGACGTGATTCTCGTGAAGCAGGAAATGTCCTGGCCGCCCACGATCGTGCGGGGCGTTCAGGTCGAGGGGACGGGCCCGGGCGTGAGCAACCACCATCAGATCGCCGGGTATCACCACTTCGTCGCCGGCCGATGGACCAGCCGGGCCCTGGAAGGGCATCGCGATCCTGAGACGCTCGACCCGAGCGCGCTGCAGAACGTCCGCGAGATCGATCCCGTCCAGTTCGTCGTTTCGCTCGACGGCGCCCGCGAGGCGGACCTGATCGTCCGCCCGCTGGCGCGCAGTCAGGGTTCGATGCAGCGTGGGAAGGCCGGCGTCCCGAAGCGGTATGTCGCCCGCGTGGCCGAGGGCCGGTGCCGTGTCCTGGATGACGGGCGGCGGGAGATTGCCGACCTTGCTCCGGGAGATTGGAGCGGATGGATTCGCGATCGGTTCACCATCGATGGCACCGAGATC